>NZ_CALEFV010000252.1 GCF_937877005.1 uncultured Fibrobacter sp. | reverse complement strand
TATTTTTGGGCTATGATTTCTGAAAAAGACCTTGCTGAACTCGAAAACATTCCCTTTGAACAGCGCATCGAGCGCGTCGAAAAACTTTTAGAAGGCAAAAGCGAGCCCCGCGCCTTTGAACTCGGGCTTTTGCTCGCCTTGAAGATGGGGCAAGAAATTCGCGAGGGCAAGGAACTGGGCAGCACTTCGGGCGACTTGGTCGCCAGCTGGAGCGGAAAGCACCCGGATTCCGTGGTAGAAGAAGCCATTGCGTTCGCCAAGGAATTCTTGATGAACCCGGCAGGGATCGCTGAAAAAATAAAGAAGGGTTTGCAAAAACAGGAAGCCGATGCTGACAGCGAGACACCCTCCCCCACGTGTCACCCTGAACGAAGCGATAGCGAAGTCGAAGGATCTAACGAAACATTAACCGCTATTGACATCGCTGCCGCCGTCATCAAGATTTGGCAGAAAAAGCAGCCGCTATTCCCGGAACTCAAGCCGCTTGACGTTCCGCGCGAAAGAGGTGAACGTCGCGATCGCAGCAACGACAACTTTGGCCTCGACCGCGAAGAAAAGAGCCGCCTCCGCAAGGAACGCAATGAAGGCGCGAACGGCGTCGAAGAAGGCTACCTGCGCTACTACCTAGGTGTAGGCCGCCGCGACCACGTGACGCCTAGAGACATCGTAGGCGCTATCGCCGGCGAAGGCAACATCAGCAGTTCCAACATCGGGCGCATCAAGCTGTTCGACAAGTTCAGCACCGTGGAACTCCCCGAAACCATGCCGCAAGAAGTCCTCGACATTCTCGCCGACATGACGATTCGCGGCAATGAATCCAGATTCCGCCTAATGACCGACGAACCGCCTACCGGCCCCGCTCCGGGAACGCGCCCGCGCGCGAGCCGCGAAGACCGTCGCAGTTTCCACCGCGGCGAAGGCCGCAAGGACTTCGGTGACCGCCACAGCAAAAAATTCGACGATAAACCTTTCGAAAACCGTAAGGCCCGCCGCGAAAAGATGTTCGCCGATCGCAAGCTAGGCAAGTTCGAAGACCGCCCGTTCCGCAAAGACCACGACGAGCGAAGCTTTGGCGACAAGCCTTTCCGCAAAACCCGCCGTTTCGGAAGAGTTTAAGTAAAAGCAAGAGGTTCGCTCCAGCGAGCCTCTTTTTTACTATACTTGCGGCATGACTTTTTCGACCCTCATCGGCATCATTCTGTTGCTCGCCCTCGTTTTTTTTAAGATCAAGGGCAAATCGCCGAAGAAGAATCCGAAAATGTTTCACGGCGATGGCCGACGCAAGACTTTCCGCGATTTTGAGCAGGAACGCCGTAAAGGCTTGAGCGACGGCATTCGCGGACTGGACAAACCTTTTGAATTAGGAGGTTACGGCATCACGCACGCACCTACCCGCAGCGAAAACTTCTTTAAGCCGGATCCGAAATTCAATGACGAGCGCATCGCCAACGACCCACGCGGCATTTTTGGCGAAGCGGCCATGATGGCTTTGACCGCCCGCGTCTGCGACACCGACAAGCGCCGGTACGTTCTGATGCGGAACCTCTACATTCCGGCCCGCGCAGGCTACACCGAAATCGACGCGTTGCTCTTGCACCAGTCGGGCATTTACGTTCTCGAAAGCAAGAACCTTTCGGGCGAAATCGTGGGCGACCTCGAAAACGAGCGCTGGACGCAGCACCTGAACGAGCGCACCGAGCATACGTTCCATAACCCGATTCGTCAAAACATCGGACACATCTTGGCGCTAGAACATTTCCTCAAGATTCGTCACGAGCAGGCGCACTTTATTTCGTTCGTGGTATTCAGCGATCGTTGTACCTTACGAAAAGTGCCCAAGGATAACGAATTCTGGAGCATCGTCCACTGCAGCGAATTGCAAGACGCTCTACTCAAGCGCATCACGGGCCGCAAGACCATTTACAGCATGCAACAACTCGAAGACTTTTATTATAAATTGCAAGGCTGCATGAACGTGAGCGAAGAAGTAAAGAAGCAACACAGGGAATACGCCAGCAAAAGAGGAACAGCGCTTTCTTAATTACAAACCACTTCCTACCGCCTACTGCCTACTTCCTACTAATAAATATGAAACAGATTGTAAAGAAAACAGTTCTCGATAACGGAATCACGATTTTAACGGACTACATGCCGCACGCTTATTCGGTTGCGGTTGGCGTCTGGGTGCCGCGCGGATCGCGTCACGAAGCGAAAGACGAATTTGGCCTGAGTCACTTTTACGAGCACCTGGTATTCAAGGGAACCGAAAATCGTAGCGCACTTGAAATCGCCCGCGCTATCGAAGACAAGGGCGGGAACCTGGAAGCCTACACCACCCGCCAAGAAACGGGATTCTACGCGCAAATTGAACGCAGCCACTTGCCGCTTGCGATCGACGTGATTGCCGACATGCTCATGCACCCGCGCATGGACAAGAAGGAAATGGAAAAAGAACGCCGCGTGATCATCGAAGAAATCCACAGCTACGACGACATTCCCGAAGAAATCGTGGGCGATGTGTTCAATGCCATTCACTTTAAGGGTTGCGGCATCGCGCACTCCATTACCGGCAACATCAAGCAAGTCAAGGCGCTCACCCACAAGCAGATGCTCAAGTACAAGGAGCAAGTCATCAACGAGATTCCGCTCCTGATTTGCGCCTCGGGTAAAGTCAACCACGAAGAACTTGTAGACCTTTGTGCAGAAAAATTCGCACAAAAGAAAGTGAACGGCACTACACCCACCGATATTTACAAGGCAAGCAACAGCGTGAAAGTCGTGCAGAAGCAAGACATTGCGCAATCGAACCTTTTCTGGGGATTAAGCTTTGACCGCAGCCTGATGGACGAACGCGCCCGCTGCGCCCTTTCGCTCTTTAACGTAGCGATGGGGGCCGGCATGGCCAGCCGCCTGTTCCAGAAAATTCGTGAAGACAAGGGCCTTGCCTACTCCGTGTATTCGACCGCCGACGTTTACCTCGACTGTACCGACTGGGGTGTTTCACTCGCCACCGAACCGCACCAGTTGAAAACGGCCCTCGACCTTTCCCTCAACGAAACCAGAAGTTTCTTAAAGCGCGGGTTCAACAAGGGTGAATACGAACGCACCAAGACGAACATCCTCGGCGCCATGTACTTGGGCGCCGACAGCCCCGAAAAGCGCGTCGTGCGCATGGCCGAACAAGTGCTGCACTTGGGTGAATTCCACTCCATGGAACATTCCGAAAAGCTCATCAACGCCATGCCTGAAGAAGAAGTCGTCGCAATCACAAACAAATTATTCAGCGTGGCAAAATTTTCCGCGGCAGTCATTGAACCTGCTGGCCGCAAGAAGACCGAACTGGATATAGATTTCTTTTAACGGGAACGGCCTTTGCCGATTCCTTAGAACGAAAAACACCCTGCAGAAGCAGGGTGCTTTTTCTCGCGTGAAGATGAAGCTTACAGACCGTTCGGCTCTATTGCAGCTAATAAACTACGATATCGCCTCACTCTCACCTTCGTCGCCAGCTTGCGCTTGGCGACTACGGTTCACTTAGGCAGCCTTCACAGTTTCCACGACCTTGGCAAATGCTGCCGGATCGGCGACGGCCATGTCAGCGAGAACCTTGCGGTTCATCTTGATGTTGGCCTTGGAAAGCTTGTAAATGAACTGGCTGTAGCTGATGCCATGTTCACGGACAGCGGCATTGAGGCGGACAATCCACAGAGAGCGGAAGTCACCCTTCTTGTCACGGCGGTGAGCGTAGGCATACTGACCGGCGTGGGCTACGGCGTCAATAGCAAGGCGAAGATTGCTCTTGCGACGGCCATAGAAACCCTTGGCGGCCTTAAGGATTTTTTTGCGGCGTTCGCGGGAAGGAACTCTGGTTTTAGCGCGTGGCATTCTTACACTCCTTATGCAACGACAAGCAGACGCTTGACATGGTAAACATCGACTTTCTTAACGAGAGCGCCCTTACGCAGGTTACGCTTACGCTTCGTGGACATCTTGGCAAGAATGTGGCGCATGCCAGCACGCTTGAACTTGACGTGGCCGGAGCCAGTCAGGCGGAAGCGCTTCTTAGCACCGCTGTGTGTTTTCATCTTAGGCATTTTTACCTCTTGGGTTATTAAGTTGAAGCCTCACCTGCTGCCATGGGCTCGGTTACGGGCTTTGGTGCCTGATCCTGCTTTTTAGCAGAGCCTGCACCGCGTTTCGGACCGTAGATCGAAAGCATTGTATTACCTTCAACCCTCGAATCCATTTCCAAGTCGCCGTACTGGAGCAAGTCTTCCTTGGCACGCTCCATCAGGCGTTTGCCGTAGTCCATGTGCGCCATTTCACGCCCACGGAACTGCATAATAAGCTTGACCTTCATGCCATCCTGCAAGAACTCGGCTGCCTGCTTAATCCTGTACTGGTAGTCGTTCTCGGCAGTCTTCGGGTGCATCTTGATTTCTTTAAGCTTCACCACGTGCTGCTTGGCCTTTGCGGCCTTGGCCTTCTTGATCTGTTCAAACTTGTATTTGCCGTAGTTGATGATACGGCATACAGGCGGCTTAGCATTGGGAGACACTTCCACCAGGTCCAGTCCGGCGTCCTTGGCCATCTGGAGAGCCTGTTTGGTATCCATGATGACAGCCTCGCCATCTTCTTTTACAAGACGGATCGGGGAAATACGAATGTCTTCGTTAATACGGGTTCCGTCGCTCTGTCTGTTCGGCATGCGGCGGTCGCGGGGGTTTTGTAACGCCAAGTTAAGCTACCTCTAGGTAAATGGTTATTTTGGCGGTAAAGATAGCATTTTTTGCAAAAAACTCCAATAGTTTTTTACGAACCCCTTTGAAAATGGGCGAAATTTTGTATAATTGGACTTGCTCGCGGCGGTAGCTCAATGGTAGAGCCTTAGCCTTCCAAGCTAATGGTTGCCGGTTCGATCCCGGTCCGCCGCTCTTAGACCCCTCGTTCGAGGGGTCTTTTTTTGTAAGAATTTCACTATTTGGGAAATAACAAATAATTTCTAAATTTTCTCTTGAGAAAAGAGGTTTCCATGTTCTTCGAACAAGCCATCGCACATCAGATTCCGGGCTACACCCGCGAAGCCGACTCCGCCCACGGCGAATCGCTCGCCATGCTAGACTACAAGGAAGAACTCCACATCAAGAACGACGCCATCCAGGAGTTCTGGGACGTGAACCGCCTCGCCGGGACGCCACAGAAAGTCATCGCGAGTCCGCTCCCACGCGCCTATCGCACCACGAGCAAACGTCGTGTGTTCATGCAACCGGGCAACCTGCAGTTCGACCGCCAGGACTCAATGCTCGAACCAGAAGAACACAACAAGATTTACAACTTCCTGTTCGAGAAGCTGATTACGCCCGCATACAAGCCGCTCGCCTATGCGCTCAACTGGATCATTATCCGCGGCACATACCAGTACCGCGTGGTGATTTTCAACATCAAGAAGATTGACGCAAGCATCGTGCGCAAGCTCAAGCTGATTTCGGATGCCCTGAAGCAAACCCCTTTCAAGGTGACGGCGGCTCACGCCTACGTAGATACGACCGAATCGGATTACTACCTGGAATCGAAGCGACCGACCGAAGGCCTCAACTTCAAGCAACTCTATGGTCCGCGTGAAATGAGCCTATCGCTCGGCAAGTTCAGCCTGCGCTACCCCGTCACGGGATTCAGCCAGATTAACGAAAGCCAAATTCACAACCTCATCAAGGCCGCGAGCCGCATGCTCTCGCTTTCCAAGGAAGATCACTTTCTGGATTTGTACTGCGGTTACGGTCTGTTCAGCTTTGCGCTCGGCGAAGCCGCCAAGGACGTTCTCGGTGTGGAATGGGAAGGTCCGTCGATTGATTGTGCGAAGGCTTCAGCCAAGCACCTCAAAAAATCTTACCGCTTTATCGCTGGCAAGATCGACGAAATGTTCGTGCAGACGCGGCTGCCGCGGCCGATCGTGAACGAACCGGAAAAAATTCTTCTGGACCCGCCGCGCAAGGGCTGCGAACCCGGCGTAATTCACGCGCTCGCAATGAGGAAACCAATTCGCGTGTGCCATGTTTTCTGTGGCACCGACGAAATTCCCGCCTCGCTCAAGGAATGGGAGCGCTACGGTTACCGCGTGCGCGAGGTGCAGCCGCTCGACCTGTTCCCCGGCACCCCGCATCTCGAAACCATCGTGATGCTGGAGAGGAAATGAGATGTGAAATGTGGGATGAGAAATTAAACACTACACATTTCACATTACTCATTGAGGATGGATAATGCCAGCAGAAATACTAACAGCACAAAAGCCCGCTCTCTGGACACGCAACTTCGTAACGGTCGCCGCCGCGAACTTTCTGCTGTTCTTCAGTTTCTACCAGCTGTTGCCGATTCTGCCGCTCTACATTATCGAGAAGTTCCAGACCGACAACGCAACCGCTGGGTTCATCATCTCGCTCTACACCATCGGGGCACTCGCCTGCAGGCCCTTCGCGGGTTTCCTCGTGGATACGCTTTCCCGCAAGCCGCTGTACTTCTGGACGTTCTTCGCGTTTACCGCATGTTTCTTGGGCTACAAGACGGTGGCCATCCTGCCGATTCTTGCCGCAGTGCGCTTTGCCCACGGTCTCTTCTTCGGGATTTCGAGTACCGCAAGCAACACGGTGGCTATCGACGCGCTCCCCGCAAGCCGCCGCGGGGAAGGCATCGGTTATTTCGGGATTAGCGTGAATCTCGCGTTCGCGACCGGCCCGATGACGGGCATGTTCCTGTACGAGGCCTTCGGCGACACCATCGTGTTTATCATTTCCATCGCGCTCTGCATCATCGGGCTCGTTCTCGTGCAGACCCTGAACGTTCCCCGCAAGGAGAAAAAGCCGCACGCACCGCTTTCGCTCGACAGGTTCTTCCTCACGCGCGCCATCCCGCAGTTCGTGAACTTCATCTTCGTAGGGTTCGCCTACGGGCCCGTCACGAACTACATCGCGCTCTACGCGAAGGAACTGGGCATTGGCGGTTCCGGCTGGTTCTATGCGCTCATCGCGGCAGGGCTCATCTTGAACCGCGTTATGACCGGGCGCCTGATTGACCGCGGCTACCTGATTCACCTGGTGGGCACCGGCATGACGCTCAACATCGTCGCATACTTCCTGCTCGCCTTTAGCCACTCGCCCGTCACCTTCTTCGCATCGGCATTCCTCATCGGCACGAGCCTCGGACTTATTTTCCCGGGCTACCAGACGATGTGCGTGAACCTCGCCCGCCACGACCAGCGCGGCACCGCGAACAGCACCTACCTCTCTGGCTGGGACATCGGTATCGGCGCGGGAATCCTCGCTGGCGGTTCGATGGCGGGGCATTTCGGCATGCACCAGCAGGTATTTTTCACCTGCGCCGTCGCACTTGTAATCGCCGACATATTATATTTCACGTGGACCGCAAGGCACTACCTGAAGAATAAGCTGGAAGGGTAATCCCGGCGGAAAGCATCACGATATGAAACCCTGGAAACTGCTCAAAACGGAATACCTGGTAGACGCCCCCTGGCTCAAGGTCGCGAAGGAGACCTGCGAACTCCCGAACGGCAAGGTCATCGACGACTTCTACACGCTATGGCAACCCGACTGGGTGCTGATTCTCGCGCGTACCGCAGAAGGCAAATGGGTCATGACGGAACAGTACCGCCACGGCACCGGGAAAATCGCGCTCGAATTCCCCGCGGGCATCATCGACAAGAGCGAAACGCCGGAACAGGCCGCGCTCCGCGAACTGCAGGAGGAATGCGGATACTGCATAGATTCTTCGACTACCCCTATCGCGCTATGCGCTCCAGGGTCCGCTCAGAATGACACAGTCAGGTTCATCGGGACATTACCGGTGAATCCGGACAGGCATCGCGGCAAGTTCCATGTGGTATTCATTGATGGCGTTGTAAAAGGCGGAAACACCCACTTTGACAGCACCGAAGACATTGAGTCGCTCGAGCTTTCAGACGAAGAACTGCAGGCCAAGATGGCCGACGGGACATTCAATCACTCGCTGCAAATGGCGGGCTACTTGAAGTTTAAATTAAATGCGCGATGCAAATCCTTGTCGCCGTACTTGTCTTCGGCCCCGAGCTTTAAATCTTCGGCAGAATAGCCGCTTGCAATACGCTGCAGCAGCACTTGGCGTTCAGATTCGTCATAACTGAAATGAATGCGGAAGGTGCGGTACGCCAGCACGCCCGTACAGGCATTTTCGTCTACGGTCAAGCGGCGACGTGAACTGTCAAAGACATCTTTCGAAAAATTCCCACGCGAAAGTTGCACCTGGGCAAAACTTTCCAAGTCGAATTCACTGCGTTCGGCAATCCAGCGGTTTTGCGCGGCGAACTCCTCGGACATTTCGATAGCCCATACATCGCCCACCTGTTCTTCAACCCAGCCGGCCTTGGCATCGGGGAACGCATCGGCCATCGGAATGTACGGTTTGATGTCGAGCACCGGAGTGCCGTTCAGCAGGTCTGCCTCGTCTACATACAATGTAAGGCCATCGATTTTCAGGAGCCGCACGCAACTGAGCCCGATAGGGTTCGGGCGATAAGGGCTGCGGCTCGCAAAAGTGCCCACGCGGTCTTTACCCTTGGGCGGTACCGGCGGGCGCGTCGTCGGGCGCCATCCCTCGTTCTCGTGAAACTGGAAAATCACCCAGATGCGTTCAAAACCGTCCAGGTCGCGGAGCGCCATCTCAAAATTCTGCCCTGCATTCAATTCAATCCGGCCCGGATGCCCCGCAAACAGGCGCCCCTGCCTGGGAGCATCGTACTTGTACACGGCATCGCCGTAGAATGTGCCTATCGGGCTGACTTGCATGCAGGAGAACTATTACCTATTCCCGTAGCGGATGTAGTCTATCTTGCCGATAAAGAAGCGGTCTTCGTACCGCGACTGATGATGCGGGTCATAACCGATTCCCAAATCGAACTGCAAGTTGGCGGCATCCGAATAGAGGACCTCCGAAACGCGTTCCTCCCCGTCCAGGGTTACTTTCAAGTCATATCCCATAACAGTCAATTCGCCCATATCTGCCGAGGTAAATTCCACACGTACCGTATGCCATTCGTTCAGGGAAATTTTCCCCGCGGAGAAGATTTCCCAGTCACCTGCGCCACGGATATGGAACCTCAGTTCCGAACCATCCAGACGAATCATCCAGCCAGCTACTCCAGCACCGGGAGGGTCGGCAGAAAAGATATTGGAAAGCGGCAAGGTGTCGGTCGCCATAAAGCGGACTTCAACAACAAAGTAGGAACTCTTGAAGTCATCGCTCAGGGGAACGTGCAGGCCCGAAGTTCCGTCAAGCACAAGGGTTCCGTCCTCCACCTTTACGGCAGGCATGTCTGCATCCAAGACAGCATTGTTCTTGCCGAAATAGTCCTTGCCCACATTCGCCAGATCGTCGAATTCATAGGCGACCGTGTATTCAGCCAGGATTTCTTCCAGAGACGGTCCCGTAGAAGAATCGTCCGAACAGGCCATCATCGCAAGCGACCACAGCAGCAACACCCCCGCCATCATCTTTCCATATTTCATAGCGTCTCCTTTTGCTTATATACGCTACGATAAATCTAGTAAAATATCTAAATTTGCATCCGATGAAAGACAAGGCAAAAAAACTGATTGAAAAGTACGAGGAACTGGAATCGGAACTCGGGAATCCGGACGTTCTTTCTGACCAGGCCCGTTACAACAAGATTCACAAGCAGTACAAGGGTATCGAGAAGGCCGTACAGAAGGCGAAGGAATACCTGCAACTGGTAAACGACCTCGCCGAATACAAGGCAGCACTCGGAGACCCGGATCCCGAGATGGTCGCGATGGCAAAATCCGAAATTTCGGAAATCGAGAAGAAGCTGCCGGGCGTGACCGACGAGCTCCAGATTCTGATGGTGCCGAAGGACCCGTGGGACTACCGCAACGCCACGCTCGAAATCCGCGGCGGTACCGGCGGCGACGAATCCGCCCTGTTTGCGGGAGACCTGTTCCGCATGTACCAGGGCTACTGCAGCCGCATGGGCTGGAAAATGACCATCCAGGATGCGAGCGAAGGCACCGTGGGCGGTTACAAGGAAATCCGCGTATTCATTGAAGGCGACAGCGTATACGGAACGCTCAAGTTCGAAAGCGGCGTGCACCGCGTGCAGCGCGTGCCCGAAACTGAAACCCAGGGCCGCGTGCATACCTCTGCCGCAACCGTCGCCATTCTCCCCGAAGCAGAAGAAGTCGACGTGGAAATTCGCGAAGCCGACATCCACATGGACACCTACCGTTCTTCGGGTGCGGGCGGTCAGTACATCAACAAGACGGACTCCGCCGTGCGACTCACCCACATTCCGACAGGCGTGGTAGTGAGCTGCCAGACCGAACGTAGCCAGCTGCAGAACCGCTTGCATGCCATGGAAATGTTGCGTTCCAAGATTTTGGACGCCGTGATTGCAAAGAAGGAACAGGAAGAAGCCGCGAGCCGCAAGGCCCTGGTGGGCACTGGCGACCGCTCCGCAAAAATCCGCACCTACAACTTCCCGCAGAACCGCGTAACCGACCACCGCATTGGTCTTACGCTGTACAACCTGGACAAGGTCATCACCGGCGACCTCGATGAAATCATCAACGGACTCCAGATGGCAAATGCCCAGGAAAAACTCGGAAAGTTCAACGCTTAATGGATTGCCGCGGCCCCCATACGGGGCCTCGCAATGACGCACGATAGGAATGTCTATAATGCCACAGATGACTGTACTTGAGATTTTGAACCGCACCAAGGTATTCTTCGAAAAGAAGGGTATTCCCGACGCGCGCCTAGACGCCGAGTACATCATCAGTCACGGACTTCAAATGAAGTCCCGCATGGACATTTACCTGAACTTCGAAAAGCCGCTGACCGACGCAGAGCTCGATGTGCTTCGCCAGATGGTGGCACGCCGCGCCAACCGCGAACCGCTGCAGCACATTATCGGCGACACCAGCTTTCGCGGATTCATTATCAAGTGCGACCCGCGGGCACTGATCCCGCGCCCCGAAACGGAAATGCTTGTTGACATGGCGAAGGAACGCCTCAAGGGTACCGACGCCCCGTTCATTGTAGAAGTGGGCACGGGAACAGGGGCGATTTCTATCGCCTGCGCGAAAGAAATCGCCGAAGCGAAAGTGCTCGCCACGGACATTTCTGAAGACGCACTTTCGCTCGCCCGCGAAAATGCAGAAGCGAACAGTCTCGGTGAGAATTTAAGGTTTGCCCAAAGCGATTTGCTCGATGCCGTGACCGACATCGCAAAAATAGACTGCCTGATTGCAAACCTTCCCTACATTCCCGATGGGGAAAAGGGTAAATTGCAACCCGAAGTCGACAAGTTCGACCCGGCACTCGCGCTCTATGGCGGTCCGGACGGCCTTACGCTCGTGCGCAAGCTCTTGCAACAAACCGAAGGCAAGCTAAACGCAGACGCCCCAATTCTTTTGGAAATCGGGTCTGAACAGGCGGAAATCCTGAAGAGCGAAGCCACTTGCTATCCATGGCTTGATTTTGCAGGAATTCACAAGGACTACAACGGAAACATCCGTTTCGTCAGCTACAGGGCAAAATAATCGCGCCGTTTTTACGAAACTTACTGTCCTACAGTACAGCCAAGGGCCGAGAGAACATAGGTTTCGCTTTCACCCATACGGTAATATGGCAGAAGAGTTTCATCATCAACAATGGAACCATCGAATCCATTCAGCTGAAGTTGTTCATCGATGCGACGCTTGAAAGATCTATAGCCGCTGTTCCAAAGATTGTATTCATAGTTGCTGTACATATATTCCTCTTTTCATAGAAAAGCTCACAAACGATCAAGAACCTTTCTGTACAGCAAAATATAGAAACAAGATATGTCATAAAATGACACTCTAAAACATTGGAAAAATTACTCGATAACCGTCGCGGTCACATAGGCATGACCGACCTTGTCCAGGCCAATCTTCTTTCCTGCAGCAACACTCAAATCTAGAATGCGGTCACCCACATAAGGACCACGGTCATTTACGCGGACTTCGACACTTTCACCATTGTCCTTGCGGACCACCTTCAACACCGTGCCAAACGGAAGAGTCTTGTGGGCGCAGGTGTAATCGTCCTGATCGAAAATTTCTCCACTTGCAGTCTGCTTTCCATGAAATCCAGGACCGTAATAACTTGCTTCGCCTTCGATTTTGGTTCCTATTTCGGCTTTTTCACCCGAGGCATAATGCCTTCCTGGAAATCGCACATAACCCTTTCGCGAGGCAATCTTGGCATTAGCCGCCGCACAGCCCGACAACAGAAGCATGGTCGCCGCCAAGACGGCCGCGATATATCTTTTATTCAAAATCATACATGCTGTTGTAGGTATTCTCAAGAACTTCGTCTTCCTTGCTCTTGACCTCGGCCTTCTTTTCTTCGGGGGCCTTGTTCAAGGTTTCGTAATACTGGGCAGACATTTTGTTAATATGTTCTTCGCTGCTTTTCACGCGCTTGCGCAGGCGTTCCAGATCCTGATCAGTCAAGGTCAGACGATTATTCATCCTCTTGGCCGCTTCCTTGCCCCAAGGAGTCTGTCCATGCTTGTCCCGTAATGTCTTGTAAGTCATCATGGTGCTGTCAGCAAGTTCCGGATTCATCTGGAAATAGATAGCTTTCATATAGAGAGACTGTATTCCCGACTGCGTGTCCGGGAATTCCCTATACAGGCTGTCAAAAAGCGTAAAGGCCTTTGCATAGGCGGAATCCACCAGGTCCATCTGGTTTAGCGGCATTTCTGAAGCGACAGTCCAAAGGCTTTCCGCCTCCATATAACGTTCTCTTGCCAAGTCCTCGCGGGTTTTCAGAGTCACGCGCATTCCCAGGTTAGCCTGCGCCTGTTTCGCATATTCCGTATCCGGGTACTTTTCAATGATCTGCTTGTATATTTCTTCCGCAGAATCGGGATCATGCATATATTCATCATAAATAAAGGCCTTTGCATAAGAAGCCCGAAGAGTCTTGAGGCTATCTCCCGATTCATTAATGACCGCGTCAAGGCGTTTCATGGCGCTATCCACTTCGGATAATTTGAACAGGAAGAGTTCGGCAATCAGGAATTCTGACTTGAAAAAATTATCCACGTTCGGAATAGAATCCTTACGCTCCTTGTCATTCTGGTTACGCATGGCGATAAGGCGTCTCAGGGCGTCACGCCGTTCGCGGCTTTCCTGTCCCCACTTGCTTATCGTCCTCGAAATAAAGCTACTATCATAATAGATGACAGCCTTGTCATAGTCGATTGTCTTATGCTGCTCGTAGTCACCTAGGCAGAAGTAACTGCGCGAAGCATGCTCCGAACGCGGATATTCCGAGTTGACCTTTTGCAATATGATAATCGCATCAGGGTAACGTTCCGCAAGCATGGTCACTTCACCAATGCGTACCAGGTAATCGGGTTGCTTTGATTCGTATTCCGGATTCTTGTAAAGTTCCTTATATTCATCGGCAGCCTGCAAATATTCCTTACGGTTTACCAGGCATTCTGCAGCCTGTTCCCCCGCGGTCTGCTGTTCACGGACATTCAGCTCCTTGATTTCCTTGGCCGTATAATGTTCGCGGGCCTTGTCCCAGTTTTCCTTCTTGAAGTACAGGCCCGCCAGTCTGAAGTGGGCCTTGCCACGCATAAAGGGCGTTCCGGCAGTGTCCGCCAAGACGGCCTCGAGCGACGCTATCGCCTGGTCAGGAAATTCCGCCTGTTCATCCAGCAATGACAAAAGGTTCAAGCCCTGGAAATAGTAGGGGTGATCCTTGGAGGCTATGACCGGCTCCAGAGCAAACCGGCTGATATTATATTCCTGGTTACGGTAAAGACAATAGGCGCGCTGGTATTCGACGGCCTGCATGGAATCGTGGTCGGCAAAATAACGTTCAAACTCGTCGTACTTGGTAATCGCCTTGCTCCATTCGTGCTTGTGGCGGAAGGCCTCTCCAATCAGGAATACGGCCTCGGCGGTACGCTTCTTGTTCTTGGGGAAACGTTCCAGCACGCGGGAACCTTTTTCAATAATCTTGTCGTACTTCTGGCGTTCTTCGGAACCCGGCAAGGAATTTTCGCTATCGGGAATGCTGTCCATACGGGCGGCGCGCATTTCTCCGGCCTGTTCATCCAGACGTTCTGCATTGAACATGTGGTTCAAGTAGGCACAGCAAGTACACCCCTCGAAAACGAGGGCTAGCAAAGCCAGCGCTATATAGCGGAACGGAAACATAGTGTAAAGATACAAAAGTTTCTTTGCCAAATCCTAGTACTGATTCAGGTACTTGCTATAGTCGCAAAGTTTAAGCCCCGCCGGCAAGGCGGATTTGTCAAAACGGACCATTCGCACTTCAGCAGGTTTCCCTACCACGCGAGCGAGCATCTCGAAGTTATCCTGAGTTTCCCAAACAGCAGCATCCAACACGAGGCCATCGCCACAATCAGTTTCGCCGGTACTATTTCCGATACCCGAGATTCTGGAATTCTGCTTAAGCAGGCGGTTGAATATTTCCGGTGCGATTCCCAGATGGTTGGAACTCGACGTAGAATCGTAAACAACCACATGTACTTCGCGGAAATGATTAAGCGAATCAAACACCACGGTATAGGTGTGCTTGTAAGGAGCCCTATAGAAGGATTCCTGCCACACATTGTTCGCGACAGGCCTGAAATTTGAAATCGAATACTTCTTGAAAAATTCGCGAGGAGTTGCGCCATAACGTACAAGATAATGTCCAAGCATCGTCGAAAAATCATGCGAAACCGACGGAGACATGGATTCACGTAAACTGTCGACCGCACGATTCAGGTTAGCCGTCAAGCCGTCATTCTTACTGATCGGAGCAGGACGGGTCACGGAAGCTTCTTGAATGCGCTGCTGGATATCGGGATATTCTGGATCCGCTTTCATTATCTCCTGGAACTGCAGACGTGCACGATCAAAAAGGCGACCTTTCATATAGGCACGGCCAAGAGCTTCGCGTAGTGGCAAATTTTCCGGATAGCGCTCCACGAGAGGTTCCAGAATTTCACAAGCTGTCTGAGCCCGGTCCTGCGGGGAAAGAACGACGCCCGCCCCCGGTCCGGGAGGAGACTTTTCGCCGAGCGTTGCGGCAGCTTCGCGTGCCGGTTGAAAATCAGGATTGAACGCCAGGATGCGCTGATAAAGTTTTTCCGCGGCGTCGAAATGTCCCTGGTATTCGCTCAGGAAACCGCGAAGCAGCAAAAGTTCCGCATCAACCGGATACTGCGACAGAGCATATTCCACCAGGGCAGAACAACTATCCAGTTGCCCATTCTGGTGATAAAGTTGAGCAAGCAGTTCATAAGCCCGAGGCATGCCCCCCCCCGTAAGGCTCACAACCGTCTTTATTTCATTGCCCGCCTGGACAACGCCGCCATTTTTCATCAGCAGATAACCAAGCCACAGGTGAATCTCCGGAACCGTCGGAGATTTATCCGCGGCAAGACGCGCAAGTTCCAAGGCGCCAGACTCGTTACCGGTCTGCCAGAGGGTCCGGCTTTCAAGGTAAGAGGATATTCCCGATCCCGGAAAACGGCCCTGCAGCTTACCAATCAAAAGAGTCAGTCGATCGCGCTGGGATTCAGAAAGTTCCGGAAGTTCAAACAGAACATTCACTTCGCCCCAGATTGCCGGCAACAGGTCAGGATAAAGAACGAGAATTCCTTCAAAAATATCGTACGACGCTACATAGGACGCGCTCCGAGCCAGTTCTACTGCACGGCGCAATTCCGTCTGAACCTGAATAGGCAGACCCGACACTTCCTCATTGAAATCCGGAGCATCACCCTGCAAGATAACCGAGCCCGGCGGGAGGCCATAAGGAACTCCGCCTAGAACAATCTTGTTTGGGCCATACATGTCGTAAAGACGAAAACCCGCTATCGAAAGAAGAGCTCCACAGCAGAGCGTCAAAAAGAGATAGGCCGCCTTGCGAGCCGAAGAAGGGGAATTTGCCATTATTTATCCAGGAAATCGGCCAACTTTTCTTTATGTTCCTTGCTTTTCTGCAAACGGCGCAAGGTCTTGTTCTTGATCTGACGCACGCGTTCGCGACTCAGTTTCAAATCTTCGCCAATATCCTTGAGGGTTGTATCTTCCACCGTATCAAGTCCGTAGAACATGCGGAGGATTTCTTCCTCGCGCTGAGGGAGAGCGGACAATGTTTCCTGGATGAGCTTCTTGCGCTCGTCCTTTTCCATTTCTTCATCCTGGTTACCATCGGTACCAAGAACGTCCATCAGGGTACTGACCGATTCACTGCTGCCAGAAACAGTCGTGCTATCACCGATAGGAGCATCCAAGGAAATGTCGACGATCTTTTCCATGACCTCAACAATATCCTTTTCGAAGGGGGCAAATTCGTCCATGGCAATCGTTCGGTCATAATCGCCATCGTTCTGCATCAGCGCGCGCTTGAAGCGGTTCACCAGCGCAAGCTTGTTGGGCGGAATTCGGACCGCGCCCACCTGTTCAAACAAAGCCTTCTGAATAGATTGGCGGATCCACCACACGGCATAGCTGATAAACTTGACATCCTTGTCCATATCAAAGCGCTTCGCCGCCTTGAACAAGCCCAAGTTTCCTTCGTTAATCAAATCCAGCAGGGAAAGTCCGCGGCCTTGATACTTGCGGGCAACACTCACCACAAAGCGCAGGTTACCGCGTATCAAGCGCTGCAAGGCCGACTTGCGTATTTCTTCGGTCTCTCCGTTCTTGACAATCGACAAAAGAGCCGACTCTTCCTGGGGAGTCAGGGTCGGGTAACGATTCAAGTCGCGAAAATACAACGCTTCGTTTGCATCACTCATAAAAATACACACCTATAATTCGTCGAGGAAAATCCTCGCAGGCATAACAAATATGTCTTTTTACTTTATTTTCGTCAAGTTATATAACTTATCGTAAGGGTAAATTCCCGAATTGTGGCCGTCGCTGAAGGTAAGCCCCGCAGCATAGCGTCCGATAGACTGAATCTTCATTAGCGCAATATCGGAAGGCACCGTCGAGTCGTCAAGAATCTTTTCACCGGTATGTTCATCTACACACAAGGCACAGGGACACGCCAGGCGCAGATTCCGGACACTGGCGGCACCACGCGTGCCGTCGTTCCATTCAAATCCAAGACAACCGTCCTTGGTCCTGAAAACTTTCTTAGGCTGGATCATACTTCTTCCTCCGGAAGCTCCGCAAATTCGTAATTGAAGGTCTTGAGAACACCGTCTCCTTCGGCTCTGAACACGGAAAGCGTGCGCACCATGGCATCAGCGGCCTGCATGAACGCCTTTGCCGATTCGGAATTCGGGTAGCGCAATACGGCAGGAGTCCCCTGGTCACCGCAATCGGCAACTGCGGGTTCAAGCGGAACTTTCGCAATCAGAGGGACTCCCCAGCTCTTGGCGATGCGCTCGCCGCCACCCTGACGGAAGATATTGTGATGCTTGCCACATTCATCACAAATGAAGTAACTCATGTTCTCGACGACACCGACAACCGGCACGCCAACATTATCGAACATGGCAAGACCCTTACGGCAATCAGCAAGGGCTACTTCCTGCGTGGTTGGGGCCCGATGCTCGACATCGACGGTTCCGGCAAAATTTACCTATCCATGCTCGCC
>NZ_CALEFV010000251.1 GCF_937877005.1 uncultured Fibrobacter sp. | reverse complement strand
GTAATGCGGAGGAACATCTGGTCCACGTCGCCAATGTCCTTGATCGGACGCGGGTTGAACACGGGAACCCCGAGAACCTTATAGTCCTTCTTGCCACCGTCCGTCATGTCAAGCGCACCAATCACGCGACAGGTGCAAACTGTTCCCGTCATCATGGAGGCGGGGCTGTAAATCAGCATGTCGAGAGCATCACCGTCATCAGCCTTGGTGCTCGGGATAAATCCGTAGGTACAGGGATAGCTCATGGAGCTGAGCAGGCAACGGTCCAGGCGGAACACGTGCAGACGTTCGTCATATTCGTACTTGAGGTTCGTGTCCTTACCAATTTCCACGACGCAGTCCACTTCGAACGGATACTTGCGACCAATCGGGAGATCCAGATAGTTAATTGACATTTATACTCCAAAGGCCCACTTTGAGCCCATATTATCTTTTTAATACAAATATAAGTCCTAATTTAGCATTTATCAAAAATTTGTAAAGGGTTGTTTACTTAAAACTACCTGCTGCGCCAACGAGATGTCGAAACCTTCTCGATTATTCCGAAAAAATACTTGGGTTCCCCCCTGTCGGGGCTATAGCCCACCTCGAAACGCAAACGATCCACGGCGGGAACCACCAGATGAACGCCGCCGTAAACGGCTCCTTCGTAATTTTCCCAACCGGGGCAGCCAGAATTCCACAACAGGCTTCCGTCAAAGCCAGCCACCAGCTGCAGGCCATAGAAGAAATTCACGCCTGCAATACTTGCGGCCTGACGGTCCATCAGAACAAAGCGTTCTTCCAAGTTAAGCAAAGCCTCGTGCACCCCCAAACGAACTCCATCTGCATAACGGCCCCGATAGCTATTCACCCCACCATGCGAAAAATAATCGTAGAATTCTACATCGCCAGGGCGGTAGCGCACCAGCGCCGTAGCCCCCGTCACAAAGCGACTTACCGTATAATAGGCTCGGGCATCCGTCAGGAGTTCCCAGAAGTTTTCGCCTCCCATCCCCTTGCAGCTAGAGCCAGTTTCAACAAGGCAGTCGGAATCGCTATCGTCACCTTCGCCTACGTGAGTAAGCATGTATTCAAAATAGACTCCCCTACGAGTATCCAACTTAGAGTCGCGATAATCAAAGGCAAATCCCATCCCCAGTTCTGGCAAGAAGGCCGCATCTTGCAGATCGCGGCCAGTCACAGTCCACAAAAGTGAAAGGTGCGGCAAAATCTTGTAGTCCAAATCAAGGTCCACCAAGATGCTCTTTTCATCAAAATCGTGGACTTCGTCGTAACTGTCAGTCACGAGGAACTCAAAATTCCAGCCGAGCGGGAGCCCGAACAAATAAGGCGAACTGATATAAACCGCATATTCGTTCTTGTCGAAAAGCGGATCCAAGGCCGTACGGTACTGGATTTCGGCGCGAATATCTTCGCCAAGTACATTCAAGTTCGCAAGCGCAACGCCAAGCATCAGGCCGTCGCGGTCAGTCGTTTTACCTGCCGGGGCGGGAATCCAGCGGAAAATTTCCACGAACGAGTATGTCAGGGTTCCGCCATCACACCTAGCCGAGACACTCGTAAACAAGTCCAAATCATGCAGGCGACGTTTTTCAAGATCGAACTTTTCAACAGAGAACGGCTCGTCCACATGGTTCAACAGTTCTCGTTCCACCACGCGAGGTTTCGTATGCTCAAGCCCCTCAAACTGGATAGACGAAATAACTGTGCCTTCGGGACAAGCACCAATGTCAGCAAAAGCAAATCCCGAGAAAAAAGCTATTACGGCAGATGTAAAAAAATGTCTTTTCAAACGACTTATCACAAACACGAATATAGAAAAAGCTTGCCTCCTTAAATTTTTTTCTATATTTGCGAGCGTAAAACTGAACCCCCGAGGTTTTTATGCTAGATTTTCTTGCCAACTATTGGCCATGGCTTATTGCCCTGATTGTTATCGTCCTCACAATCTTCGCCATCCGCGGAGTCCGCAAAGCCCTCAAGGAAGGCGGAGGCGCATTCAGTCTTGAAACCATCAAGAAGAACACCGAGCCCAACTTTGCCGCTCTCAAGCAAAAATCCCAAGCCCTGCTAGCCGATGCCGACATGCTCTGCGAAGTCAAGGACGGTAGCAATCTCGTCGTTCCGAAGAAGGAAGACCTCAAGTTTTTCCGCCGCGCCGTGTCGCAAAAGTACAAACTAGCGATGTTCCTCGTGCCAGGCACCAACAAGGTCGCTTACTTCTTCTGCAAGACCGAACAGGGTCTCCGTCGCCGCATAGACAACCTGGTTATCAACCAGAAATTTCGCGAAGGCAAGAAGCCTTACAACGACGTGACCACCGGTGAAAGGCTGAAATTTCCTCGCTAGTTTTTAGTCTTTAGCCTTTAGTGAATTATAACGACTTAGCTCTCGCCGAAGAAGAAGGCAGGCTCGAAGCGGCTCTTGCGGAGTCGCGTCATTTGCTTATTGAGGCACCAACAGGTTCTGGTAAATCGCTCTTTATTCCCTGGTTCCTAAGCAAGCATTGCAAAGGCCGCGTGGTCGTACTGCAACCTCGCCGCATTGCAGCACTCGCACTTGCGCAGTTTTCGGCAAAACTCCACGGAGAATCCTGCGGCAAGACCGTCGGCTACCAGTTCAGGCAAGACAGTTGCAAAAGCGCCGAGACACGCATCCTTTTTCAGACCTACGGAAACTTTCTGCAGGAACTGCTGCACGGCAAGCTGGATGCCGACTGGATCGTGTTCGACGAATACCACGAACGCAAAGCTGACATGGACTTGCTGTTTGCGTATTTTAGACGAGAGAATGTCATCTTGAGCGAAGTCGAAGGATCTAAAAGTCCGCGTATCGCCGTAATGTCGGCGGCTTTGAACCGTTCCGAACTCGAAACGGTTCTCGGCGTCAAATGCTTAAGTCTCGGCCACCCGCTCTACCCCGTCCAGATTATCAACCAGACGCCTGCCACGGGGACATCGCTTGTTTCGGGCGTTGGGCTTGACGCCGAAGTGGTGCGGGCGCTCCGCACGCTCTACCGCAACAACATCTGGCAAACCACACTGGTATTCTTACCAGGTAAAGCCGAAATCGCCCGCTGTCACACCGCCGCCGCCGAAGCATTAGGCAACAACTGCGCCGAATTTCTGGAACTCTACGGCGGACAGGACCGCGAAACACAAGACCGCATTTTTGAAGTCACTGAGCACCCCCGCGTCATCTTCACGACAAACATCGCCGAAACGTCTATCACCGTGCCGAACGTGACGGGCGTTGTCGATAGCGGCATTGAACGCGTGAGCCTGTATGACGACAGCGAAAAAGTGAACGTGCTGCGCACGCTTCCGATTTCGATGCAGAATGCCATTCAGCGCAGCGGCCGTAGCGGCCGTACGCAAAACGGTTGCGCCATTCGCCTCTGGAGCGAAGAATCCGAAAAGCGCATGCCTCAAGGAATTGTCCCCGAAGTTCTGCAAATCGAGCCCTCGGAATTGTTGTTGCAGAAAGCGGCTCTTGAATTCGGAGTTCGGAATTCGGAATTCAGAATGGATTGCCACGCCTCTAACGAGGCTCGCAATGACGTAAAAGGCGAGTGCAGCGAGACCGCTTGCGGGCTCATTGCCGAGCCGCATTGTCATGGCGCAACGCGCAATGACGAAAACGGCTATTCCACTCACGTCATTGCGAGGAGTGCAACGACGAAGCAATCCACAGAAGCATTCACCTGCAAGCAATTGTTCAAGGCCTTCCCCGACAGGCTCGCCACACCCAGCGGTAACGCCTACAAACTCGCCAACCAGAACGTTATTCGCCTGCAAGTTGCAGAACCACCTTACGCGATTCTTGCACTCAGCATGCTCCGCACCGGCACCACCAAGTCGGAACTTAAGGTGAATCTTTACGCCCCCATATCGCAAGACATGCTCAGTGGCAACAAAGCCAAGACCCGCTACGAGCTCTTGTGGCGCAGCGGACAAGAAAGATTCATCGGTGTCGAAATCAGCGAATCCGAAAACGCCGACGGCTCCGTCACCGAGCTTTCCCGCAAAGAAATCCTCACGCAAGAGGCATCGCCCAAGGTTCTCGAAGAACTCAAGAAGCTTACCGTTGACGCCTGGCACGAAAAAATTGAGAAGGAAAACTGGAGCGGAAAGTTCCTGACCGAAGCCGTGCAAACGCTGCTCATCAAGATGCGCCTTGCCGCCAAACTTTACCCGGAATACGGTCTCCCCGAATTCAACGAAGAAGACATGGAACTCATCTTCGACGAATTCGCAAGCGGCAAGTTCCTGCTCCGCGACATTAATGAAGACCGTTACAGGAGCATTGTCGAAGAATACTTTGGCAAGTCCATGCTGCAATGGCTAGGCAAGACATTCCCCGACCATTACACGCTTCCGAACGGCAAGCGCGCCCGTTACAGCTACCAGGAAGTCGCCACAAGCGACGACGGAAAATCCGTGCAAAGCATCGAAGGCGTTCTCGTCGAAATTTCGGCACGCATCGAAGACTTCATGCAACTCCGCGGCGAGCACAAAATCGCCGACGGCAAATTAAAAGTCCGGTACGACATTCTGGCACCGAACTTCCGCACGATTCAAAAGAC
>NZ_CALEFV010000250.1 GCF_937877005.1 uncultured Fibrobacter sp. | reverse complement strand
CGTGTTCCCTCTCATCAACAGCGACGAGTTCATACTCATGTACGACTGCTATATGAACGGGCATTACCAGTTCACGAGCAGTCCCGACCTCGAGAACTTCAAGTTCGTGCAGGACACCAAGACAAGCGGCGCATTCACGCCCCGCCACGGGACAATCCTCCCGGTTACCGCCGAAGAGACTGCAAAACTCATGAAGGCCTTCCCCACCCCGGACTTTGAACCGCGGGTGATTGAAATTCCCGATTCCATAGGCGTGTGCGACGGGAAGAAGGTTGTTGGTCCCTGCAGCGGCACGAAGATTGTCCCCTACGTGAAGGTAGATGACGGTGGCTGGAACGAAACGCTTGACCTGAATGTCGCAAAGGGCGCTACGGTGCAGTTCGGCCCGCACCCCTGGGACGGCAAGATCTGGAGCTGGGAAGGCCCGAACGGATTCAAGTCTACTACCCGCGAAAACTCGCTCAAGAACGTGGACGGCGACTTTAGCGGTTACTACACCGTCGTTTACACGAACGAGACCGGCTGCAAGAGCCAAGCCAAAATCAAGCTTGTGGTAGACGACCCGGACAAGCCATACAAGGAACCGGATACCACGACAACCATCGTATATAAAAGGCTTCGTGACCACAGCAAATCCATGCGTTTGAACCGTAACCCGGTTTACTTCGACTTGCTGGGCAATAGACTCAAGGCCAAGCCAAGAAACGCGGTTTATATCCAACGATAAAGCAATGTGAGGTGTATATCATTTCACACTTCACATCAGTCACTACACATAAACATTTACTGCACGACTTAATTTAATAAAAGCATTCACCGGGTCGGCATAATTCCAAATGCCGCCGAGAACAGAGACTCCCTGCACCGGGAGTTTTTTGATTTCGTCTAGCGTTTCGTGATCGATGCCGCCGAACGCGACAATCTGGGGAATTTTAGCGGAATCAGACGACGCAATTGTCGTTAATTTATTTGCAAGCGTTTCGACTCCGTGAGTTTTTACCGGTTCATACACCGACTGAGGCTGAAATACCGGCCCTACAAGCGCTCCCGCCACCCATTCAGGGAGCAATTCAAGCTGGTCCAGACTACGACAAAAGGCAACCGTATTCACGCGTTTCCAGCTTTCGGGCACATCGCCCAGCAACGAACCCGCCTCGGCAACGCACCCGCGCACGTCCAGGCGCTCCGCCAAATCGGGAGTCCCCCGCACCCAGATGCGGTCACGGCATTCCATCGGGAGGGCCATGAGCCAGCGTTCGTAATCGCTTTCGGTGGCGTAAGGAGAGCCCCCTCGTCCGCGTTTCTGTAAAATCAGGCGCGTAAGCCCGCGCGAAAATATTTGCTCGATATCGTCAAATTCCGAAGCAAAATCGTCAGGAGATGTCGTAACCCATAGGCGCATGGTGCAAATATACAATAAAGAAACACCCCTAGATTTACGCAATTTTTCAAAAAATCCTTGTTCAATTCCCTTTAATCTTTATATTTTTCATCTTGGATTTTACGCTTTTGGCTCCAAATGGGCCGAAAGTGCACTTAAATCAGATTTTTTCGAAAAAACCTAAAAATTGGAGACACACATGGCAAAAAAGATGATTGCGTGTGATGGTAACGAGGCCACCGCTAGCGTAGCGTTTGCTGTTAGCGAAGTTGCGGCTATCTACCCGATTACACCGTCTAGTCCTATGGCTGAGCACGCCGACAACTGGAGTGCTGCAGGCAAGAAGAATATTTGGGGACAGGTTCCCCGCGTGTTTGAAATGCAGTCCGAAGGTGGCGCTGCCGGTACCGTTCACGGAGCGCTCCAGGCCGGTGCTTTGACCACGACCTTCACCGCTTCCCAGGGTCTTCTCTTGATGATCCCGAACATGTACAAGATTGCGGGCGAACTGACCCCCACGGTCTTCCATGTGACTGCCCGTGCCCTTGCCATGCAGGGCCTTTCTATTTTCGGTGACCATTCCGACGTGATGGCCTGCCGCCAGACCGGCTTTGCCATGCTCGCCTCCAGCTGCGTGCAGGAATGCCAGGACCTCGCTCTCGTGGCCCACGCTTCCACTCTCGAAAGCCGCGTTCCGTTTATGCACTTCTTCGACGGTTTCCGCACCTCCCACGAAGTGATGAAGATCGAAGCTCTCGAAGACGGCGTTATCCGTAACGTCATCGACGAAAAGTACGTGAAGGCATGCCGTGAGCGCTGCCTCACTCCGGACCGCCCGACCATGCGCGGTACCGCACAGAACCCGGACGTCTACTTCCAGGGCCGCGAAACGGTGAACCCGTTCTACGCCAAGGTTCCGGAAATTGTCCAGAAGTACATGGACAAGGTCGCAAGCTACACTGGCCGTCAGTACCACATCGTGGATTACGTCGGTGCACCCGACGCCGAACGCGTGATCATTTCCATGGGTTCTTCGACCTGCACCATCGGTGACACCGTCAAGTACCTCAATTCCAAGGGCGAAAAGGTCGGTCTCGTGAACATCCGCCTGTACCGCCCGTTCCCGATGGAAGCCGTGGTTGCAGCCCTCCCGAAGACCGTCAAGAAGATTGCCGTCCTCGACCGCTGCAAGGAACCGGGTTCCGCTGGCGAACCGCTCTTCCAGGACGCCCTGACCGCTATCTCCGAAGCCGTGATGGCTGGCAAGATGGCTATGCCGAAGATGATCGGCGGCCGCTACGGTCTCTCTTCCAAGGAATTCACCCCGGCCATGGTCAAGGCCATCTACGACGAACTCGCCAAGGCCGACCCGAAGGCACGCTTCACCGTCGGTATCAACGATGACGTCTGCCACACGAGCCTCACCATCGACCCGAACTTCAAGCTGGAAAGCGACTTCTTCCAGGCCATGTTCTTCGGTCTGGGTTCCGACGGTACCGTGGGTGCCAACAAGAACTCCATCAAGATTATCGGTAACGAAACCGACAACTACGCACAGGGCTACTTCGTCTATGACTCCAAGAAGTCCGGCTCCATGACCACCTCTCACCTCCGTTTCGGTAAGAGCATCATCGACGCCCCGTACCTGATTGGCGAAAACGAAGCCGACTTCGTGGCATGCCACCACACTCCGCACCTGGAATCCGTGAACATGCTGAAGTACGCGAAGGATGGCGCGACCTTCCTCGTGAATACTCCGCACTCCGCCGACACCGTGTGGGATACCTTCCCGCGTCCGGTGCAGGAAGAAATCATCAAGAAGCACCTCAAGGTGTATGTGATTGACGCTTACGCCGTTGCCGCGAAGACCGGCATGGGCCGCCGCATCAACACCGTGATGCAGACCTGCTTCTTCAGTAAGCTCGGTAACGTGCTTGATGCCGAAACCGCCATCAAGTACATCAAGAAGTACGCCGAAAAGACTTACGCCAAGAAGGGTCAGGAAGTGGTCCAGAAGAACTGGGACGCTATCGACGCCTCTCTTGCTAACCTGTTCGAAGTCAAGGTTCCGGCCACTGTCACCAGCACCAAGGAATTCCGCGCTCCGATCCACGGCGACGCTCCGAAGTTCGTGAACGAAGTCACCGCAGAAATCATCAAGGGCAACGGCGAGCTCCTCCCCGTTTCCAAGATGCCTTGCGACGGCGTGTTCCCGACCGCTACCACCAAGTACGAAAAGCGCGACCTCGCCCTCAACATCCCGTCCTGGAATCCGGACGCTTGCGTGCAGTGCGGCAAGTGCGCCATGGTCTGCCCGCATGCAGCCATCCGCGTGAAGGTCGTTGACGAATCCGCCGTGAAGAACGCTCCGGAAGGCTTCAAGTACACTCCGGCCAAGGGCTTCAAGCTCGAAGGTTCCGACAAGCCGGTATTCGCGATTTCCGTGTCCAGCTACGACTGTACGGGTTGCGGCGTTTGTACGCAGGCCTGTATCGGTAAGGACAAGGCCGACGAAACCAAGAAGGCCATCAACATGGTGCCGCAGGAACCCATCAAGGTTCAGGAAGGCAAGTGCTGGGACTTCTTCGTCGATCTCCCGGAATTCGACCGCACCAAGGTCAACAAGAACCTCGTCAAGCAGGCCATGCTCCTGGAACCGCTGTTCGAATTCTCCGGCTCCTGCGCAGGCTGCGGCGAAACCGCTTACGTGCGTCTCGTTTCTCAGCTGTTCGGTGACCGCATGGTCGTTGCCAACGCTACGGGTTGCTCCTCCATTTACGGCGGTAACCTCCCGACCACTCCGTGGGCAAAGAACAAGGAAGGCCGCGGCCCCGCTTGGGCCAACAGCCTGTTCGAAGACAACGCCGAATTCGGTCTCGGTATGCGCCTCGCTATCACGAAGCATGCCAAGCAGGCTTTGAGCCTCCTCGAAGCCGTGAACGTTCCCGCCGAACTCAAGGAAAAGCTCACGACCCAGGACCAGTCCGACGAAGCCGGCATCAAGGCCCAGCGTGAAAACGTCGCCGCCCTGAAGGCAGCCCTCGCCGGTGCTACCGACGACGCATCCGTCAGCCTCCGCGACGAATTCGCCGACTACCTCGTGAAGAAGTCCGTGTGGATCTTCTGTGAGCCGTAGGCGACTCGTCTTAACGAGTCGTCGGAGGCGAGAGTGAGCGCCGACCGGAGTGTTACGCCAGACTCTAGCGCGAACGGTCTTCATACTGTGACGGTTGGGCATACGACATCGGTTACGGTGGTCTCGACCACGTGATGGCCACGGGTGAAAACGTGAACATCTGCGTCCTCGACACCGAAGTGTACTCCAACACCGGTGGACAGGCTTCCAAGGCCACGAACCGTGGCGCAGTCGCCCTCTTCGCTGCCGCTGGTAAGCGCGCCGGCAAGAAGGACCTCGGCCTTATCGCCATGAGCTACAAGAACGTTTACGTGGGCCGTATCGCCCTCGGCGCAAACGACGCTCAGGCCCTGAAGGTTCTCCAGGAAGCAGAAGCTCACAATGGTCCGTCTCTGATCATCTGCTACTGCCCCTGCATCAACCACGGTTTCGATCTCAACAGCCAGCTTCAGCACCAGAAGATGGCCGTGGATTCCGGTTACTGGACTCTGCTCCGTTACAACCCGGCTCTCGCCGCCGAAGGCAAGGCTCCGCTTGTTCTCGACTCCAAGAAGCCGACGATCCCGGTTGCAGAATACATCTACACCGAAAACCGCTACAAGCAGCTCACCCGTAACAATCCGGAAGTGGCCAAGAAGCTCGCCGACGACCTCCAGAAGGAAGTGGACGCACGCTATGCATTCTATGACGCCATGAGCAAGGATACGGAAGGGCTGATTAGCCTGTAGGGTTAGACTACAAATGCCATAGGGCGAGAGTCGCGGACAAGCTCGCTTGGACATGACCGAGCCCAGCATTTGGTGCTTGCACAAAGAACGCCGCGTCGCGGCTACAGACGAAAGACGAAAGATTGTCGCAAGACAAGATTTCGTCTTTCCTTTTTTGGGTGTCATCCTGAGCGAAGAGGCGCAAGCCTCGGAGTCGAAGGATCCAGACCTGCACTACCCTACCGGATACAAAAAAATTAAAGACGAGAGTCAAGAGAAATCTTGGTTCTCGTCTTTTTTTGCATTTTTTCGTCTTTTTTCGCCAATATCCCTTGACAAAGCTGAACATTCTTTTTATATTTGGCTCGTTCGGTTAGGAAACTGACTGAACGAAACAAACCACTGGGGTGGTAGCTCAATTTTGGTTAGAGCACCGGCCTGTCACGCCGGAGGTTGCGAGTTCAAGCCTCGTCTATCCCGCGAAAAGAGACCTTCGAAAGAAGGTCTTTTTCGTTTTCACGCACTTTTTTCGATTTTCCCGTTTAGCTATATTCCAGACATTAGGAGGACCCATGTATTCCATGAGATTTTGGTGCATCGCTTTAACCTTGTTCAGTTGCGTAACCGTCATTTCATCTTGTAGCGGTTACGGCTCCAACTATCAGGAAGAAGATCCCTATGCGGAATGGGATTACAAATCGTCCTCCAGCTACAGTTCCTCGTCAAACCGCTACCTGTCTTCGAGTTACAGTTCGTCTTCAGAGCGCTATAGCTCTTTCGACTATCTTTATAGTTCCAGCGTCACGGATTCAACCATCAGCAAAAGCGACTTTGACATAAGCGAAGAATGCATCAATAGCCGCAGAATCACGATTGCCGAAGACAGTGTCACCTATCACTGCGCTTTCAACCGCTGGTTCAAGGAAGTATTCTACCTCCCCGACACCTGCACCAAGGCAGAAGAAAAACACGAGCTCTATAAGAATGCCGCCTATGTCTGCAAGTCCGGAGTCTGGGAAACAATAACCGAAGAAGAAGGCACGCTGGGATATTGCACCAGTAAGCTGCAGGGAAATACACGATCCATAGACAGCATATACTACACCTGCGACTCACTGAAATGGAGAATCGCTACAGACCTTGAAGCCCTTGGCGATTGTAAGGACTCCGTCGCAACCCGAATCGAAAAGGTTAACGGGACATCCTATATCTGCAGAAACAAGAAATGGGAAACCGCATCTACCGCCGAACTAAGGAAGGGACTCTGCACAAGCGAAAATGCTGGTGACACAGTCTACATTTCTTCGCGAATGGAATGCACAATGGGCACCTGCATAGCATCCGATGCCATATACTATGTCTGCAAGAACAACCGCTGGACCATCACCAAGAACTTCAACGAAATTCTGGGCATGTGCAAAACCGATAGGGATGCCGAAATGGAGAGAGTATATGCAGGCGCTATACCCCAGTTCAGCACTTCCCCCAAGGAAAGTTATCTAGTCTGCCAAGATGGAGCATGGAGGGAGGCAACCTCGAACGAAATCCTTATAAAAAAGGCATGTACATCCGGCAATCAGGATTCCGTCTTACTCTGGAGCAGACAAGCGCACTTTATTTGCGACAAGGGCGACTGGCGCGCTGCAACACCCGAGGAATATTACGGGAACTGCAACAATGCGCTCCAGGACACTATCTATTACGACTCGACCAACTATGTCTGCGATATGGACATGTGGATCCGTCTATCAACTCCACCCGACAATTCCATGGGCCTATGCCGTCCTAGCAGAGAAGGCGACATTGAACGAGTCAAGTCCGGAACCAAATACCAGTACTGGCTCTGCCACAGCAATAGCTGGGTCGAAAGCGACTCGCTCTCCTACAAGTTCGGCCATTGCAACGCAGACAGCGTCGGCCATAGAAATTCTACCTCCAGCACAAGCCTTTCTTCGACCTACGAATGCAGGGACCTCGGATCGGGCATATACAGGTGGGTCAAGCTGACCCTCGCCGAAGTGTTGGAAACCGAATGCACAGCCCAAAACGACGGCTCAATCAAACAGGGGTATGTCTGTGACAACAGCAGCTGGAGAATGCAGATCAACAGGGAAAAGTCATTAGGCAAAGCCTGTACCAAGAACATGATTGGCACGGAGACTTCGCAGGACGGCGAAACATACGAATGCCAGGCAAATGGCTGGATTTCCTATACGGAAATGATGACAAGCCTTGGCACCTGCGCAGCAAGTGGAGAAGGCCGAATTCTCCGGGACGGGACAACGACCAAGATCTGCTATCTTCACAACTGGGTCACACTCGGCCAGCTCGATGTCAACCTCAACAAAGACTGCCTCAAAGATTACGGCATCGGGCTTATTGGCGACATGATATACTATTGTCCCGGCAAGCTCGACAAATGGCAACCCATCGGTATCGGAATGGAACTGGGTATCGCCTGTACCAAGGAAAATGTCGGCTTCGTCGCCATGTCAAAGGATTCCATCTATTACAAGTGTATAGCATTATGGGAAAACATAACCAAGTGGACACCCCGTTCAATCAAGAATATTCTCAACGAATCCCCTTGCAGCGATCAAGTCATCGTAGGACAGAAATACACCTGTTCCGCAGGAACATGGACACCGGCCTATGGTACCATGAAGGACCCCAGAGACGGCAAGAGCTACAAGACCCTCAAGGTAGGCAAGCAGATTTGGATGGCGGAGAACCTGAACTACCAGACATCTAGCAGCTGGTGCTACGACAACAACGATTTGAACTGCGAGGATCTCGGTAGATTCTACACCTGGAATAACATCAGCAGCGCCTGCCCCGAAGGCTGGCATGTCCCGAGTGTTAACGATTTCTGGGATTACGAGGACCATCCCCTGGCACCCAATATTTTATCGGAAGATTCCTGGCAGGAAAAATCACCCGAAACAAGAGGTTCCATCCAGGGTCTCGAAATAAAGGCCGCAGGATTCAGGAACTCTTCCGGAAGCTTCGAATATAGACAACGCGTCGCCACCATATGGCTAGCGGATGCAGCCAGTTCAACCGAAGGATACATAAAAGCATACGGCAGCACGCAGAACCAGTCCTGGACAACGAGCTTACCTTCCAAGACGTTCACATCCACGGACTCCACCAGAAGCAAGTTCACGGCAAGCTCACTATCAAAATCCTATGCGTTACCCATCCGCTGCCTAAAAGACAATTAAAGCAAAAAGGCTTCCTGAACAGGGAGCCTTCTTAAATGGTCACTAGACGATTACTCATGAACGATAGCGTTGTCAAGCTTAGAGCCATTGACCCGAACGCCATCCCACAGGACCGTGTTACTCAAGGAGCAGTTTTCAACGACGCATCCATCACCCACAACCACATTCGGTCCGACCGTGCTGTTCACAATTCTTGCTCCCTTGCCGATATGGCAGGGTGCAATCACCTTGACTCCGGGGATATTTACCATGGCCGAATTATCATTACGTTTGAGCACGTGCGCATTCGTTTCGAGAAGTGTTTCGACAAGCCCGCAATCCAGCCACTTCTGAACCGGTGCCGTACGGAAGGAACAGCCCTTTTCGATCATCATTTCGAGGGCATCCGTCAGCTGGAATTCATTCTTGGTTCGGATGTTGTTATCCATCAGGTACTTGAGACATTCCTTGAGCATCTTGGTGTCCTTGATGTAATAAATGCCGACTATAGCCTCATCACTGACGAATTCCTGCGGTTTTTCAACGAGACGGGATATACGGCCGGAAGCATCGACAACAGCTACTCCGAAACGGCGGGGATCTTCGACCTTGAATGTATACAGGACATTATCTTCTGTCGTTTTCAGCATGGACAGATCGGCCTCGAAAAGAGTATCACCCAAAATAATGAGCACCGGTTCATCATCGTCCACATATGGCAGTCCAAGGCTGATTGCCTCGCCCAAGCCCTGCGGATTGGACTGGATGACTGTACGCGTCTTGCCCCAGGCGGCACGCTTCGTCAGGAATTCATCGACCGCCGCGGCCTTATAACCCGTGATAAAAATCGTTTCAGAAGGATTCAAGCAAAGGGAATCTTCAACAATCCAATCGAGAATCGTCTTGCCGGCAACAGGCAACAGGCACTTCGGAAGATTTTCCGTATAAGGGCGCAGACGCAGACCGTTTCCAGCAACAGGCAAAATAATCTTCATTTAGAAAAAAACCTCAAAACCAATGTCTCATCAAAGATAGAATTTTCTTACAATTCTGCAATACGGCTTTCTAAAATATCCTTACATGGGAAATATTAACAAAAAACCGCCCTAATGGGACGGTTTTAGTGGATGATGCAGGGGTCGAACCTGCGACCCGCTGATTAAGAGTCAGCTGCTCTACCAACTGAGCTAATCATCCATAGTCGCTTAGGACGCGCACAATAATAGAAAAGCCCGAAGCCACTGTCAAGGGATTTTTGAGAAAAAACTATATTTTTTTAAGTATGAGCCCCAATATAAACCGCATGGAAGCCTACCTGGCCTATCTGGGTGTAGAAAGGAATCTGTCCCCCGCTACAATCCAGAGCTATCAGGAAGATCTGCGGCATTTTGTCGAATGGCTCGACCAAGGCGGAATAGACCTCAAAGCCCTAACGCCAGAAAAACTGGATGAATTCCTGAGCCTCACTGCAAGCCAAACGGAATACTCCCCCACATCGGTTGCAAGACATTTCTCAAGCCTCCGCGGGTTCCTCAAGTACATGCAGAACCTAGGGGAATATGACTTCAGTACCGAATCCATGCTTGACCGTCCAAAACTAGGTCATTACCTGCCTCAATACCTAACCCGCGAAGAAGTCGATGAAGTTTTCGAAAGTGCTGCGAACGGCAAGAACCCTTTACGCGACACAGCCCTATTCGAACTCATGTACAGCGGCGGGCTCCGCATTTCTGAAGCCCTCGGAATCAAGCTTTCGCAGCTGGACCTAGAAAACGAATGGCTTACACCCATAGGCAAGGGAAACAAGCAACGTCTGATTCCGCTCGGGAGCAAGGCGAAAGAAAACTTGAAAGCATGGATAGAGCAGGGAAGGCCGCTCACCCACCCCACCACAGACAACATCATTCTGAATTCACGTGGGAAACCCATGAGTCGCATGGGGGCGTGGAAAATCGTCCAGCTACACACGATGCACCTGAGTAAGCAGGTTTCACCCCATACCTTCCGCCACAGCTTTGCCACGCACTGCCTCGAAGCGGGAATGGACTTGCGCGTGCTGCAGGAACTACTCGGACATGCCGACATCAGCACCACACAAATTTATACGCACATCGACAAGGAATTTATCAAGCAGGAACATCGACTGCACCATCCCAGAGAAATAAATGCCGCCTCTAAGCACCCCTAAAACTTGCTATATTGCAACACATGAGCGACCAGAAAGACCTTGACCGGACCCGATATTTTGAACTAAAGAAGCAACTGGAAGAAGCGAGCCGCCTTTATTACAAGGAAGGCGTCTCCCCCATGAGCGACCAGGATTTCGACTTCGGGCTCAAGGAAATGGAAGCGCTCGAGGCGAAGTATCCGGAACTGCGCGGCAACGCATCGCTCACGCAACGGGTCGGAAGCGACTTGACCAATGATTTTGCGAAAGTTGCGCACGCGGTGCCCATGCTCAGCATCGCGAACGTGTACAGCGCCGAAGAAATGGCGGAGTTTGTGAAGGCCGCTGAGGACGGGATTGCAGCTTTAGACGAAGGTGGATTGCTTCTCCACAAAGAGGATAACTCTACTAAGGCAACAAGTTGCCAAGTATCGTATAGCTCCGCTCGCAATGACGTTGTTTCATCGTCTAAAAAATGGATTTGCGAACGGAAAATCGACGGTGTTTCACTTTCGATTGTGTACGAGAACGGACGCCTGAAGCAGGCGGCTACCCGCGGCGACGGCGCCCAGGGCGACGACGTTACTTTGAACGCACTCACGATTGCAGACATTCCTGAAACCTTGGATGCGAAGAAACTTAAAATCGACCCGAGCGAAATTCCGCAGGGCACTTTCGAGGTGCGCGGCGAAGTCTACATGGAACGCGAGGCCTTTGAACGCCTGAACGAGCAGTTCATTCTGGAAGGCAAGAAGATTTTCCAGAACCCGCGTAACACCGTTTCGGGTTCACTCAAGCTCAAGAGCGTGACCGAATGCAAGACGCGCCCGATGCGCTTTTTTGCCTACCACATTCCGCAGAGCAATAACAAGACGCACGAAGAGAACCTGCTGCAGCTAAAGCGCCTCGGGTTCCACACGAACGACTACTGGACTGCGGACACCACCGACGAAATCATGAAGATTTCGGAGCAAATTGGCGCGAGCCGCGACAGCCTCCCCTTCGAAATAGACGGCATGGTCGTGAAGCTAAACGACCTTGCCATGCAGCGCGCCCTCGGCACCACGAGCAAGAGCCCGCGCTGGGCCATCGCCTACAAGTTCAAGGCCGAGCGCGCCTACACACCGCTCCTTTCCGTAGAATTCCAGGTGGGCCGCACCGGGGCGGTGACGCCGGTCGCGAACCTTGCCCCCGTGCGCCTCGCGGGCACCACCGTCAAGCGCGCCACCCTCCACAACTTCGACGAAGTCTCGCGCCTGGACCTGCACTACGGCGACACCGTCGGCGTTGAGAAGGGCGGCGAAATCATCCCGAAAATTACCGATGTCAAGAAGGAACTCCGCCCGGCGGGGGCCGTCCCCGTGACCGCCCCCGAAAAATGCCCGGTTTGTGGCGAGCCTTTGACGCACGTGGATGGCGAAGTCATTCTCCGGTGCGAAAACATGCACTGTGCGGCGCAGGTGCAATGCCTGTTCGAACATTTCGTGAGCCGCGAGGCCATGAACATCGAGAACCTCGGTCCCGCCCTCATCGCAAGCCTCATTGCCACGGGCAAAATCAAGAGAATCCCTGACCTATACCGCCTCACGCTCGAAGACCTTGAATCGCAGGAGCGCATGGCCAAGAAGAGTGCGAAGAATGTCTACGACGCTATTGCCGCCTCCAAGGAGCGTAGCCTTGAAAACCTGCTGCACGGTCTCGGAATTCGATTCGTAGGCCGCACCAGCGCCAGGAATCTCGCCAAGCATTTCCACACCCTCGAAGCGATCCGTACCGCCACCGTCGAAGACTTGCAAAACGTCACCGACGTCGGCGAACGCATCGGAAAATCCGTCTACGACTTTTTCCACACCGAGCGCTACACGCAAGAAATCGATGAACTCGTGGCCCTCGGGTGCCCCACCGAATTCAAGGGCGTCGTGAAGACGCTGTTCCAGGGGCAGACCGCAGTCATTACCGGAACGCTCCCGAGCATGGACCGCGACGAAGCCCGCAAACTCATCGAAGAGAACGGCGGCAAGGTATCGGGCTCCGTAAGCAAGAAGACCAGCTGGGTTTTGGCAGGTGAAGCCGCCGGTAGCAAGCTCACGAAGGCAAACGAGCTCGGAGTGAAGGTCATTAACGAGGAAGAATTTAAAGCTATGCTTTAAAAAAACAAGCTTATTTTTGCTAATTTCTTTGCAAATCGCTTGTTTTTTGTTTGTTTTTAATATTTTTTGTTATATTTTTTGATGTCCTTATAAATGTCTTTTAATTGAGGATACATCTTTAAATATATTTTTTTATAGAGATATTCGTATTGTTGATGCGCAACA
>NZ_CALEFV010000249.1 GCF_937877005.1 uncultured Fibrobacter sp. | reverse complement strand
CAAGACCGACCTCAAGGGTGACGTGGTCAAGACCGCCGTTATCAATGAAAAGGGTAAGGTTGACTCGATCGAAGTCATCACGGTGAGCTACAATACCGTCATTGACGGCAAGATGGTCAAGGTTTCTTACCAGGCCGATGCCGTGACGGGTGCTGTGCTGGTTCAGGATGCCTCGGGCAATCTGATGACCGAATCCGCCGCTTCGAAGTCCGCTTCCAAGGACAAGAAGAATGGCAAGTCTTCGGATGTCGCTCGTTACCAGGTTACCTATGAATACGAAGATGCTTCTCACAATACGGTGGTCGTGACCTACGCTGTAGACGAAAAGGGCTCCATGGTGACCAATGCCGAAGGCGACAAGGGTTACACCGTGTCCTACACCTACGTGAACAAGTATGGCAATGCGGCAACTCAGTCTGTCTACATTGTGCTTGACCAGGTTGGACCGTCTGTAAAGATTCTGTCGCCTGAAGATGGTAGTGTTATTCGTTCCAATTTCGTGAACGTGGTTTGGACTGTTAACGGTGAAGAACAGGATACCCTGACGGTTCAGGGTCTTGAAAAGGGCGCTAATGTCATTGTCCGCTTCTATCGCGACAAGGCCGGTAACGAAGCTTCGGATACGGTGTTCGTTGTGATGAAGGACGGCAAGAATGTCGATATCTCTGTCGAACAGCCCGTAACCGAGATGACTCCGGAGAAGGTCGAAGAGTACTATGCCGAGAATCCGCCGGTTGAGGGTCAGACATTTGCAGTCAGTATTCGTAATCCCTCGACGGATACCGAAGTTGAAACTCTTATTGGAGGCTCCTTCAAGACTAAGAAGGGTAGCGGTGAGACTCCGTATCCTGGCGTGACGGGTGCCAAACACCTTGGCCCGACGCTTGCACTCGATGTCAAGCTCCCGTCCGTGAGTGATGTGGGTGGCCTTGCCACGATGGATGATCTGTTGAGCTCCGATGGGCTTGTCCCGCTCGATGGTGTTGATGCCGACAACAGTGAAAAGATTACTGTTGAAGAATTCGTCGATACGTACTGCGAAGACGGTTTCAAGATTACGAGCGACATGGAGAACATGAACCTGTACCGCTCCAAGATGGATGTGCATATTTGGATTTACACTTCTCTGGGTAGCTTCGTAGATTACTTCAGCTTCACGCAGGACCTGAACGATCCGACCTACCCGAACGAAGCTGGTATGCTCCAGATGTTCTTTGAAATGAAGCCTGGTAAGGACGGCAATATGCGTACCGAAGACGGTCGCCTCTATGCAACGGGCGCTTACCTGTACAAGGTTCAGGCTAAGATCCGTTCGGAACTCCGCTGCACCTTGCCGCCGGTGAAGGACGCAACGGGCAAGAAGAAGGGCGATGTGATCAAGTCTGATGACGACTTGCTGAAGCCTTTCGGTTATAAGCGTCCGCGCGAAAAGTAATCAAAAATTAATCTAAGGTCCCAGATGTCATCTGGGACCTTTTTTTTATTATGAGGACTCCCTGCGAGGGCTTGAAAAGATTATTTTTGTCCGAGACTTTGGATGTCTGTATGAAAAAAAATAAAGGCCTATTTTCTTTTTATGGCGTAGTATTTAGCCAGGTGTTTGCAACAACGGCCATTGTTTCCCTGATGGAACTGGTTCTCGGCCGACTTCGCCTCTTCAATACACATGACCCGAATTTTTTGGTGATACATCTGCTCGTTCTGCTGCCCGGAATCCTGTTGATTACGCCGGCGGGGTATTTTTCGGACAAGTATCCGAAGGAGAAACTGCTTAGGCTCCTTTCACTTCTTATGTTGCCGGTGTTTCTATTGCTTGCCGGAGGTATTTACAAGGGATGCCTTGCTCTTATATTTGTCGCTGCCGCCCTTTTCTTTGTTTTGCAGACATTCCTTTCACCAGCGAAGAATGGTTTCCTCAAAGAATTGGTTGGGGTGACCCGTCTGACATATGGTGCCGGTTGGCTCAGTATTGTGACTTTCCTGAGCCTATTTTTTGGTGCCGCAGCAACCGCGTTCGCTTTTGAATGTTACGCCGCACAGACCCTCGAGGTGCTTCCGCTGCTGTCAAGCGTTTTTCCGATTGTCATCGGGATTGCTGCTGTCGAAGTTGTGGGACTTCTTTTTTCGCTCGGGCTTCCTTCAATCGGTAGCTACGATGCCGGAATGAAGTTCCCGTGGAAACGCTACTATAATTTGGGATTTACACGCCGTAAGTTCCAGAAGGCTTGGAAGAATCGTGCGCTAAGGCAGTCCATTATCGGTCTCTCGATGTTCTGGGTCATGATATTCCTGTTGTTGTTTGTCATTCAGGAAATGTTTGGCTCCGGTTCGCTCTTCCATCAGGACAGCATGGTCAATTACGCAATTGTCGGTACATTTGTTGGCCTTGTTTTTGGATTCTACTATGCAATGCGCATGTCGAAGGACTTTATAGAGATGGGGCTTGTTCCGCTGGGAACGGCTGGAGCTGCGGTTCTTATTTTCGTGATTCCATTTATTCCGAGACCATACAATTCGATTGCCTTTGCTCTTTTGGGGGCCTGTGGAGGCCTTTATGCGCTACCGATGCTCTCCATGCTGCTTTACAATACGAAGCCCCGTTCGGCGGGACATGTTCTTTCGATTAGTAGTGCGGTACAGAACGCGTGCGTTATCGCTTTTGACCTATTGCTGGTGTTTGCTCTCAATTATTTGAGCTTCGGTCGAATGGATCTTTTCTTCATCTTGGGTATAGTCTGTGTTGCAGGAACCATTTGGGCTATTTGGGCCATGCCTCAAACCTTGCTGCGCCAGATTCTGCGATCGACACTCTCGATTCATTACAAGTTCCAGGTGACGGGGGTCGATAATATTCCGTGGGAAGGACCGGTCCTTTTGGTCGGCAACCACATTTCATATATCGACTGGGCTCTGATTCAGATGGCGAGCCCGCGGCCGATGCGTTTTGTAATCACTCGCCGTCCCTTTGAAAAATGGTATGTCAGGCTTCTTTTGAGCCAGATGAATACGATCGATTTGGATATTGCGAAACCGGAGAAAGCGATGCAGAAGGCTCATGAGGCCTTGATGCGTGGTGAGGCGGTTGTCGTGTTTCCCGAGAATGTGATGACTTCGACGGGTAATATGAATCGTTTCCGCCTGGATTATTCTTCGGCGGTTAAGGATGTCCCGAATGTAACTTTGTTGCCGTTCTATGTGCAGGGGCTTTGGGGAAGTAGCTATTCCATGGCCGAAGCGGGCTTCAAAGATCTGGTGCGTAGTGGTGGACGCATCGTGACGGTTGCTTTTGGAGAACCTTTGCCGATCGATAACGATGCGGTGCAGGTAAAGCGTGCTGTGCAGGAACTTTCTATTACGGCATGGTCTTCATTTATCCGAAAACTTCGTCCTGTCGCATCGGCGTGGATTCGTACGGCAAAGCATGTCGGTAGTGGTCCTTCGGTCTACAGTCCCGATGGCAAGCACCTATCTGGCTATTCTCTTGCTACGGCGGCACTTTCGTTTGCAAAGATTATTGATAAGCTTACTGCCGGTGAGCAACGGGTCGGTATATTGATTCCGCCCTCGGGACCGGGGATTATCGTGAACCTTGCTTGTCTAATTCGGGGACGTACGGTATACAACCTGAATTATACCAATACTCCGGAAGTCATGGACTACTGCTGCGATATTGCCGACGTGAAGACCATCATTACGGCAAAGGTCTTTGTCGAGAAGCTGAAGCAGAAGGGGTTGGATATGGACAAGCTTCTGAGCAAGTATAAAATCTATTACATGGAAGACCTCAAAGGCTTGCTTTCGAAGCGTACGCTGATCGTGAACTTTATCAGGGTGGCTTTCCTGCCAGCATGGTATCTTGAAAAGAGGTTCTTCAAGAAGGTTTCCCTGGATGACGTGGCGACGGTGATTTTCAGTTCCGGTTCAGAAGGAAACCCGAAAGGTGTGGAACTGACTCACTTCAACCTGATGGGCAATATCAAGCAGTGTGAGAGTGCGCTGAATCCATGTCACGAAGATGTATTCCTTGGTCTACTGCCGTTATTCCATGCGTTTGGTTTCTCGATTACGACCATGTTGTGTCTTGTGGAAGGAATTCCGGTTGTAACTTGCCCCGACCCGACTGATGCGAAACTTGTTGGTCGCGTGTGTGCGGAATTCAAGGTCACCTTCCTCGTGGCGACGGGCACGTTCCTGCGCATGTGGGGCATGAGCAAGCATGTGCATCCGTTGATGTTCTCGCATGTGCGCGCCATTTATGCAGGTGCAGAAAAGATCCGCGAAGATGTGCGTCAACTCTACAGAACCAAGTTCAAACTTGAAATATTCGAAGGCTTTGGTTGTACCGAAACGACGCCCGTGTCTGCCGTGAATACGAAGGATGTTCTCATGGACGACTACAAGACCGTTCTGCAGGGCAATAAGCCCGGTACCGTGGGGGCTCCGCTTCCGGGAACGCAATTCCGTATTGTTGATCCCGATACGCTCGAGGAACTCCCGGTGGGCGAGGATGGCCTGATCCTGACCGGGGGTGCCCAGATTATGAAGGGGTATCTCAAGAATCCCGAAAAGACGGCGCAGGCGATTGTCGTAATCAACGGAAAGCGTTGGTACAAGACAGGAGACAAGGGGCATGTCGACGAGGACGGCTACTTGACCATCGTGGACCGCTATAGCCGTTTCGCGAAGCTTGGCGGCGAAATGGTGAGTCTTGGTTCTGTCGATTTCAAAATTTCTGAAACGCCCTATTTTGAAGGGATTGATCATTTCACGGTTGCAGTCCCTGATGGAAGCAAGGGTGAAAAGATTGCGCTTCTGTTTGCAGGTGATATTACCGAAGATGAAGCTCGCGATCGTCTTCGCCAGGTAGGACTTCCACCGCTCATGGTGCCTTCCTATGTGGTCAAGCTTGACGACTTGCCGAAACTCGGTTCCGGTAAGTCGGACTTCCAGACCGGTAAAAAGCTCGCTATAGAAAAGTTAAACCTGAAAAAGGACTGATATGGGTATTGAGGAACGCTCTACGCTAGTATATTCGACAGGTGTCGGCCGAATCAAGGAAGAAAAAGCGAAGGCGGAACGTCCAAAGGGCGATGGTGTCGTTCGCATTCAGTTGAAGAGGCTTGGAGGTGGTAAAATGGCGAGTGTCGTGACGGGTGTTCCGCTTGACGAGGATGCTCTCAAGGAATTTGCCCGTCGCCTAAAGCAGAAGTGTGGTGTGGGCGGTTCTGTCAAGGATTTCAATATTGAAATTCAGGGTGACAAGCGCAATGTTATTAAGGCGGAACTCGAAAAAGCGGGTTTTACGGTAAAATTGTCGGGTGGTTAGCTTTTTCGCCTATTTTAGGACTTGATTTCGGTCATATGCGAAAAAAAAATATCCTTTTTTTTAAAAAAAAGGATATTTTGGTTCTATAAACAAAGAGGGCGTATGAAAGGCGAGTTTATGGATTTATCTTCAGTTGCGGCACGCCTTGCTGCTGTGCTTCTGTTCTTGCCGGCATTGACGATGTCCGCTCCGGCAGGGAAGGTCCATTACGCACTTGGTGCGGTTGACCGTAAAAAAGTAAGCCAGGAAATGTGGAAACCCCTTGCGACGGGTAAGCCTGTCTACCAGTCTGATAGTGTGCGTACAGGTGAAGAATCGACTGCCATATTCAGAATGAACGATGGTAGTTCCATTTCCATTGCCGAAAATACAGAAATTAAGCTGGCCCAGTTGCTCGTTCCCAATAATGAGGGGGGCTTTGAAACCCAGATTGATATCAAGAAGGGTAATGTCAACTTTGCTGTACAGAAACAGAAACCGAATTCGAAGTTCCGTTTTAGAACGGGAACATCGACAGCCTCGATTCGCGGCACCGAAGGATATATTGGATCTGGTGACGATGGTGGGATGTTTTTTGCGGGATTGAAGACCGGTAAACTAGATGTTGAGGGGGTTAAGCAGACCGTATCCATTGGAATGGGCGAGACCGTTTTCGGAAACGATTCCTTGGTATCTATGAAGCTTGCTTCTTCGGGTGATGCTCGCTTTGCAAAAAAGCTTCGCAAGATTCTGACAAAGAAGGATGCTTCCATTGATAATCTTGTCAAGGAAATACAGCAGGCGGATTCCTTGTTCCAGGAAGAGATTAAGAACGAATCTTCAAAGGCTGGTGCGGACAATAATGAACTTCCGACCATACAGTTTGTGGCGTATGATTCGATCCGCTGTTCGGCAAATCTCGCCATAGGTGGTATGAAGAACGATAAAGGTTCTCTCTCCGTTTTGGCTAATGGGTCGCCAGTGTTGCAAGAAAATATTTCCAAGAACAAACAGAAAAAGATAGACCTCCAGGCTGGCAAGTTTGAATATGTGGCCGTGTTGCAGGACCAGAGTGGAAATAAGGCCGAGGCGACTTCGACGATGGGGTGCTATCCGGTCAAAAGGTTCAATATCGAAATTATGGGGTCGAAGCGCGAAGTCCTGAATGTTCCGCCTCCGCCCCAGGATATGCAGGACCGAATTTCTGCAACCTTGAATTTCAAGATCAAATTGCCGGATAATGATCCTGAGAGCTTGTACAAGGTAACAGTTAAACAGAATGGAAAAGTTATATTACAGGAATCGCTTTCGCAGATCCAGAACTTGGATTACCAGATTCCCGTGGAACTGACTCGTGCCATTAACAACAAGTTCGACATTGAGGCTATTCACAAGAGTGGGTTTAGGGCGAGGGCTCAAAAAGTCTACGAGGTCCACTGATGACTGTAAGGGATTGGTTTGTTTGGTTTCTCTTTACAACAGCACTCTGTGGGAGTGCTTTTGCTGTTGATGTCCCTTCTTCGATAGGGGGGCTGGTGACAGGTGTTTTGAAAAAGGACCAGTCTCCGTTTGTTGTTTCTCAGACATTAATTGTGCCTGAAGATAGCTCCCTGACGATTGAGCCGGGCGTGGAAATTCGTTTCAAGGAAGGAACGGGTATCGATGTCCGGGGTGGAACGCTTGTTGTCGCAGGTGATGCGATGGAACCTGTCGTATTGACTTCCGAACAGGAAGAAGGTGCCTGGAACGGAATTTCGGTGACAGGCTCGCAAAAGGCCTCTTTGAATTGGGCGCTGCTGTCTAATGCAGAATATGGAGTCGCAGTTGACAATGGCATTGTTGAAATTAATAATGGCTTTATCGAGACGTCGATTCGTGCGGCTGTCTATGGTAGGCATGCCTATATTGACTTGCGCTCCGTTTATATTGGCGAGGGAAAGGGAATCGGTGTCTGGGCGGCCGAAAATGCGAATATCTCGCTGACAGGAAAAACGAATATAGCCGAAACCCGAGTCGCGCTTGCAGCGGAGGGGTCGGTAATCCGCTTGAACGATGTGGTTCTTGATAGCAATGATGTAGCCATTCTCGATTTAGGCTCGAATTCTTTTGAACAAAGCAATTTAAAGATGCAGAAGAATGGCATTGCCTTTGTCTCGGAAGAGATTCCGTTTGAAGCTACAAAAAAGATTCTTTCTGGAAACAAACAAAATGTTTCTCAAAATCTTTCTGCCTTTAGCGAATTAGTTGAAAATAAGCCGCATAATAGCTCTGCAAAGAATATAGTTCTGAAGTCTCCACGAGAAAATAAGGATACGATATGGAACGTGACAGGAAATGTTGGCCTCGCTGTGGGGTATCACCAAGTGTTCATGAGACGTAATGCAACTGGAAAGCCTTATGTTTCCGATGGAGATACGATAGAGCATGGAGAACATTACATCAACTACTTCCAGGTTCCGGGGTTCTTCCTGAACCTGAATGCAAACTTGATGATGGAATCACCAACTGGACAGACCGTTGAATTCATAACGGATATCGGGGTGGATAAGTGGCAACAGTTCCATCTTCATAATTTGCAGGCGATTTATACAGATGATATGCAGCGGATTGCATTGGGTGATGTTTTCCTAAAGGCTGGCGACATTTATTTGTCGGGAATTACTGCTTTTGGTGGTGCATACGATTTGAAATTATTCAAGAATGCCGTCATGGATCCGTTGTTTGAAGCTTCCGTATTTGTTGGAGAAACCCGCGCCCCCAAGATTATCGGAAACCGAAACAAGGATGTCTATAAGGACTATATCGAAGATGGTGAAGCGGAATCGCAGGAAATGGTTGTTGGCGGAAAAGTCCGTTGGAACATGCATCGTCGCTTTAATGGAACATTGGGCTATATCGGTAGCAAAAATTATGTAGAGGATCCTTTTTTGCGCGATGGCATGTCGTCGGACGTGAATACTGCCAATCCCCTTATTACGTCTAGGACTTTCTTTGCCGATGGAAACTGGCTGCTTTTTCCGAGTGATATCAAGCTGAATGGTCAAGTGGCTGTGGGGGTTGCCGACACAGCCAATGCGGCTCGAATTCGTGCCGTAAATTCTGTTTTTTCTGAAGCGGGTCTTGATATTTCAAATTATTCTCTGTTGAACAAACTGATGAAGAATCCTAGTTATGTTGCTAGTTTGTCGCACGAGGATCTAGAATCCATATTTGGCGAGGGTTCCCTGAAGACTCCGAAAGAAATGCGCGCCGAATTGCGCCGCTTGATTACGAAGGCTTCGCAGATTTCGAAGGAAGATGACGGAAATTCCGAGACGAGGCCTTCGCACTCGGATTTCTGGGGACACGAACACTGGTCCCTCGCTGGATCCTATGAATGGTCCAATGATAAAACTTTCATCGAAGGTTTCTTTAGATATGTCGGACGCGAATACTACAGTGCCGGTTCTCCTGATTTGCTGCAGAATACTCGTATGATCGGGGGTAACTTGAAACAAAAGATATTTGATTTCTGGAATCTTGGCTTTGGCTATACGATGAATGTGGAAAATGCGGCTGACGATGGCGACGGTTATAATATTTTTGGCATGGCCGAAGGAAGCCAGTGGGGAATGTTCTCGGGTGCAGACGATAGCTGGCTCGAGGAACACGAACAGGATGCCAATCGAACGCTCTACAATCATGATCTCTATGTGAAGAATGATTTCAAGATTAATAACTGGATTTCGCTCTCGACGAAGTACGCCGTCAATTACCGTACGCGCAGTACGGCTCAACGGTTGTATGCGAATTATTCGATAAGTTCGGGCATATATGATGATCCATGGTTTGATGTGCGTTCCGGAAAGTCGACGATGGATGTTGTCGAGGGAAACGATACCATTCAGATTGATTCAGCTCGTTGGGCTAAATATTTCGAACTTTCCGATGCAGATTACCTTGCGACCCAGTTTGATGAAAAGTTCCTGAAGCATACTTTTGAATTGGGAGCGACCTTCCTGCTTCCGAAAAATGAATTGAAGGTGGGGGGCATATGGATCTATCGTACTGATTTGTCGGAGTTTGTCCAGGATGATCTTTTAGATGGTTTTGATTTTGAAGATGAAACTTATGGAATTTTGGGATACTACTTCCATGGAAGCGACTACTTCGAAATGCGCTATCCTTTATCGTTAACGACATCACTTGAGGGCATAAAGAACATGTTCTCGATTACGCCTCGTTACAAGATCTATAATCGTAACGACATGTGCGAACTGGAATGGAACTGGAATGATCATCTTGAAGTGGACTTGTCCAAGGATTTCCTTCTCTTGACTTTGGGAACGGGGATGCGTTACAATGTCTTGAGTTATGAAATTGATTCAGAGAAGGATGTGGATCGTGAACTGGATATTGACGGATCTGTGTCGTTGCGTGTTTATCATACGAAGACGCTCTATTCGGATTGGACTTTGGGAAGTCTCTTTTATTACCGGCCGGATAGCCGTGCCGACCAGTACAAGGACTTGTATTTCATAGCGGCGCTGAATTATGATTTCTAAGAAGGACATGGATGTATATCGGGTGTCATTTATCTTCTTCTGATGGCTTCTTGGCGATGGGCGAGACCGCTCTCTCGATAGAAGCCGATACATTTCAGTTTTTTACTCGGAATCCGCGCGGAGGGGCTGCTAAGCCCTTTGATAAGGAGGATGCAGCAAAGCTTGTCAACTTGCTTGAGACAAACCATTTTGGTCCTATACTCGCTCATGCTCCGTATACGCTCAATGCGTGTTCTGAGGATGAAGGCCTGCGGCAGTATGCCGTTGATGTGATGAAGGATGACCTTTATCGTATGGATCATTTTCCAAAGGCTATGTATAACTTTCATCCGGGCAGTCATGTAAAGCAAGGGGTCGAAATCGGAATAGAATTGATTGCGAAGGCACTGAACGACATTCTGACCCCGCAGCTGAAGACTACTGTCCTGCTGGAAACGATGGCGGGAAAGGGATCCGAAGTTGGACGGACTTTCGAAGAACTTCGCTCCATTATAGACCGTGTCGAACTTTCGGACAAATTGGGAGTCTGTCTGGATACCTGTCACGTCTTTGACGGTGGGTATGATATTGTAGATCATCTGGACGATGTCCTTGCCGATTTCGACAAGGTGGTGGGCCTGAATCGCCTGAAGGCGATTCATTTGAATGACAGCAAGAACCCCATGGGTAGTCACAAAGACCGTCATGAGGTCCTGGGGGGTGGATTTATCGGTCTGGAAGCCCTATTGCGCGTAGTGAACCACCCCTATTTGCGAAATTTACCGTTTTATCTGGAAACTCCGAATGAATTACCGGGGTATGCGACGGAAATTGCGATTGTGCGGAAAAGCGTTCGTTCGTGGTAACCACCTGCGGTTTCCTGTGTATACAGGTGCCCCTAAATAATTATCCCGAAATGGCCCCAGAAAAGCTATTCTTGTGACATGAAAATTCCTGTCCGCTACAACCATGTGGGGTATGCTCCCGCTGCCGCTAAAATCTTTTTTGTGAATCCTGCAGAATTGGCTGTTCAGGGGCTCGGTACAGGGGATTGTCTTTTCCGGATCGTTGGAGAATCTTCAGAAATATTTTATGAGGGGTCTCTCAAGACTGGATCCATGGGACATCAGGGCGTTTGTGAATATACGGGCGAGCAACTTTGGTCGGGAAACTTTACGGAATTGAACATCGAAGGAAAATACCGTATTCAGCTGTGGCTCCGAGGGGCTCCGAATTCTACGGAAAGAAAAATTTTTGAATCGGAACTTTTTGAAATTTCCAACGCCTGGCTTGAGCGGCAGTTGCACGCGAACATCAAGTCTTTTTTTTATCAGCGTAGTGGTGTTGAGTTACCAGCAGAATTTGCAGGAAAGTGGGCACGCCCAGCGGCGCATTTTGACAATTGCATAGGTTTTCACCGGATGATGGAACGCGAGGGTACATGGGATGCGCACGGTGGCTGGTACGACGCAGGCGATTATGGTAAGTATATTGTGAACGGAGGTGTCTCGGTCGCATCGCTTTTGCTTGCCTGCGAACTTTCCGAAGAGTCCAAGAATTCCCCTGCATGGAAAGCGGTTCATGGCGGTGGAACGTTTGACTTGCCATATGGTCTGGAGGATGAAGTTCGCTTTGAACTTGAATTTTTCCTGCGCATGCAGGATAACGACGGTGGCGTATTTTTTAAGGTCACTCCCGAACATTGGGATGGATTTGTCTCACCTCGTGATTCAGACTTGTTGCAGAAACGCATGGTTCTCGGCAAGTCGACCACATCGACTTTGAATTTTGCGGGTGCTATGGCCGGTGCGGCTCATGTATATCGTGCCAGTGATCCTGACTTTGCGAATCAGTGCTTGCAGTCTGCGTTGAGGGCGTATCGTTGGGCGGCGGAACGCCCATTCGTGGATTGGCCGCACAATACCGAAGGCAGCGGCGGCTACGGCGATGAGCATGCCGAAGATGAATTTTTTTGGGCTCGCGCCATGCTGTATCGTGAATTATTGGCGACAGGGAATGATGACGAGGCTCGTTTTGTGGATGCCCTTCGCGTGCTGCTAGCCAAGGATATGATGACGCTTTCGCCCAAGTTGGGCCTTGACTGGCGAGATACTCAAAACCTGGGCTGGATTGCGCTTGCGTTGCAGAATGTTGATATGGATTTGCAATCCCGTGCCCGTAAGGCGCTCGAAAGTGCTGCTGAGGCGGTCATCAATTTGCAGAAAAAGGATGCCTACGGGATATCCTTGCAAAAGTTTATTTGGGGAAGCAATGGTGAAATTGCAAACCATGCGCTCACTCTTGCTATCGTGAAACTCTGGAAACCCGAATTGAATGGAGAATCCCTCGACTTTTGGTGCAGAGAAGCGCTGAACTTTATTTATGGCCGTAATCCTGTCGATACGAGTTTTGTGACGGGTTCCGCATGGAGTTCGCCGCGGTTCCCGCATCACCGATTGAGTCATTCAGACGGAGTGCCGGATCCGATTCCGGGTCTTTTGGTGGGCGGTCTTAACAATGACCGTCAGGATATGCACCGTGCTCCGCATTATCCCGGAATTCTTCCCGGTTTTGCCTATACCGACGAGCGTTGTTCCTTTGCGAGTAACGAGACTGCAATAAACTGGAATGCTCCCTTGACGGCGGTTCTTGCTTTACTTTGTGCGTGATTACGCGACTTTGTGGTGAGTTTGTGGAGTAAGGTCAGGGCTTTGTCTTGACCGTGTCCTTTATTTCAGCCTTGGGAGTTGCTGTCGTGTCGTTGGCGGAGGATCCCCTTGCGACGGAGTCCTTGAGAGTCAAGTCCTTCGCTGTCGTATCGTCGTTAGTCTTGTCCAAGGTTTCCTGCACTTTGGGTAGTAGCGATTGCAAGTCAACGACGGGATTTTTCTGTGATTCGAACTCGCGTGCCGAAATGATAGGCTTGTAGTAGAAGGAGTCTTGCGCAGTCAAGTTGCCTGCAGGCAAAAGATCAATGTACGAAACGGCCAGGGCTGCCCAGCCGCGTAGCCATTCCTTGCGTGTTTCGCGGTTGGAATACCAGTATTCCGCATTGTAGCGGAAATGGTGGATGTCCTTGGTGACATAGACGGGCTTTTCGCCCGAAAGAGTCTTGAAAATTCGCTTGGCGCGTTTCGTTGCGGCTGCAGATGTCAGAAGCAGGACGGTGTCGGCATTGTGTTTTTTTAACCAGGGAATGATGGTGTAGGCTTCGCCAATGGTCGACGGATCATCGTGTTGAGCGACAAAGACTGCGTTGCTGTCAAAGTCGCCTAGTTTCATGAAATCGTCCAAATAGAATTCCGCATTGCTGTGGTTGCGAAAATTACGTCTGCCTAGAATCAGTACGGAGTCGGCCTTGCCGCTTGCGAACCATTCCGCGGCATAGTCGCTGCGTTCCATATCTGCGGATTGTCCGTCTAGAATGACGACCCAGTTGACGTGATCTATGTTGTCATCGCTGACGAGCCAGTGACCGCTTTGTGTCATGATCAGGTAGAACGCGATGACGGAAAGGACTGCGGCTGCTGCAATGGCACTAAGCACAACGCGCTTGTGCTTCATCTGTTTCTTGGTCGGTAGTTTAGACATTTAGAACTCCTTCGGGGCGGTATAGAAACGCATTCTCGCCGTCGGTGTAGTATTTCTTGCGGGTTGCGAATTGGCTGAAACCATGAGATTCGTAAAAACGTCGGGCGTTGAGATTGCCTTCGCGGACTTCCAGAAAACAGCAGTCGCCATTCTGCAAACTGAGTCTTGCAAGACCATCTAGCAATAGAGATTTTCCTATTCCCTTTTTCTGAGCGCCTTTGCTCACGGCAATCGAGAGCAGCTCCGAGTCGGCTCCTAAAAGATGAAATACGGCATAGCCAACGATATTGCCCGATTCTTCGTAAACGGAAGCGTAGGTGTAGCTTGCCTTAAGTTCCTGTTCGTATTGACGCGAATTCCATTCCTGAAAGCGCAGAGATTCCTGTATTCGCAGTACGGCGGGAATATCGGCAACTTGCATCGGGCGGACGGGCATTTTTTTGCTCCCGTCAATGCAGCTTTTCGAAATACGAAGGCTGAATGTAGTTGGCTTCTTGTGTTAGGCTTGGAGAAACCTTGTCAAAAAGAATTTGCCAGCGGGAAAGAGGCTGCCCTTTTTCGTTGATGGTCTCGATGCCGGAACTTGCGATGTAGGCCGATAGGGCTTCGTCGCCGATGATAGCGTCGTCGATAACGAGGGTGTCTATTTTTTGATTCTGCAGGCGGCGGAGGACTTCGTCGGTTTCGATAAAGAGCTCGGTCGGGGCTTTGCCAGATTCGCGCATGTACCAGAAACCCTTACGGGCCCGTACGATGACGCCTGCGTTCTCGGGAATGGGAGCGAAACAGGCGAGGGCTTGTAAGGTCGATACTCCGTAGAGCTTGCGTTTGCCGCTGAAGCAGAGCCCTTCGCAAAAAGCGACGCCCGTACGTAGCCCGCTGAAGGAGCCCGGGCCGAGCGTTACCATGACACGCGTGATGTCGTCTAGGGATGCTCCCGCCTTTTCTAGCAGGGCGTCAAGCAGTGCCGAAGCTGTTTCCCCGCGGGCCGATTCGTCTACCGTTTCTAGGTAACGGGGATCGGCTTCGCCGGTCTGCAGCAGGGCCATCGAAATCCCTTTGCGCGATGTATCTACAAAGAGGTCAAAGTTCATGCATGACCTAGCGCTTGATGTAAAGGCTCTTGTCGATGATGAGGTCGATCAACTGACTGTAGGTAATGCCGATGCTTGCGGCTTCGGCAGGGAGAATCGAGGTCGGAGTCATACCCGGGAGAGTGTTTGTCTCGATGGCGAACAGTTGCTTGTCCTTGGTGATGCGTACATCGGTGCGGCTGTAGCCCGAACCACCGATGGCATAGTGAGCGTTTTTCACGAGTTCCTGGATGCGGGCTGTCAGATCGGGTTCGAATTCAGCCGGGGTGACTTCCTTGCATTCGCCGTTGTACTTGGCTTCAAAGTCAAAGTATTCGCGCGTGGTCATGCGCATTTCGGTCGGCGGAAGCGGCTTTTCGCCTTCGATGTAGCCGCAGCTTGCTTCTTCGCCGGCAATGAATTTTTCGCAGAGCAGACGGTTAGAATCCTTGAATAGATCCTGAACAATCTTGCCCGCTTCGTCAATGTCCTTTGCAATTCCGATACCAATGGATGATCCGCCCAGCGGATCCTTGATGACGAGCGGGTAACCGAGTTCATCGGCTACGGACACGAGCGTATCTCCGTTAAAGTCGTGTTTCCAGATGACGCGGTACGGAGGAGTAGGAATGCCGTTTGCCTTGTAAATTTCCTTGGTCTTGACCTTGTCCATGGCGAGGGCCGATGCAAGGAGGCCGCAACCAGTGTAGGGAATGCCCCAGTTCTCGAGCATGGCCTGGATGTGGCCATCTTCGCCCCATTTGCCATGCAGGGCGAGGAATGCGATGTCGGCATCCGGGAGTTCAGAAAGGGCAGGAGACTTCTTGCTGTTGGCTGCAGCACCTTCGAGTCCACGGAAATAATTGACCGAGAAGTTGTCCTTCTGGTATGGGGAAAGTTCACGCGAGGACCAGTGCCAAGTCCCGTCCTTGTCGATGAGTACGGGGTGGATGTTGTAACGGTCCGGATTCATGGCGCGCACCACACCGGTGCCGCTGACGACAGAAACATCATGTTCGGTGGACGGACCACCCATTAAAACGAGAACGCGCATACGTGCCATAATAAACCTCTTGAAAAAATCTTACAGACACAATGTAGCAAGATTGTGCTAAAACGGCTCGGCTAGATTGTTTGTAACAGGCGCTTTTTCGCGGGTCCCTCGGGGAGGGGCATGAAGAGTTCCTTCGCGAAGGATCTCGTGAGCATTTCGCGTGCTGTCGTTTGCGGAATGCCTCGGCTGGTTAGGTAAAACATCTGATCCTTATCGAGTTCGCCTACGGTGTTGCCGTGCGTACATTCGACATCGTCGTGGTAGATTTTTAGTACGGGCTTTACTGAAATACGGCCGCCTTCGTTTAATAAAATTGTGTTGACAAGCTGGTTTGAATAGACCTTGCTGCAGTTATGGCCGACTTCCACTTGTCCATCGTAACTGGCGTAGGCGTTTTGATCGAGCAGGTTGCGGACGAACTGTGTACTGGTCGTTTCGGGAGCGTTGTGGAGAATCGTAATCCTTTGGTGCTTGGAGGCGTCTCCTTTCAGAATGTTGAGGCTACGATAGTCGAAATTCGCTCTTTCTCCGTTTAGTTCGCAGCGAATGCTGATGCGCCCTGTTCCGGAGTCCTTCAGGATGTTGGCGAAACGGACCGTAGTATTTGCCGCCTGCTTAATGTTGAAGTGTCTGAATGTCAGCGAAAGTTCGTTAGCGGGGTTTGCAAAGAATATCTCAAGCTCGGCGTTTTCCTCGACTTCGATATCAAAGCGCTCGGCGGTGATTTCGTGTGTGACTTTGTTGTCGAGAATTTCGAGCGAAACCTTTGCTCCTTTGCGAATTACGAATAAACTATGGCCGAAGTCATCGCGACTTTTAACGATTCCCATTTCGGTCGAATTCTCTTCGAAGACCTTCTTCATGAGCGGAGCGGACTTTGCTATGGGAAGGAGTGCTGCTATATCGGTTTCATTTGCGATGCCGAAAATGTCCTGATTGTCCTTTGGATATTCAGAGCTTAAATGATTGCAAGCTTCGCTACTCCAGAAGTCCGGAATCTTGTTGACCGGGAAAAATGTCCAAAGTTCGTTACTCTTGCATGGCATGCCGAGTGCCTGGATGCGCTTCCATGCGGCCTGCGATAGGGGGGTGGTCTCGTAACTCATGTCCTAATTTTCCTTGATCCAGTCGTAGCCCTGTTCTTCGAGTTTGAGAGCCAGTTCAGGACCGCCTGTCAAGATGATTCTGCCGTGACGAAGAACATGTACGTAAGTCGGCTTGATGTAGTCCAGAAGCCTCTGATAGTGTGTTACGAGAATGACAGCTTTTTCGGGGCTCATAATCTGATTGATACCGTGGGCAACGATGCGGAGCGCATCAATATCTAGGCCCGAGTCCGTTTCGTCCAGGAAAGAAACCTTGGGATCGAGAATGGCCATCTGCAGGATTTCGTTCCTCTTCTTTTCTCCGCCGCTAAAACCATCGTTCACTCCACGATCACGGTAACGATCGTCCATTTCAAGCATTGCCATTTTGTCTTCGCAGAGCTTCTTGAAGTCGACATCGCTAATCGGTTCTTGTCCGAGATAGGAACGCTTGGAGTTAAGGGCCATTTGGAGAAATTCTACGTTGTTTACGCCTGGAATTTCGGTCGGATACTGCGTGCTGATGAATAGGCCTGAGTTCGCACGGTCGCTGATATCCATCGAGAGCAGGTCCTTTCCATTGAGCGTGACAGATCCGTCATTTACTGTATAGGCAGGGTGACCTGCGATAACCTTGGAAAGCGTACTTTTACCTGAACCGTTCGGACCCATGATGGCGTGGACTTCGCCTGGCTTGACATCCAGGTTGATTCCCTTTAGAATCTGTGTTCCGTCTTCGATACTCGCTTTAAGGTTTTTGATGGATAGCATAAATCCTCTCTAGTAATCGCTGGGGTAAAGGTCGTTTGAGTTGTCGTCAAAATTTTCATCGGTACCGTAGGAGTATTCCTCGTCATCGGCCAAAGGCGGGGGATCGAATCCTTCGGACGGATTTTCGTTTATAGGAATCTCGGTATAGGTTGCCTGGACAGGTGTTTCGCCACTTGGAATGGCTGCCTGGAATTGCATTAGCGGAATGCGGCTGCGGACAACCTGGTCCGCAAATGCGTCGATGTTGATCTTTTCTGCGTTAAAAAGGTTGTTGAGTTTCTGCATGCCCTGTGTAAATTTGGACATCTGCATGCGGATGTTGACTGCCTCGTTGCTTTCTAGCGGAATCATGCGCTTTTGTCTGTCGCAAAGCTTCGTTGAAAGAACTGAGAGTGTCTGATAGAATTCTACAATTTCCTGGGGTGGTTTCCATTTCTCTTCGGGGAGGCCTTCCAGGAAAAGTCGCAGAGTGGGCGAGACATTTTCATACATCAGCTGAGGTGAGACGGCTCCGGTTTCGGCGTATAGAGCAATTGCTGAATTCACGAATTCCTCGACGACGGCCGATTCGAACATGCGGATGCCGCTTGCAGCCCAGTCCATGTCGAAATATTCCAGAGCACGGTCCATGAGCGTCGGATTTCTAAGTACGAGGTTCGCGAAGCGTATTTCCATGGGTGGGATGGCTGCCCAGTCTAGGTTGGCTTCCTGCTCCAGCTGCGGAATCGTTTCGGGGGTGGCTCCGTTTGCGTTCTGGGGACGATGTTCTGTAAATTTTTTCTGAGGCTTTAGGGGCTTTACTTGTGCCAATGACCGGTCGGTGTTGAATCGTTCCGAAATCAACTTTACATACTGGTTGCGCAGTTCGTGGTCAGGAATGCTCTTAACCAATGCCTTGGTAAAATTGATGAGCTTGGCACGGTCTTCGGGACTTTCCATGTCGCGAATTCGCATTAAGTACGAAAGCCAATCTTCCGCTCCTTTGAGCGCTTCTCTAAAGGCTTCCGCTCCGCGTTCGTTGACAAAGTTGTCCGGGTCGATCTTGGTGCCATCGGGGCGCGAAAGGGCGAAAACCCTTGGTGCAATTCCTTTGGGCAACACTACCTGGAGACTGTTGAATGTGGCTTTTCTTCCGGCATCGTCTCCGTCAAAAACGAGGTAGGCTTTTTCGGCGTATCGGGCGAGAATGCTGGCGTGCGTTTCGGTAAGGGCAGTTCCGCAAGCGGCGACAACGTTGGTGACTCCGCTCTGGAAGAGGCTTATCATATCGAAATAGCCTTCTACGACAATGACGGAGCGTTCCTTGGCGATGCTTTGGCGGCTTTGGTGAAGTCCGTAAAGAATGTCGCTCTTGTGGTACATGGGCGATTCAGGGCTGTTCATGTACTTTGCGCGCTTGATGTCCTTGTTCTCGCTCAGATCGCGTCCGCCGAAGGCGACAATGGCTCCCGTGAGATTCTGGATGGCTATCATCAGACGGTCGCGGAACTTGTCCGAAATGCCGCCATTCTCTTTCTGGACTGCGAGTCCCGCCTTGACGCAGTCGAGCGGCGAAAAGCCGTTCTTTGCGGCGTAACCGATAAATCCTTCGCGGCCTTCGGGAGCATAACCGATATGGAATAGCTTACGAGTTTCGTCGGTGATATGACGGCTCGAAAGATATTGTAGCGCCTTGGGCGAAAGAGCCAGCTGCTGTTCGAACCATTCGCAGGCCAGTTCGTTCAGTTGCCGAACCATCGTGCGTTCTTCGTCCTGCTCGCTATTTTCGGGCCCGCTGAGCTTTGGAAGCGGAAATCCGATAAAGTTTGCAACCCATTCCACGGCATCCTTGAATCCGAGTTTTTCGTGTTCCTGTACGAACTTGAAGACATCACCCGCGGCACCACAAGCGAAGCACTTGTAGATGCCTAGGCTCGGGTTCACGTTCATCGATGGACTGCGGTCGTCATGGAATGGGCAGACTCCAAGATAGCGCCCGTTGCCCGAACGTTTCAGCGGTACAAAGTTTTCAATAACCAATGCGATGTCCGCATGGGCTTTGAGCTGTTGAATGATGTCGTTTGAGTAGAACGCCACGCGCCAAATTTAGAAATTTAGTTTCTCGATGACATCCCGGACATCGGTAAAGGCGCATACGGGCAGGCTCAATACACGCTTGCAGGCCCATTCCGCTGTGGAAAAAGACGATTCTGTCCCTAGGTTGTGTTTTCCTACCGCATGACAAAAACAGGCCTGCTTGTGCAGTGGCGATGGATAATGGATGCAATAGGGAATTTCTATTGCCTTGAGTTTTTCGATGAATGCGTTGCGGTCTTCGGCAAGGATGGTATACTGGGCGTAGGTGCTTTCGTTTCCTGTTGCAAGTTTTTGCGGATAAATTCTCTTCCCTTCGGGGATGGTCCTACTGTAGCTTTCGAAGTAGGCATCGTAAAGAGCAGCGTTACGGCGTCTTGTCGCTAGTTCTTCGTCGAGGTGTCTCAGCTTGACGCGCAGTACCGCGGCTTGCAACGCGTCAAGGCGGCTGTTCAGGCCGACGACCTGATGGTCGTAGCGACCCACGCTTCCGTGGTTCGCGATGATGCGCGCCTTTTGGGCGAGCGCCTCGTTGGCCGTGAACACCGCACCGCCGTCACCGTAGCAACCGAGTGGCTTGGCCGGGTAAAAGCTTGTAATCGAGATGTCGCCCAGAGTGCATGCTTTCTGGATAAAGTTTTCCTTGTGGACTGTTGCGCCGAAAGCCTGGGCGGCGTCTTCTATGATCCACAGTCCGTGGCGGTCGGCGATTTCGCGGAGCTCCCTGAACGGGGCGCACTGCCCGAACAGGTCTACGGCAATGATTCCCTTGGTGTCCTTGTCGATCATTTTTTCGACGCATTCGGGGTCGATCTGGAGTGAAATTCTGTCGATATCGGCAAATTTCGGAATTCCGCCTAAAAGAGCGACGCACTCCGCCGGTGCGATAAAAGTGAAGTCGGGGACGATGACCGAGTCTCCCGGTTTGAGCCCGAGCGTCATCAGGGCTATTGTCAGGGCGTCGGTCCCGCTTGCGCAGGTCACGGTGTGTGTGGCGATTCCTGTTCCATGGCTCAGGTACGCCGAAAGGTCCCTTTCCAGGGCGTCCACCTCCGGTCCGCCGATAAAACAGCCGCTATCCAGGACCGATTTTTCGGCTTTTTCGAGTTCAAAACGGTATTTTTCGCGCTGTCCGGCAAGATTTACGAACGGAATCATGCGGCCAAAAATAGAAAAATTTGGGTACCCCTTGAAATTTTGAAATTATTTACTAACTTTGAGCCAACATTTTTAAGTAGGTTTTACCCGGAGATAATAAGGTGCCTCAACACAAATCTTGCAAAAAGCGTCTGCTTCAG
>NZ_CALEFV010000248.1 GCF_937877005.1 uncultured Fibrobacter sp. | reverse complement strand
CGAACTCATCTTCCATGCGTTCTACGTTGCGATTTTCGGGCGATGCCGCTTGCATTTCGGTGCGGAATTCACTAAATTCTTCTACGGCCTTGTCAAAGACAGGTTCAGCCTCGGTCCAGTCAAAGCTCACTTTGGCAGCACGGCGCTGAAGCTCCTGGGCACGGGCCAGCGTGGGCAGGCTCTTGCTTACTTTGTCCATAGCGGACTTGCCCTGCATTTGTAGATTGTTTTTTTCTTGAGCCTTGATGCGTTCCCACTGGCGAACCACGCCGTTCGAATCATCGACCTTAGCATCTCCAAAGACGTGCGGGTGGCGACGGATCATTTTTTCGCAGATTCCCTGCACCACGTCGTCGATAGAAAAATCGCCGTTTTCTTTGGCGACTTGCGAATGGAACACCACCTGGAACAGCACATCGCCTAGTTCTTCGGCCATGTGCGCCTTGTCGTCAGCCTGCGCCGCATCGATGTATTCATGGGATTCTTCGACCAAATAAGGGAGCAACGACTGGTGCGTCTGTTGCTTGTCCCAAGGGCAGCCTTCCGGGGAGCGGAGGGTCGCCATAATTTTCACCAAGTCTTCAAAGGAATATTTCATGACAGACAAAGATAGAAAGTACGAAACACTTGAACCGAAACAATTCCCGCTTTCGCTTAAGGAATCTCCATTAGCGCCACCGTTACTGTACGTTCGCGGCAAACTGCCCGCAAGCGATTGCGTTGGAATTGCCATGGTAGGTACGCGGCGTCCAAGCAGTTCCGCCCGCGAGCTGTGCAGACGGCTCGTCAAATCACTGAAAGGTACGAGGGCCGTCGTCGTTTCCGGGCTCGCGCAAGGTATTGATTATTATTGCCACGAAGCCGCGCTCGATTTCGGGATTCCGACGATTGCCGTGATTGCACAGGGAATCAATGTCCCGATTCCTGGAGACCGTGCAACGCTCGCCCGCCGCATTATCGATGCCGGCGGTTGCATCATGACCGAATACGAAGAAGACTTTCCCTCTTTCAAAGGGAACTTTCCTGCCCGCAACAGGATTATCAGCGGTCTCAGTCGCGCCACGGTTTTAGTACAAAGTAAAACCAAAGGCGGAGCCCTCATCACAGCCGACTACTGCCTGCAAGAAAACAAGCTTTTGCTCGCCGTTCCGGGGGACTTCGATAGCGAAACCTCTGCAGGACCCAATCAATACCTAGACCAAGGAAAGGCCATGCCAGTCTTTATGCCCGAAAGCCTGCGCACTGTTGCCGGGCTCCCCAAAATCAAGACGGATTCGGATGCGCCGGCCGCAGTCAGCCTCTCTCAAATTGAAGCAACCGGTTGCAATCTTTCTCACGAAGCCCTAGCCTTATTTATGCAATTCAACGGTTTCAAGAAGACTTTTCAGGAGTTGCAGAACGAATGTAACTTCAAGCCCAACAATATTTTAGCTATATTAACAGAGTTAGAACTTTCGGGTCTAGTCCATTCACCGGACAACTTCCAGTTCTACTTTAATGGAGCAACTTGACGTGAAAAAGCGTTTTTTCTGGATTATCCTGTTTACGATTGTCGCAACAATTGCGATAGTCATTTCGCAGTTGATGTTCGGAAAAAACAGCTTGAAGCAGCAGCAAAAAATCACGCAGGACATCGCC
>NZ_CALEFV010000247.1 GCF_937877005.1 uncultured Fibrobacter sp. | reverse complement strand
AGCGAAAGCACGGCGAGGAACGCCTTCTGCGGCACTTCGACAGAGCCGATGCTCTTCATGCGTTTCTTACCTTCTTTTTGCTTTTCGAGGAGCTTGCGCTTACGGGTAATGTCACCGCCGTAGCACTTGGCGAGCACGTCCTTGCGCACGGCCTTCACGGTAGAACGGCTAATGATCTTGCCGCCAATGGCACCCTGAATGGCCACGTCGAACTGTTGGCGCGGAATAAGGTCCTTAAGTTTCACGCAGATGGCGTTGGCGTAAGTGTGGGCCTTGTCCCTGTGGATAATCACCGAGAAGGCATCCACCGGGTCGCCGTTCAAGAGGATGTCCAGCTTCACGAGGTTGTTTCTGCGATATTCGCTCGGTGCGTAGTCGAGGCCGGCGTAGCCGCGGCTCACGGACTTCAGTCGGTCGTAGAAGTCGAACATGATTTCGGCGAGAGGCAGGTTGTACTTAAGGATAACCTTTTCTTCGTCGAGGTATTCCATGGTCTCGAACTCGCCGCGCTTTTCTTCGCAGAGCGTCATGAGGGCTCCCACGAATTCCTTGGGCGTGAATATTTGCGCCTTCACGTAGGGCTCTTCGATGTGGTCGTAGCGGCTCGCGTCGGGGAGCTTGGAGGGACTTTCGATTTTCACCATGGTGCCGTCGCTCATGTACACGTGGTATTCCACGTTCGGCACGGTCGTGATGATGTCCACGTTGAATTCGCGGTCGAGGCGTTCCTGCACGATTTCCATGTGCAAGAGTCCGAGGAAGCCGGTGCGGAAACCGAAACCGAGCGCTTCGGAAGTTTCCGGTTCCCAGCTGATGGCGGAGTCGTTCAGGCGGAGTTTTTCAAGAGCTTCGCGAAGGTCCTTGTAGTCTTCCGGGTTGATGGGGTAGATACCGGAATAGATCATCGGCAGAATATCCTTGTAACCAGGAAGCGGCTCGGTAGCCGGGTTTGCCGAATCGGTCAAGGTGTCGCCGATTTTCACGTCGCTGATGGTCTTCACGTTTGCAAGCACGTAGCCCACCATACCTTCCGAGAGTTCGGGTCGCGGGTCGCGGCGCATGCTGAAGGTTCCGACTTCGGTCACCATGTATTCGCCGCCGGTCTTCATCATGCGAATTTTCATTCCTGCCTTGAGCGTACCTTCTACGATGCGGATGTAATTGATCACACCGCGGTAGGAATCGTATACGGAGTCAAAGATGAGCGCCTTGAGCGGCTTTCCGCTATCGCCCTTGGGGGCTGGAATTTCGTCGACAATTTTGTCCAGCACCTGCTCTACGTTCAGGCCTGTCTTTGCCGAAATGCGGGGAATCTTGTCGGGATCGTAACCGAGCAAGTCGCCTACGAGCTGAGCGATGTGGTCGGGCTGTGCGCCCGGCAGATCCACCTTGTTGAGCACCGGAATAATTTCCAGGTCGTTTTCAAGAGCGAGATAAAGGTTCGAAAGTGTCTGCGCTTCGATGCCCTGGCTTGCGTCCACTACGAGAATTGCGCCTTCGCAGGCGGCCAAGGAGCGGCTCACTTCGTATGTGAAGTCCACGTGCCCCGGCGTATCGATCATGTTCAAAATGTATTCCTTGCCGTCCTTCTCGTAGACCATGCGGATGGCGTGCGCCTTGATGGTGATGCCTCTTTCGCGTTCTAGGTCCATGTCGTCCAGCAGCTGGTTCGTCATCTCGTTTTTTGCGACGGTCTTCGTCAGTTCGATCATGCGGTCGGCGAGCGTAGATTTGCCGTGGTCAATGTGGGCGATAATGCTGAAATTTCGGATATTGTCGTTTTGCGGCATACGCGGGGTCAATTCCTGTGTGAATACGGCGTTTTTTGGGCCTAAATATAGAAAATGCAAAAAAACACCTTTACAAAAAAGCTATATTCGCAATATAAATTAAGGTTAAGCACCATTATTCCATGGTTGTTATGAAAATGTTTTCGAATTTTGTTCGCTCCAGCGGTTTTCATCCGCTGGCAATGGTTGTTGTATTGATTGCTGCCCTTGTCAGCTTTGGCTGTGCCGAAGGCAAGGTCTTCGAAAAGGATTATTCAGGAATCAAGGGAATACAGGCTGTTATCGAGACGCATGAAGGCAAGATTGTTCTTGATCTTGATTTCAAGTCGGTTCCCAACACAGTTGCTAATTTTGTCGATCTTGCAAACAAGGGCTTTTACAACGGTCTCACGTTCCATCGCGTGATTCCCGGATTCATGATCCAGGGGGGGGATCCGCAAGGAAATGGAACGGGAGGTCCTGGATACACCATTGACGATGAAATTTCTAAGCTTAAACACGAAGCGGGCGTTATTTCGATGGCGAACCGCGGTCCCAATACGAACGGTTCCCAGTTCTTTATAACGCAGACGCCTCAACACCATCTAGACGGCAAGCATACCGTTTTCGGAAAGGTCCTGGAAGGTCAAGATGTCGTTTGCCGCATTGAACCGAATGATCCTATAATTAACATAACCATCGTTGAAAAGAAGTAATCTATGAGTTCTAAGAAAGTAGCATCCAAGGAAAAGAAGGCTCCCGCTAGCGTCGCTAAGAAGCCTGCTGCCAAGAAGGCTGCCGCCGCTGCAAAACCTGCTCCGAAAAAGTCCGCCGCAAAGGTTCCGGCTAAAAAGACTGCCGCAGCCAGTGCGTCGAAGAAGCCTGCGAAAGCCGCTGCGAAGCCCGTCAAGGCTTCGGCTAAGTCGGTGAAGGCGACAAAGCCTGCTGCAGCCAAGCCAGCCAAGGTTGCTGCAAAACCTGTAAAGCAGGCGAAACCAGCTAAGTCTGCCGCAAAGTCAGTGAAGGCTGCTAAGCCGGTAAAAACAGTTAAGCCTGCGGCCAAGCCGGTGAAGTCCACTAAGCCGACGAAACCCGCGAAGCCTGCTAAACCCGCGAAGCCGGCAAAACCGGTGAAGCCTGCCAAGCCGGTAAAGCCGGAGGTGAAGCCGGCGCAGGTCAAGAAGTCTGACAAGTCGAAGAATGCCGCAGCCGTTAAGGACAAATCTGTCAAGAACGAAGAGAATTCCTCGATCAAGAAGGGTGGCAAAGTTAAAAATCAGGCGCAGCCTGCTCCGCAAGCTGTAGCGGAAGTGGCTCAAGTTGATGACGTCAAGCATGTAGAGAAGAAGCCGAAGATTGAATATGATTATGCGGTCCTTCTGCAGGGCGTGAAGAAGCTTTCCAAGACATCTATTTTCATTAAAATTGACGAACAGGAAGACCGCTCGAACAAGAAGAAAATGTCTTCTGAATTGAAGAATCTGGATATGAAGCCGACATCCGCAATTCGCCACAAGGCCTCCCTGGCCGAAGAGACCCAGGAAGAACTGACGGAACGAATCCTCAAGGAACTCGAAGAGCAGAATATGATTTTCGAGCGTGAAGCGGCGACGCAGATGTGTACCCGTTGCAACCGCAACTTGGTGTCTCCTGAATTCTGGGTCGACAAGCATCTTGGTTATTGCGAAGAATGCGCTGCAATTCTTAAGTTAGGCCAGTCCAAGGAAGCCCGTAAGGTGGAATACCAGCTGGGAGCCATGGGCGGTGATTCTCTGGATGAAGATGATGACGATATTATCGGACCGGATGCAGACGATCTGAAGGAAGCCGAAGAGGATCTGGCTGAACTCGACGACTAATTTTCCTGAATGGATCGAGAGAATATAAAAAGAACCCCTTCAAAGGGGTTCTTTTTATAATGAGGAGAAATATTTAATTGACCTTGCGCATGACGCCGATGAGCTTACCTGCGATGGAGAAATTTTTGTCTTTCTTTACGATGATGGGACGGTAGCGCGGGTTTGCCGGACGCAGTTCGATGTGGTCTGCGGCAGGGTGGTAGTACTTGACCGTTGCTTCGTTATCGACTTGAGCCACGATGATTTCGCCACGGTCTGCGGTTTTTTGTTGACGGGCGAAGATAAGGTCGCCGTCAAGAATACCTGCGTTGATCATGGAGTCGCCCTTGACACGGAGTGCAAAGACGTCAGAACGGCAGGCGAGGAAGTCTCGGTCGATGGTGACTGTGCCCTCGAGGTTCTGAACGGCGAGAATGGGAGTGCCGGCGGCGACACGACCTACGATGGGAATTTCAATGGTGTTTGTCGGCTGTGCTGCGGAATTTTCACTACTGCCGTCATCGATGACTTCGATACCGCGGCTAAGTCTTGGAGAGCGGTTGATGTAGCCCTTCTTGATGAGGGCAGCAAGGATGGAGCGGACTCCGTTGGTAGAGGATATTTCAAAATGGTTGCCGATTTCGCGGACGGTAGGCGGCATGCGGTTTTCCTTGGAATATTTCTTGATGTATTCCAGAATTTCTTCCTGACGGGGGGTCAGTTCCTTGCGCTGATCCAGATTCTCCATGATGTTCTTGTCGTTTGTCATATTCTACCTCATATAGACGAAAAATTCGTCGCAATACTATATGTACAAATATAATGCACAAAAGAGCATTTGTCAATAGGTTCACTGCACAAAAGAGCTTTTTTTTTATAAGAATGGGTGTAATTGTTCATCATATTTGATATAGATGATGATTTTACCATGGAAAAACATATATTAAGAGGCAAAAAGAGTCCTTCGATTCATATTTATACGCAAACTAAGGGGATAGAATGAATTGCCTTGTCCAGTTAGGTTTGATGGCCATTGTTTCCGTTGCCCTTATCGCTTGTGGGGAAGATGGAGGTAGTGCAGCCCCGGTCGACCCTGTCGGAGACGAAAATAGTGCGGCTGTAGAGGTGTCGAGTTCCTCTGATTTTCCGTGCTCGTCGACTGCAATCCTTACTGGCAGTTCTCCTGCTTCTGCGCCGTCATCTTTTGCGAATACGCCGTCTACAAGTTCCAGTAGTGCTGTTGTTGAATCTAGCTCGAACAATGCCGACACGACCGTTGATGGTGACACCTCCAGAATCACCTACACCCTCAGGCGTTTCGATGGCCCGCTCACCAACCCGCACAAGGGGTTTACCGTCCCGACGGAAGCCGCATGGACCTTTGATCCTGGATTCGAGTACGGCCCCCACGGCTCCCTGAACAACGGCGCATGGAACCTGGTTACCTACGGTTCCGGCTACCAGCAGTGGAACAAGCTGAACCCGGCAAAGGATGTCTACGACTGGAGCGAACTGGAAGAACTGCTGGATGCGCTCACTGCGCACAACATGGGATACGCCCTGCGCGTGTTCCCGTATTCGCCTTCGTTCATCCGGGACGATAGCACCCCCGAGGAGAACTACGACTGGACTCCGAAATACGTTTACGAGGAAGGTGCGAAAAAGATTACGGCCAGGTACAAGGAAAACAACGCCAATGCGGCCGTTCCCGTGTGGGATGATTCCGTCTACCTGCATTATGCGAAGGAGTTCGCGACGGCGCTTGCGGCAAAGTACGACGGCGACCCGCGCATCGAATACATCGACGTGCGCTCGTTTGGCGAATGGGGCGAATGGCACGTCTCGAACCTGGACGGCAGCCACATGCCTTCGGTTGAAATCCAGAAGGACATGCTGAAGCATTACGCCTCCGTGTTCAAGAAATCCCTGCTGGTGCTCCCTTCCGACGGCTACGGGGATGTCTATACCTACGCGCTAAGCCTCGGCATTACCAAGCGCGATGACTGCCTCATCGGCATTCCCGGAACTGCGGATTCGCTGGTGCGCGCCTACGAGGCGAACATGCCCACCGTCGCGGAGAACTGCGGCGGCTATGCCATCATGCTGAACTACACCGATGTGATTCCCGGCGGCTACCTCAAGTGGACTCCGGAGCGCTGGGTGGATGCCATCAGGACTGCGCACCTGACCTACTACGTGCTGGACCAGGACTTCGACGATTGCGGCTACCGCTTCTACAACGACAACAAGGCGCTTGCGGATTCCATGACCAAGGTCATCGGCTATAACTTCACGGTGATGCACGCGGAACTTTTGACCGTCACTGGCGCCGATACCGCGAGCACGCTGAACATCACCGTCAAGAATACCGGCGTGGCGCCCTGTTTCTTCGATATCTACATGGTGGCGGAATTCGTTGACAGTACGGGGAAGGCTCTTGCGCAAATCGGCGAGACGGTTCGCATCCCCAAGGGTACGTTCAAGGACGAGAGTTCGCAGGACTTTGCGTTTACATACAAAGTTACTGCGGAGGAGAAAAACGTTGCGACCCTGTCGGGCGTTTCTGTGGCCCTTTCGCTCTACGAGAGCGAGGATACCTTCAGGGGCGGAATGGACCCGACCGTCCGTTTCGATAACGAAGGCCTCCAGAAAAACAACAAGCTGCTGCTGAAACCGTAGTTTTTGCAGAATCTGCCTCTTTCTCGCTTTGAAAGAGGTTTCTATATTGTAAGATGGTGTTTTCGGGTTGCTCTGCAATTACGAAAAAAAGGAAAGGAAAATATGAGAGTTTTTTCTAAAGGGTCATTCCTTGTAGGATTGATTTGCTCTTTTCTCTGTACATCCCTGTTTACGGCTTGCGGCGCCGATTCGTCTTCCAGCTCTGATTCGGAAAATTCTGAAAACAATGCTCGGCGCGAAATTGAGGTCGACAGTAAGGTCTCCAAGGGAGATGTGTTTGTTACTACTGTGTACGATTTCAATTCGGACGAAGATGTCATGACGGTGCAGTTTGGCATGTACCAGTGGATGCTTGAAAATGTCAAGTACAATGCCTATGGAGCCCGTAGCATGTGCTATGACGATGAATCGAGCAACTGCAGCGAATATGGCCGCCTTTTCCAGTCCTATAATGCCTATAGGGCATGTCCGACTGATTTTTCTGTTCCGACAAAGGATGACTGGCGTGAACTAGACCGTTACCGCTCGAAATATGCGGAACTGGATTCCTTGATGAATTTTCCGCATGGAGGCTATTGTAAGTCTTCTATGGATGGGTTGAAGTGTGTTTCGCAAGGGAATGTCGGTTATTATCTTGCTAGCGATAGCAGCGTGGTGGCAATAGAAGGGACGGAGGATGACTTCACCTTCCAGAAGGAAGTTGAAGAGTCCTACTACTTGTTGCGTTGTCTCAGCTATACCTATATCGTTGCGACTCAGGATGATCTTCCTCTGTGCGATTCGGTCTCTCAGCAAAGTTTGAAACTGTTCTACGTGATGAAGGATAAGTCTAATTATCGTTGCGTCAACAACCACTGGGTCGATGATTTTAACAATGATTGTTCGCATGTTAGCGAGGGAATGTTCTCGGTCTATAACGATTCCATGTATATCTGCAAGAACGATGAATGGAGATTGGCGAATATTTCGGAATCGCGCGATTCCTGTACAGCTGCAAACGATAGCACGACATACCTGTTCAATGGAAAATATTACGCCTGCGAAGATTCAAGCTGGCGTCGATTCACTGCCGTCGAGGATGCTCTTGGCTACTGTAAGAGTATAAGTATCGGAAAAATTGATACGATGCTTATTGATACCGATACCCTCTATTATGAACAGGCCTATACATGCTCAGCTAATGGTTGGCGCAAGACGATTTTGACGGACTATATCGGGGTGTGCGACAGCACGCACATGTTCCAGCAGGCGAAGTACGAAAATATCCGCTACGTATGTCGCGGTGTGAAGTGGGAACCCTTCACGAGTATTGAACTTGAAATTGGCATATGCTCACCTAAGAAGCAGGGACATATCGATACCGTTGAGACGAACTATTACGTTTGCGATAGCTCCGAATGGCGCTATGCGACCCGGATGGACTATTTGGGCGAGTGCACGCCGAAACGTATAAACCAGACTGCATTCTACGGGTGGGTCAAGTATATCTGCCTTGAGGATGGCTGGTATGAGATGGATAATCTTGAAGCCGATATGGGCTTGTGCACGGAAAAACGCGAAGGCGAAATTGATTCGACTGAATCGGGATACGCCTACATTTGCGATGGTGGATGGCGTGAAGTTAAGGCCGCAGATATCGGTGGTGTATGCGATAGTACTAAGTATTACAAGATTATCGATGTTAATTCCCGTAAGTATTATTGCCTCTCGTCCTCGTGGTATACACTGGGTTCTTTGGAAGAAGAAATCGGATTTTGCACCGAAAGCAAACGTGGAAAGACTGCTTCCGTTAAGAATGGGTCGACCTACTATTGTGGTGAGAACGGCTGGACAAAAATGGATCCCTATGAAGTCGTGCTGGGAATGTGCACGAGTGCTCTGGAAGGCACTACAAAGAAGAATGTGGACACCGTGTTTGTCTGTTCGAACGGTAGCTGGGAAAGGGCGAGTCGCGACATGGTGCTCGGTACATGTGACAGAGAGGCTGCTGGTCAGACGAAAACATACTTGGGAACCATGTATGGTTGCCGTGATAGCGCATGGGTGGCCCCAGATTCGCTGGACAAGAAATTGGGCTTCTGTTCAGAAAAAATTCTGAGAGAAGTTGTACTGAAAAATGGGCAGTATTATCGCTGTGGATTTTATAAATGGACTGCCATCAGTGCGGTTATTGGCGCTTTGGGAACATGTGACGAGAATAGTTATGGTAAGTACAAGAAAGCTTCGGACGGAATCATGTATACATGTGCAAGTACCAACCTAGGATGGACGCGTGTCGATAACATGTATATATTCTACGGAGAGTGCGGAACGAGTAACGACGGAAAGACGGTCGTATTCAATAATGAAGAATATGTCTGTGATCTCAAGACGTCTACTGGTTGGAATAAGTTGGATTCTCTTGATAAGGCTCATGGAACCTATTGTGGATATTCGTCTGTCGGAGATACCGTTACTTATCATGATGTTCATTACGTATGCAAGCATCTGTCATATTCTTACAAATGGACAAAATCGACGGATCGCGAATATATGGGATACTGCACGGCGTCTCGCGAAGGGCATACGATGTTCAATGGTGCGAATACTAGTAAGTGTACCGGCGGAAAGTGGGTCGGCGTTACAAAGACATTTACTGATTCGAGAGATAGCAAGAAGTATAATTATGTAACAATAGATGGGCTCGATTTCATGTCTCAGAACCTTAACTATGCGGGCGTAGATTCGACTGTTTGTGTGGCGGGCTCTACAACGAATTGTGATGCGGAAGGACGTCTTTATAGCAAGACGTCAGCAGCAAAAGCCTGCCCGTCGGGTTGGCGCTTGCCTGATTCGACGGAATTACATGACATGCTTGATACCCTGTACAAACTCAATAAATACTATGCCTTCTATGGGGACGGATGGGATCTTATGCCTTATGACACCAAGGCTTTCACCGATACGACGGGATGGCATGACGAGAATCTCTATGGCCTGAATATTACACCGACCGGCTATGAGATTGCTTATCTTCAAAACGGAATGGATCCGATGACTACAAGGATGGCTAGGTCGATGTCCGTCTTCTATTGGACATCTTCTGGAGATTATTGGGGACGTGGCCGACCCTTTGGATTTTACGATACTCAACAGTATCAGAGTATTCGTGTAATCGGTATGGCGATTCGTTGTGTCAGGTAAAGGGAGGAAGATAAGAATGTTTATGAACCGTTTTAGCAATTTTTGGGGAAAATCCGTCTGTGCCTTGATGGTTTCGGTTCCCTTGTTCTATGCCTGTAGTTCCGATTCGGGAAGCACTTCCGATGAGGAAGGGGATGAAGTCCTTTTTAGTAGTAGCAGTGGCGTGACCAAGAAATCATCTTCGTCTGGGGCGGTGACCGATGCTGAACAGTTTGACGTAAGCAAGTTTAATCTGGAAGCGGACGGCAAGGTCAGTACCGCTGATGGCAAGATCTACAATACGGTTGCCGTAGGAATCGTTACCTGGATCATGGAAAACATGAACTCCCAGAATCCGTTGGAAGTCAAGAGCACCTGCTTTAATTACGATGATTCCAATTGTGGCACCTATGGGCGTTTGTATATGGAAAACGACTATAGTTCTGCGGCTTCCGTGTGCCCCGACGGTTATACGATACCCTCTATTGGTGCCTGGACCAACCTTTTGAAGAGTGGCGTGGATTTTGAACCGGTCTTTGCCGGTGTCTGCTTCAAGCGTGATACTCTTGAGTGCGATGGCCTCAAAAAGCAGGTCCGTTACTTGGCTGACGATGATCTCGCCATTGTTTTTACGAAGGATTCCACTGGCAAGGTGGCGCACTCGATTCAGTCGCAGTACGATAGCTATTTCTATTCGCTCCGTTGCGTCAAGTACCGTTCTATTGTCAAGAAATTCAAGGATTTGCCCTATTGTGATTCGACATACGGAAACATGCCTTCAATCTATGTCGTTGAAAGGGATTCCTCTTACTATTGCTCGTATCGTAACCAGGAATGGTATGCCGAAAGTACGACAAATATGCCCTGCAGATTCTCTGAAAAGGGTGATTTTTTCCCGTACGACAGCACCTTGCTGAAATGCAATGGCGAAAGGTGGCGCCTGGCGGATATTTTTGATGTGGATGAACCCTGTACGGAAAAGACTCTTTACAAGGAATATACCCTGAACGGAAATCGATTTGCCTGCACGGAAGATGGGTGGATCAAACTCTCGTATCCTGGCTCTATCCTTGGCTACTGCCATAAGGAAGTGGATGGATCTATCGGACATACAGATTCTCTCCATACCTATATCTGTAGGGACAATGCTTGGGCTGAAGCATATGTTGAGGATGTTTTGGGAAAATGTTCTACAAACGTGAAGGATGATATCGTTGAATTTAATTCGACAAAATACATGTGTAACGGGCTGGATTGGCGAAAGGAAACTACTGTAGACTCTGCATTGGGATTCTGTACCGCGGCCATGCAGGATTCTGTCAGAATATTCAGCAGTCGTCATTACTTGTGTTCAAACTATGAATGGTACCATGTCGATAGCAAGAATTATTTGGGAAAATGTGATTCGACGACGATGTGGGATACTGTAATGGTGGGACTTGTTGTCTATGTATGCAATGGATTGCTGACCTGGCAGGAACAGACATATTCGAATACGGTTGGCCCCTGTACTGACAATAACATTGGAGAAATAAAGCCCTACTTTGGTAAGGACTATATCTGCAAGCGTTATAGCAGAACTTGGGAATGGGAACTTTGCTCCGTTTATGAAAGCATGTTCGGTCTATGTGAATCCTCTTCGGACTATAGGACTATCGTTACAGATTCTCTTGTTTACAGGTGTACATCATCGGGTTGGTCAAGCAGGGCTCCGACGCTCGAAGACTATATAGGAACCTGTACCTCGAAAACGGGAGAGGTAATCGACACGACCTATGACGGTGTTGAATATATTTGCGATACCACTTCCTATAACCAGGGGTGGTTTACGCCAACGCCGCTGGATTCCGCCTATGGGTACTGCAGGACGGCCTTGCTCGGCGAAGTGCATGCCCTGTCGGACACGACGGAGGTCGTTTGCGAAGTCTCTGGGATATCTAGGAAACTGTGGACGATTCGCGCTGTTGGAGATGAGTAAAAAAAACTATTTTTGGCGCGATGGTTGAATCGCTTTCCGAATTACTCACTTTTGCACCGACTGATTCGCTGAACCTTTTCTACAAAGCAGAGGGTTCGGCGATTCATGTCAATGGAGCGACTGTTCCGTTCGCCTCGATGATGGTTGCATCGCGTTTCCTGCGTAAGCCGGCCCCGATTCTGGTGGTTGCTCGCGATTACAAAAGTGCAGAGAACTGGGTCGAGAACCTGGAAGGGCTCGTCGGTGAGGATTTTGTCCGTTTTTTCCCGTCGGTTGGGCTTAAACCTTACGAAAAGAAGGTTCCTTTTGAAGGCGTGCTTGAAGAACGTCTCAAGTTTTTCCGTGATGTTGAATCGGAAAACCCGTTCATAACGGTATGTCCGCTAGATTCATTCCTGATGCGACTTCCAGAACCGCATACGGTCATGAAGAAAGGCCTTACGCTCAAGGTGGGCGATGTTATGGAACCGTCGTCGCTTCGCCCCTGGTTCATGGATCATGGCTTTATAGAACAGCCCGTAGTTTCTGGTGTGGGGGAGTTCTCGGTGCGCGGCTGTATTGTTGACGTGAATTGTCTTCTGTATCCGCATCCGATTCGTATCGAGTTCTTCGGTGATGAAATTGAATCGATCCGTAGCTTTGATATCTTTACACAGCGTTCTGTGGAACCGATGAATCAGGTGCAGCTTTTCCCGATGGGGGAGTTCACCATCAAGGAGCGCGAGGCGGCAAAGTTCAACGGAGACCTTTCGGGGCTATGGTGGCATCGTGGCCGTTACGAGAAGCTGGACTACAGTCTGCTCGACTATTTGCCCAAGGCGAGCCTCGTCTTCGAGGAGCTTTCGCTACTGGCCGAGACAGCCTCGAAACTTTATGTCAACTACGAGGCTGCTTTTCGTGAAGTGCGAACAATTGATGCCGACGTCGTAGAACCTTCGCGAACCTGGTTCAAGATGGGGGAACTTTCGCGACTTTTTGTTGGTCGCACCTCCATGGACATGACGCGAGTCAAGGTCGATGATGGTTCCTGGTTCGATCTGCACTGTAAACCGCAGGATTTCTCTTCGAATGGAACCGATGCCGTAGCGAAGGAAATCGAGGAATTTACGGCCCGCGGGGGAAAAGTCTATGTGGTTGCCCCGACCGCGGGCGCGCTTAATCGTATCAAGCAGCTTCTGGATGGTCTCGAGATAGAGGACTATATTCAGGGGAACCTTTCCGAAGGTTTCTGGCTTGAAGAGGACCGCGTAGCCTTCCTCACGGAGACACGGATCTTCAACAGGCATTCAAACAAGACGCGCAAGCGCAAGATTGCGGGATCCGTTTCGGGAGCCCTGATGATCGAGTCGCTGAATCGTGGTGATTTCGTTTCGCACGAGGATCATGGTGTCGGTAAGTATTTGGGGCTTGTTCGCGTGAATGTCAATGGCGGCATGGTCGATTGCGCCATGCTCGAATATGCGGGTGGCGACAGGCTCAAGTTCCCTGTGGCGGACCTGCAGAAAATTGAACGCCTTGAAACACAAGAAAACGCTCCGAAACTCGATAAGCTGGGTGGCAAGACTTGGGAAAATCTCAAGGAACGAGTCAAGAAAAAGGTTATTCAGATTGCGCGCGATCTGGTGGAACTTTATGCCAAGCGTGAATTAATCGAGGGTTTCGATTTTCCTCCCGACGGCAAGCTTCAAAAGGAATTCGAAGATGCTTTTGAGTATGATCCGACTCCCGATCAGCTGAAAGCAATCGAAGATATCAAGCGAGACATGGAAAGTAAGCGCCCTATGGATCGTCTTGTCTGTGGCGATGTGGGGTTCGGAAAGACCGAAGTGGCCATGCGAGCCGCCTTCAAGTGTGTGGTGAGCAAGAAACAGGTTGTATTGCTTGTGCCTACGACAATTCTCGCGGCCCAGCACTATGAAAACTTCATGGACCGTTTTGCGGGCTTTGCGGTAAATATCGCTCTTGTGAATCGCTATAAGACGGCGAAGGAAAAGAGGGAAATTTTCAAGCAGGTTTCCGAAGGAAAGATCGACATTCTCATCGGAACGCATAGCCTTCTTTCCGAGAAGAACCAGTTCAAGGACTTGGGACTTTTGATTGTCGATGAAGAACAGAAATTTGGAGTGAAGCAGAAGGAAAAGCTTAGGGAAATGCGTCTTGCCGTAGACACCCTGAGCATGAGCGCAACTCCGATTCCGCGTTCGTTGCATTTGAGCATGACGGGAGTGCGCGACATTTCGCTTATCAATACGCCCCCGGTGAACCGCTTGCCTGTCGAGACAACGCTCATGAAGCGCGATGACATGGTCATCAAGCGGGCTATCGAAGATGAACTGGCCCGTGGCGGTCAGGTGTTTATTGTGAACGATCGCGTCCATAGTATCTATGCGCTCGCCGACGATATCGAGGCTCTCGTTCCTGATGCAAAGATTGGCGTGGCGCATGGGCAAATGAACGATCGCGATCTTGAAAATGCGATGGAAGCCTTTCTTTCGCGAAAATTCGATATTCTGATTAGTACGAGTATCATTGAGTCGGGACTCGATGTTCCGAATGCGAATACGATTATCATTATGAATGCGCATCACTTTGGCATTAGCCAATTGTATCAGATGCGTGGACGTGTGGGGCGCAGCAGTGTTCTGGCGAAAGCCTTGCTTGTGATTCCTTCCAAGAATGAAATCTCGACAGAATCAATGCGGCGTCTCAAGGCGCTTGAGCAGTTTACGGATCTTGGTAGCGGGTACCAGCTTGCCATGCGCGATCTCGAAATTCGTGGGGCTGGTAACTTGCTTGGTCAGGAACAGCATGGTTTTATTGCAGAGGTAGGCTTTGAAACCTACGTGCGCCTTGTGCGCGAGGCTGTTGAAATGCTTCGTGGCGGTCCTGCCGAAAAGCCGATACAGACGCGCGTCGAACTTGGTGTAGACGCATTCCTTCCCGAAGATTTCATCCAGGATGGCCTGACGCGTATTTCGATGTACCAGCGTATTGCGCGAGTCTCTTGCACAGACGAAATTCAGGGAATTGCCCAGGAACTTCAGGATCGTTTCGGAGCCGTTCCCGTGGCCGCCAAGATGCTTCTGCTTGTGACCGAAATAGGGCTCTTGGCTGGGCGCCTCCGCATACAGGGATTAGTGCAGCGCAAGGGTATGCTTGCTGCAACCTTCGTGGAATTTCCGCCTCCCGATCCGCGCATCATTAGCGAAATGTATGCAAATACGCAGTTTCCCATGCGAATCATGGGGGGATCGCCGTTGCAGGTTGTCATTGAACTTGGAAAAGGGAGTGCTACGGAGCTTGCCGAAAAGTGTCTCAAGGAATTCCGCGCATTTAGCGCCATCCGCGCCGAATCGGTTGTCGTTAAAAGTAATGGCTCCGTTTTAGATCGATAATTGGCTAAATCGCTTTTCGGTTTCTTTCAACTTTATTTCTAGTGCCGTGACGATTTCTTCGGCGGTCATGTCATTGTTCTTGCTGAAGGTTTCGTCGGCATCGGTTTCGAATCGGATTTGTACTGCTGGAATTTGCTGGATGGCCGCGAGGGTCGATTTCTTGCGGAAAGAATCCTGATGCAATGAGAAAATTGGATTCAGCATCTGTGCCGTTTTCACTGTAGAAATGTCCCCGCCAAACCGGTGAAAAATGGGATGCGCGTTAGTTGAGGCTGGGTAACCGCATTCTTTTAGGATTTTGATAATTCGTCCGTAATCTCCGACGCAGTGAATTTGCAGGTCTCGGTTGAAATGTAGAGCTAGTTTCACCTGTCTGCGGAACGCCATTTCCTGAGAACCACCTTCTTCATAGCCTTCATAGCGTTTATCAAGTCCTGTTTCTCCAACTCCGGCATTGGTGCATTTTTCAAGAATGGATTCTAGTTTTTTCCAATCGCTTTCTTTGAGATGGTCGCAAACTATCGGGTGAATCCCGTAGCAGCATCCCGAACCAGTTAGAAAGATTTCATCGACCTTTTGGAGAGCTTCCCATTCCCAAGGTTCACAAGCTACGGCGTTAAAGCGGTAACCATGCTCCAATAAGGTTTGCGCGACGCTTGTCGAATGGGGGAGGCGTACCAAATGAAGGTGAAAATCGTACATACACCCAATATATACAAGAAAAATGTGCTTTTATTGGAATATATGCAAAATTTTTCTTGTTTTTTAGATTGAAAAAGCTTAATTTATGGGTATTGAAAATATTTTGCATAAAAAAAGGAGTCTTTATGCGTGATCTTTTGGAAAAAGCCTTGAATAAGGGTCTTGGTGTTTCTTTTACGACCGAAGGTGGTTTTGCAGTTATTCGTGTCACCAAGGGCGACGAGGCCGTAGCCAGCTGTAGCCTTGGTTCGGGCGATTTCCGTGCCAGTGTCGAAGATTCCTTGCAGTCGCTTTTGCTTGATTTGGAGCGCAAGGGTGTCTAACATTTAATCTTTTTTTGCAAAGAAAATCCCGCGAGTTTTCTCGCGGGATTTTCTTTAATTCGGTGGCTTTTAGCTAGCCCGGTCTTCCGTGAGCAATAAAGCCCTCGTGTGTTAACCGAGGGCATTTGCGAGAGGGCTAGCATCAGAGAAAGTTCCCTGTGTTAGTTTGCTAGCCCGGTCTTATTAGTTGATTCGGCCGACCAGGTTTCCCGAAATCATGTAGTCCCTGGAGCTTCCGTAGCTGTGGAAGCCGGCAGAGAGGCTGAAACGGCTGGTGAAAGCCTTTTCGAGATAGATGGCGCCGAGGACATCCTTCACGTGCTTGGAGCTGAAGTTCTGGAAGTCCTTGTGTTCGTGACGATCTCCGACATATTCTGCTTCGACGAGGATACGGTCGACGACTGGCGTATAGATGGCGAAGCCACCGGTAAGGGGAATCACCAAGTCATCGGACATGTCCATTAGGGCGGCTTCGGCGAAAATGTCGAAGTTGCCGAGCGGCAGGTTGGCCTTCATCGAGGCATTGTGCTTGATTTCGGCATCGCTGTCGTAGACTGCATCGAAGATGTTGCTACGATAGGCGAGTTGAACCTTCAGCTTGGAAATTCCTTCGAGACCGTGGAAATTGAAGGCTGCACGGATGTCACCCTTGTTCAGATTCTCGGATTTGCTAATCAAGGACAGGTAGAAGTCCATGTTTTCAGTCGGGGTGAAGCCGAACTGCAACTGGTTCTCAGGATCCTGAGTAGAGAGGAATCCATTCAGGTAGCCGTCGATATAGCCGCCGAAATAGTCTCCGCTCTTGTCCGTGTTGTCCCAACGACCAACCTTGAAAGAGAACAAATCTGTTCCCTGCATGGCCCATGCTTCGTCAAGGCTGAAGTAGTCGTCAGAATACTGACGAGTTCCTTCGCGGAGCTGTTCCTTCTTGACCTTCTTGTCAATATTGTCGTCAGAGGCCTTGAGGTCGCCCGGATAGAAGGCAATACCAATCTTGCCCTTGAAGTCATCGGATTCGGCGAGCACTGCGAAATTAGCTTCACCGGACCAAGTCTCGAGGTTGTCGCCCATTTCGTCGTCTTCGCTGGTCCAGAGGACCTTGCCTGCTTCCAATTCGAAGTCGGCGTTGATGTCGAAATTGATCTGGTTAACCGACATCACGGCGTTTTCAATCATTTTTTTCTTTTTGCGCTTTTTCTTCTTCGGCTTAGCTTGTTCTTGCGGTTCGGTTGCTGCGGCAACTTGAGTGTCTTTGGCCGGTGCGACTTCTTCGGCTACGGGAGCGGCTTCTTCGGCCGGAGCTTCTGTGGCGGCTGCTTCGGTTGCGGGGGCAGCTTCAGCAGGGGCGGCTTGTTCCGTTGCGGGGGCAGCTTCGGCAGGGGCAGCCTGTTCCGTTGCGGGTGCAGCGGCCTGTTCGACAGGAGCAGCTTCAGTTGCGGGTGCGGCTTGTTCTGCAGCAGGTGCGGCCTGTTCAGCGGCAGCGGGGGCAGCAGCGGGGGCCGGTTCGGCGGCGGGTGCGGCTGCCGGAGCAGCGGCAGGAGCGGCGGCTTCCGGTGCGGCAAATGCGGCCGCAGCCAAAATGCAAGAGGCTATAAACATTTTCTTCATAGTGAGGGAACTCCTTTAATTATTCCACAATCGTAATTTTAGTAAAAAAATCTTTCGTATAACGATTTTTGTTTTTTTTTTCGTTTAAAATGTTAACTTTACACGCACAACGAGGTGGATTTTGAAAAAAATATTGTTCCTGTGCATTTTCTTGTTCCTGGCTAGCGGCTTTTCTATAGCTCAAGAGACATTGAATGTCTACGAAAAGAAACAAGGTCAGATAAACGAAGAGACTCCTTTCGGTTCGATTGTGTTTACGGACTGGATTAAGGAAATGCCGATTCCTCAGGATTCGGTCAAGAAGGTTCGGGTCGTCAAGGAAAAGGTCCCTATGCTCGACAAGAAGGGACGCGAAGTAAAGGACAAGAAGGGGCGCGTAAAGATGAAGACCCGGCGAAGGAAAGTGGTTACCTGGGAACTTCGCGAACCGTCTGAGCCGCCTAAATATGTTCCCATCCAATGCAAGCTCGGCGCCGTATGGGTTAAGCGTGCCGACTTGGCCCGTTTCAAGCAGGCATCCATGGATTTGAGCGGTGAATACGCATCTGCGACTGGAAGTGTCATCTTGAAAAAGTCCCCGACTAATCCGCGTTATTTCTCCTTCACGATTCAGAATGGTCCGTTGTCCGGTCGTGCCGAACTCGAGGCGAGTAATGTGGAACTTCGTGAATCCAATGGTCATGCCCGTTTGACATACACCGAAGATGGCTGTACCGTAGATATCGCCGTAGCCGATCGAAAGGTCCGGGTTGCCCAGCGCGGTTGTGCCGAATACAATGTGGGTAACTATAAGCTCGAGGGCGAGTACAATAATTACAAGGGCAACCGTCGTATTGTCGAAACATTCAATATGCCTGAACAGTCCTTTAAGTACAAGAAGTACCTGTGGTGTGGTAGCGGTTTTGACAGCTGCGAAAAGGTCAAGGACGACAACGGAACCGTGACCATTACCTGGAGTAAGGATGGTAATGGCTTTATTGAACGCCAGGCCGGTGATGCTGTGCATGTTTATCGTCCGTTTGAGCATGTGATTCCGCACAAACGCGACTTTTTCCAAGGCGAAAAGCCTCTCGCGATTAAAACGAAACGCACCGATATGGCGGGCGAGTGGATGATCTGGTATTTCTATCCGAAAGCGGAACGATTCAAGATGGTCCGTGCCGGCATGCGTGAAGATATTGCATACATGGAAATCTACGAGTGATTGATTCGATAGAAAAAAGTCGTCTGATGTTTCTTGATTCGGGCTCACTGGTCCGGCTGTTACAGATGCATCCCGACTATTACCCGGTGGTTTCCAGTGTCCTTGACATGGTGTACGAGAAGAATATACAGATTCTTGTTTCGTCCGTTACTTTATTTGAAATAAGCCGCCGGGCCTTTGAAAATAGCGAGGGCGTGTTGGCGCGCCAGTACCGCGAGTTCTTCGAACATTCCAAGAACGTGAAGGTGTGCCCGGTAGATGCCGAAGTTTCTGTTAAGGCGGCTGAACTTTTTGCTGCTTCGCAGAAGACGAACCACAAGATTACCGAAGCGGAGTCCCTGCGCCTTGCGACGGCGTTTGTGAACGGCGCCGACTGCATCCTTACCGAATGCGCCAATTTCCGCACCCTTACCGATGTCCTCGTCGTGACCCTGGACGAACTCTAGCATATTCCTAATCACTAACCACTAACCACTAACCACTATTTTTCTATCTTTATCCCCGTAAAATTACGGAGTTTTTATGTCCAATTATTGTCCTGTTATCGGTCTTGAAATCCATTGCCAGCTCGCGACTAAAACCAAGATGTTCTGCGGCTGCGAAATCGAAGTGAATACGACCCCGAACAAGCACGTGTGCCCTGTTTGCCTCGGTATGCCGGGTGCCATGCCCGTGCCGAACAAGAAGGCGGTGGAATACGCCATTCGCCTGGGCCTTGCCCTGAACTGCGAAATCGACCTGAACGCCATGTGGACCCGCAAGAACTACTTCTACCCGGACCTGCCGAAGGGCTACCAGATTACCCAGACGGGCGGACTTCCGGTGTACGACCACCCGATTTGCAAGAACGGCTGGCTCGAAATCGTCAAGGATGACGGCACCAAGAAGCGCGTGGGCATTACCCGTATCCACATGGAAGAAGACGCCGGCAAGCTCATCCACGACATGAGCCCCACCGATTCCCACTTTGACGCGAACCGCTGCGGCACTCCGCTCTGCGAAATCGTGACCGAACCGGATATCCGTAGCCCCGAAGAAGCCGTGCTCGTGCTCAAGAAGATCAAGCAGACGCTGGAATACACCCGCGTGTCCAACGCCAACATGGAAAACGGCAACATGCGCTGCGACGGCAACATTTCTCTCCGCAAGAGCGAAGATGCTCCATTCGGTATCCGCGCCGAAATCAAGAACCTGAACAGCTTTACGAACCTCGAGAAGGCCCTGTACTGCGAAATGAACCTGCAGGCCTCGACCCTCGATGCCGGTAAGGAAGTGGAACAGTGCACCAAGCGTTACGACCCCAACGCGGACAAGACCATCGTCATCCGCTCCAAGGAAGACGCCCACGACTACAAGTACTTCCCGGAACCGGACATGGTCCGCCTCGTGACCGACCCTGCCTTCGTGGAAGAAATCCGCCGCACGCTTCCGGAACTGCCGGATGCCCGCCGCAAGCGCTTCATGGACGACTTCGGTGTTTCCGAATACGATGCCATGGTGCTTACCGAAGACCGCGACGTGAGCGAATGGTACGACACTGCCGCCAAGAACTGCAAGAACGGCAAGGTCTTGGCCAACTGGGTGATTACCGAACTCCTCGCCAAGGTGAAGGAACTCGAAGGCGGCCTCAGCGCCCTCAAGATCAAGCCTGAAGACCTCTGCAAGCTCGTGAACCTCATTGCCGACAACACCATCAACGGAAAGATTGCAAAGACGGTCTTTGCCGAGATGTTCGAGACCGGCAAGGATCCTGAAGCTATCGTGAAGGAAAAGGGCCTCGTGCAGGTGACCGACACCGGTGCCATCGAAGAAGTGGTCCGTGCCGTGTGTGCCGAAAACGCAGCCCAGTTCGCCGAATTCAAGGCTGGCAAGGTTGCGCTGAAGGGCTTCTTGGTCGGTATGACCATGCGCAAGTCCGGCGGCAAGGCTAACCCGGGCCTCGTGAACCAGATCCTCGACAAGCTCGCGAAGGAATAGTTGCGAAATGGGGAGGACGTCTTCGTTACGTCATTGCGAGCCCCGTAGGGGCGCGGCAATCCACGGCAGTTTATTGCTTGCGGTGCTGCTAGCCCTTTTCCTTGCGATTCCCGCGGCTGCCGCAGACAAGCTCGACAAGTACGACAGCGCTTACGTCAGTACGCTGAACATGACTGACGAAGAAGCGGCGGAACTCTACGGCATCGACTCGACTAAGCTGAACCAGGGTCCGACGCTCCAGGAGCTCAACGAAGAGAATCCGACCTACGTCAAGCGAGAATACAACCACCGCCAGCAAGTCATTGTCGGCAGCGTGGTGATGCTCTGCGTTGCCGTTGCCATGGTGCTCATGAACAATTACAACCCGAAACGATAAAATTTCCCAACCACCAACCACTATTTACTAATCACTATGTCCTACACAGACGAAGCAAAACAGAATTTCAAGGCCCTCTCCAATAACCCCTATCCTGGCCGTGGCATTATCCTCGGCGAAAGCGCCGACGGCAAGTCCTACGTTCAGGTCTACTGGATTATGGGCCGTAGCGTCAACAGCCGCAACCGCGTTTTCGAAATCGAACCCAAGACAGGTTTCATGAAGACGAAGGCCTTCGACGAATCGAAGCTCACGGACCCGCACCTGATTATCTACTACCCGGCACGTCACACTGCCGATGTCCAGATTATCACCAACGGCGACCAGACCGATACGATTTACAACGCCATCAAGCTGGGTGGCACCTTTGAAAGCGCCCTCCGCACGCGCCAGTACGAAGACGACGCCCCGAACTTCACGCCGCGTATTTCCGGCATCCACTACAAGAACGCAAGCCCCGCCGTGTACAAGCTCTCTATCCTCAAGAGCAGGGGCAACTGCGAAGACGCTGGTTGCGAACGCATGACGTTTGAATACGAGAAGGCTTTGCCGGGGCTTGGCCACTTCATCAGCACCTACGAAACCGACGGAAGCCCGATTCCGAGTTTCAATGGCTTCCCGAAGCTGATGCCGATTTTCGACAACGCCGAAGACACGCTCAAAAAGTACTGGGCGGCCTTGAACAAGGACAACAAGGTCTCTCTGATGGTCAAGTGGATCGACAAGAAGACCTTTAAGGCCAAGATGTTGATCGTCAATAAGAATAAGTAAAATCCTGTGTCATCCTGAGAACGCGAAGCGTTCGAAGGATCTAGACTAGAATATTAAGGACTGGATTCTTCTCCCCGCAAGGGGGATCATGCTCACATAAGCGCTAAAGCGCTAAGTGATCAAAGAGACTACGAACCTTCAGTTCTCCGCTCAGAATGACACTTCGTGTCATTTCTCCACCACGTTCCCGAGGATGTGGTGGATTTTTTTGATTCCGTCAAAAGCCGAGGGGTTGCTGATGTAGTAGAAGATTTGTTCTACGAGTGCGTCGGTGTTGAAGTCGTAAGAGGGAATGCGCAGCAGGTAGCTTTCCATGGAGTTGTCGAAGGCGATGTAGGTCGGCCCGATGTTTGGCTGCGGGATTTCCATGTTGTTTTCTTCGGCCATTTCCATGAAGATTCCCGCGACTTCGTCGTTTACGCAAATCCAGGGCATGTTGTTGCCGTTTGCCCTCTGGAATTCAAGGGCGCGCTCGGCGAGCGTCTTGAGCTTGTCCTTTTCCAAGCTGCGCGCCATGATTTCTACGGAGAGTTTTTCGACTTTCTTGCGGGCAATTTGTTTGTAATCCCAGGGGCTAGCAAATTCGGCGTCCACGTAGGGGTGCACCACGAGCCCCGATTCTTCGAGGCCGGTCAAGCGGTCCTTGGACCAGGAACTATTGTGGTACGGCGAAAAATAGCCCACTTCGGTCACGCCGAGGCCCAGCAGGTAGCGGCCAATTTCTTTGCCGGGAGTTTTGCCGAAGGTGGAGTTGAAGAATATCCAGTTGTCCTTGCGCAAAAAACTGCGCGGCACAGCGTCAATGGGATGTTCCCACCATACGGCCACGGGGAACTTGGCGTCGGCAAAAAATGTCAGGAGCGGCCTGACGTTCTGCACCAAGAGCGTCGAAAGCACGGCCCCGACGGCGTTCGGGTGTTCCGAAAGTTTGCAGGGTTTGCCGCTGCGGTCAATGAGCTTGCCCGTGGCGTCATTGATGCCGAACAGGGTGAGCTTGTAATGATTCTTACCGGCGGTCTTGTAAATGAGGCGCAAAAAGTCCAGTTCGCGTTCGCTTTCGGCGCTGAATCCGCCCCAGCTGTTGCATCGCGTCACGAAGATGAGTTCGCTGAGCGGAGCTTCGTCCTTTTTTTGCTGCTTGCGGTAAAAAACGTACTGGCGGCCTTCTTTTTTCAAGATGCCCAAGGCCACCTTTTCTTCTAGGAACTTGCGGAGCGTGCCCTGCGAAATGTTATAGCGGGCAGAGAGTTCCTTGGAAAGGGGGAGCGGCATCGACGGCTTTAGGTAACCCTGCGCGAAGTCGCGCTCGAACGCCTTGGCGAGTTTTTCAGAAACCGTCTCGTGAATGTAGGGAACCTTGGTCCGTAGGGGAGACGTGCCCCAGAAACAGCCCTTTCCTTGAATCTTGCAAATCTTTCCGGCGGATTCTAGCTCGGCAAGCGCCGCCTGCACCGTGCCCGACGAAGCACCGAACCCCTTGATCATGGAACGCACCGAAGGGAGTCGGTCGCCTTCGGCGAGGTTCATGTTGAGCAAAGCCTTGATAATCCGCTGTTTCATGCTTAAATATTAATAAAAATGTTTGCAATGTGGGCTGTAAACAAATGACCTGCGCAGGGGAGGTTCCTGCGCAGGTCGGGGTTGTTTGGGGTTGGATGAATTTCTAGAAGTTAAAGTCCACTTGGTAGTTGGCCTTGTTGCTCGGGTTCACTCGGGCACCCTTGGCATTGACCGTACCGCGAATTTCCTTGTTCTGGAACTTGGCGCGGTTCTGGAGAATGCCCATGTTCTGTTCGCTGTTGGAACTGAGCGGATTGTATTCGCTACTGGAGCTAGGCGGGGTAAATTGTTCACTGCTAGAAGACTGCTGCGAAGATCCGTTGAGCATGGCGTCCCCTTCGGGATCTTGAGGAACCTGTCCATTGAAGCTTTCCTGCCCCTTCTTGGTCAGTGCAATAATGACCATGCCGTCTTTTGCATAGATGTTGCTCGGGCTAATGTCGACACGGTTGCCTTCAAAGGTCCAATCACCCTTGCCCCAGCGGTTTGCATCGAATGTCTTGAAATCGTCCGTCCACTGAAGTTTGAAGTCGCTTCCGTTGTCGCCCTGTCCCGGCGTGTATTCGTAAACCTTGACCCAGTTGATGAACTGGTAAACGGGGAGGATGTTGTCGTTCCATGCGCCTACCCAGCCGGCATCTTCATGAGACCAGAGGTTGAAACGGAGCCCCTGCGGTTTCTTGCCGAGATCTTGCACCTGGTTATTGTCGCCCTGTCCCTTGACAGTCTTGCGGACAACTTGACCGTCAAGAGTCCATGCAACATAATCGGGAGTCCATTCTATTCCGTATGTATGGAAAGACTCGTTTGATGCCGGGTTTATGCCGTGGTGTTTTTCACTTGTGACTTTGGTATCTTCGCCGGGGCCATAACCGGTAATGATATTAGACTGGAAACTATTTGGATTTTTCCCTAGAATTTCAATGTCAATTTCAACCCATGGTTCCGGGGCTCCCAGGTAGGAATCGTTGTGGTAGAGGAACATGGAGCTTACCGTACCAGAGCCGGCGGCCATTTGCATACGGGCTTCAAACTTACCGTACATCCAAGTTTCGTTGGTATAGAGTTCTGCGCCTGAATAGTCTTTTGCCATAAGGGTTGCCGCTGCGGAAAGCGTGATTGCAGTAAAGGTTGATTTAATGTTCATGAGATTTCGTTCTCCTCACAAAGGAATTTAAAATGATTCTTCTTCAAATACAATTTTAGTAATAGACAAAATGACCGAAGTGTATCGATTGTTGTTAAAAGCTCGCTTACTTCTAGGCAAACTTGCCTCAAATTTCTACATTTGCGCCCGTGAAAGATTTCCAAAAGCAATTTGCGAAGCTGCTCGCTATCAATGGTTATCTGCCGAAAATTATTTTGGCGGCGGTAATCGGTTTGGTTACGGGACTGGTTGCGGTTGCTTTTCGTTGTTGTCTTGAGCAGGCCTGCCAATTAGTCCGTTTGCCATGGTCTGGCGGAAATGCTCTCCCGAGGTGGTGTTTTGCTGCGATGCCGACACTGGGCGGCCTCGTCGTGGGGCTGATTATCTTCAAGTTTGCGAAGGCACCTGAAGCGGCGGGGCAGGGGACCGATAACATGATCCGTTCATTTCACCATCAGGGTGGAATGGTTCGTGCGCGTGTCGCCCCGATTAAGTTCGTTACGAGTATCATTACGCTCTCGACGGGCGGTAGCGCCGGTTACGAGGGGCCTGTTTCGCAAATCGGTTCTGGAGTCGCCTCGACGATTTGCAGTCTGTTCAAGATGCCGCAGTCGTTGCGACGGCAGTTTACGCTTGCTGGAACGGCTGCGGGGCTCGGAGCCATTTTCAAGGCCCCTTTGGCGGGGGCTCTTACATCGGTCGAGGTCCTGTACCGAGAAGATTTCGAGTCTAACGCCTTTGCGACATCCATAGTCTCGTCAGTGGTTGCCTTTGCTGTATGCATCGCGATGCTCGGAACTGAGCCCGTGATAGCGGGAGTGCCTGCGTTTCCACTCACGAATCCTGCCGAGTTACTGGCTTGTGCCTTGCTAGGATTTCTTTGTTTTCCATTTTCGTACCTGTATGTACGTTTTTATAGCGAGTCCGAAACGCGTTTTGCCCGTTGGGCGATTCCTGACTGGCTGAAACCGGCCGTAGGTGGGGTCTTTGTCTCTGTGGTTATCGTCGCTTACCCGGAAGTCATGGGTGGTGGATTCGAATTCATAGGCGAAATTATGCGGGGGCTTGTTCCGCATTCATTTTGGGGGGTGGCACTGCTGCTTGCGATTGCGATTGCAAAAATCGTTGCGACGGCTTTCACGGTGGGTTCGGGCGGTTCGGGCGGCGTGTTTGGGCCATCGCTATTTATTGGAGGCGTGCTCGGTGCCATGTTTGCTGGAATCTGCGAGTTATTTTTCCCCGGTGCGATGCGGGCGCCCGAGATGTTTATTCTGGTTGGAATGGCAGCCTTCTTTGCGGGGGCGGCCAAGGCTCCGATTGCCGGTGTCGTTATGGTTTGCGAAATGACGGGTAGCTACACCCTTTTGCCGGGACTATTAATTGCGGCTGTCATGCATATCGCGTTTTCACGCCCATGGAGTATCTACAAGAGTCAGGTCCTGAACAAGTTCGCAAGTCCAGCCCACAAGAGCGATATGGATGTGGATGTGCTCAGCGTTACAAGCGTAGGCGAGGTAATCGAACCCTGTGAAATTAAGTCGCTTAGGGGTGATGAACCGCTTGCGAAGGTTTTGAAGTATGTTGACCTGAATTATGTTTACCCGGTGTACGAGGGTGAATCCTATATCGGTCTGCTGGATATGGCCGTGGTCAAGTCTGCCTTTATTTCGTCGCCGGAGCTAATCCGGCACCTTCTGGTTTCGGATTGCACCGTAAAGGTCCCGATGCTTTTTGTGTCGACGGATCTGCATACAGCATCCAAGATTTTCGCACGATTCCCGGTGGACCAGGTCTGTGTGAAGAACGACGCGGGTGAAGTCGTCGGGGCATTAAGCCAAGCGGCCATTTTCAGGGCATATGACCGCATTGTCAGGCGCGATACTCACTAGGAATTAGGCCAGTTCGGCAACGGCCTCGAGGTATTCATCAAGATTCCTGGATTTCTCAATTTTCTTCTTGATTTTTTTGGGGAGCTCCGCATAGGTCCAGAAGGCGCGAATTTTGTCTAGAATCTGGGCATTTCCCTGCAGTCTCTGCGAATAGTCGGCAAGGATGTCTGTATGGATCTTGATGAGGGTTTTCATCGTTGTTTCGCAGGGGATTCCTGCATATTGGGCTGCTAGAACTGGGTTTGCGAGGAGACCCCTGCCGATCATGATTCCTGCGAGATTTGGATAGCGTTTCTCGATATACTCGATTTGTGAAAGAGTGGTCAAGTCTCCGTTAAAGAGAAGTGGGTGCCTGCATTCATCGTAAAAATAATCGAATGTGCTGAAATCGAGAGCTCCCTTATATTGCTGCGTTCCGAGACGTGGGTGGAGCGTGATATGGGTTAGGGGAGTTTCGTTCAGGTACGGGAGCAGTTTTAGGCATTCGTCGGGGTGTTCGAGCCCTGAACGCATTTTGATGCTGAATTGAATGGGGCTTGCACTAGATTGGAACTGAGTGATTTTCACAAGAATCCTGCGAACCTGTTCGATATTGGGAAGAATTCCTGCGCCCCGTCCTGACTTGGTCTGCATTGGGAATGGACAGCCCATGTTGATGTCGATTTCGCAGAAACCTCGTGCAGTTATAGTTTCTGTTAGTGTATCGAATTCTGATTCATTGCGCACGATAATCTGCGGAACAAGGTGGTAGGGCTTTCTTCCGTCGATTGTGGTAGAAAAGCATGTGTCCGCATCCAGATCACGAAGGTCCTTTGTTCGGATTTCACCTTTTTCAATCCTCAAAAAGGGGGTGTAGTATGTGTCGATTCCGGGTGCTGATAGGTAATGAGCCTGTCTGTAGGCGGATTCGGTAAAACCCTGTAGCGGGGCGAAATGAACCGGGAGCATGTTTTTACGAGCAGCGCAGCACCTGGCCCGGTCGGATCATGTTGCCCTTGATACCGTTCAGCTGTTTGAGCCTGCGTATAGAAATCCCGTATTTTCGGGCAATCTTTCCGAGGCAGTCGCCGCGGCGCACCTTGTAGTAGCGATGCTTGGAAAGTTCTTTCTGGTATCCGGCCTCGACAACCTGGAGCTGATTTTCGTCAATTTCCGTCATTGCATTGATGAATGTGCCTTCTTCGAAGTTGAAGACGGTGGCGGGGTCGATGTAGGTGCCGTTGAAGCGCATCTCGAAATGCAGATGAGCGCCGAATGAGCGGCCCGTATTGCCGCCGACGCCGATGGTGTCACCGGCCTGCAGTGTGTCGCCGACATTGACCTTCCAGCTGGCGAGGTGTGCATACAGGGTGGTGAGTCCGTTTCCGTGGTCCAGGATAACGTATTTTCCGTATCCTCTGCGGCGTCCCTGGTTGCGGACTTTAGCGACGACGCCTGTAAAGGCGGCTACGATGGTGCGGTCTTCGTCGTGGCAGAGCCCGAGATCCACGCCGCGGTGCATGCGGTAGGTGCGAATGCCATAGGGTGCTGATATGCGCTTGCTGGCCGAGGGCACGAAGGCGGTCGTCATGTCGAGGACAAGTTTGTGAACGGAGTCGGTCGTAGCGGAGTCTGTGCTAGCCATGTCGGCGGCCAGTTCTGCTTCGGCGGCCTCGTTCTCGGCTGCAGATACTTCGCTATCTTCGTTAAGGGTGTCGGCTGCAGCTAAGTCTTCCGAGGGGTCTGATTTGTCTAGAGAGTCACTAGCGGGTAGTGCAGCCTTGACGGTATCCTTCGCGACGCTATCTACGACATTGCCTGCATCGGCTTCGTCGATGACGACATTTCCCGTGAATTCGCTTTCTGTTTCGGGTGTCTCTGCTTTAGGGGTATTAATGCTTGTCGATGGTGCTTCGATATTCGTTTCCTTGGGGACATCTACTAGGGGAATGGCGTTTTTTGCCATGTGATCCTCTTTGGCCCAAATGGAAAAAGGAAGCGTTAACAGCAATAAGGGGACAAGCAATTTCATAGATAATTGTTTAATATAGAATTTTTTTGCTGTTTTTGCCCCGTCAGAGTCTATCATCCTCAGTTAGACGAAAGAATTCCCGCCTGTTTGCCCTCGATATGGTTGTTTTTTTTGCTTTTTTCCTGTTTACTAACCACTAATCACTAGCCACTATTTTCTAAATTTGCTCGCATAAAAAACAAAAGGACTCTAAAATGGCAAAGAAAGTTCAGGATGCCCTCAAGGACATCATCTCCCTCTGCAAGCGCCGCGGTTTCATTTTCCCCGGCTCCGAAATTTACGACGGCCTCGCCAACACTTGGGACTACGGTCCGTATGGCGTGGAACTGAAGCGCAACATCAAGAACCTCTGGTGGAAGAAGTTTGTGACGAGCCGCCAGGACGTGCTCGGTCTCGACAGCTCTATTCTCTTGAACCCCCGCGTCTGGAAGGCCTCCGGCCACGTGGGTAACTTCTCTGACCCGCTGGTCGACTGCCTCGCTTGCCACGAACGTTTCCGTGCCGACCAGCTTTTGGAAGACAAACTCGGCGAAGGCTGCTGCGCCGGCAAGAACTTTGACGAAGTCCACCAGATGATGATGGACAACAAGATTGAATGCCCGACCTGCGGCAAGACCGACTGGACCAAGCCCCGCGCATTCAACCTGATGTTCCAGACCGAAATCGGCGTGATCGAAGGCGAAGGCAACAAGGTTTACCTGCGTCCGGAAACGGCCCAGGGTATCTTCGTTGACTTCAAGAACATTGTCGATAACGTCCGCCCGCGTATCCCGTTCGGTGTGGGCCAGATCGGTAAGAGCTTCCGTAACGAAATCACTCCGGGTAACTTCATCTTCCGTACCCGCGAATTCGAACAGATGGAACTGGAATTCTTCTGCGAACCGGGCACCGAACTGGAATGGTACAACTTCTGGCGCAAGTACTGCTTCGACTGGCTCGTGAACGACCTGGGCGTGAACAAGGAAAAGCTCCGCCTCCGCGAACATGCCAAGGAAGAACTTTCTCACTACTCCAACGGTACCACCGACGTCGAATACGAATTCCCGTTCGGTTGGGGCGAACTCTGGGGTATCGCCAGCCGTACGAACTACGACTTGACGCAGCACCAGAACGAATCCAAGGTCAAGCAGGAATACATCGACCCGGTCCAGAACAAGCGCTACATTCCGTACGTCGTGGAACCGTCTCTCGGTGTGGAACGTTTGCTCCTCGTGCTTCTCTGCGACGCTTACGAAGTTGAAAAGCTCGAAAATGACGAACGTACCGTGCTCCATTTCGACCCGAAGATTGCTCCGGTGAAGGTCGCCGTGCTCCCGCTGGTGAAGAAGGGCCAGGTGAAGGCCAAGGCCGAAGAACTCTACCAGAAGCTCCTGAACCGCTGGAACGTGGAATACGATGAAACCCAGTCCATCGGTAAGCGCTACCGCCGTCAGGACGAACTCGGCACGCCGTTCTGCGTGACCGTCGACTTCGACACGGTGGGCGAGGGTGAATCCGATCCGGCAAAGCTCGGCTTCGTGACCGTCCGTGAACGCGACTCCATGAAGCAGGAACTGGTGAAGATCGACGAACTCGAAGCTTACCTGTCCGCAAAACTCGGCTGTTAAATAGGTATGAGCGCGGGCTTACGCCCTTTGAGGCGTGGGCTCGCTCCCCTTACAGGGTCGCTTTGAGTTTCAGAGGGAGCTGCAAGCGACCGACCTCATGCCCCACAACCTCATTCCCCCAAAGGGCCCGGAAACGGGCTTTTTTTTATTCTTGATTATCTGGGGTGGCGTATTGAGTCCATATGTCTTGACACGTTCCCGCATTATTGTTATTTATTGAAAAAGCGTTCCACCTTTAAAAAAGGAAGTCCAATGAAAAAGCTAGTCTTTGGGTGTCTTGCCGTAGCCACTTCTGTTATGGTTGCTTGTTCCGACGATTCCTCGTCCTCTGATGAACCCCAGGTATCTTGCCTTATGTCGGTTGTCATGGAAGACGAATTGATTCCTTATCTATGCATGCAGGCCCCGGAATCGGCAAAGGATTCCGTTGCAGAAGAGTGCGCTGACTTGACTGAGGGGGGGCTCACCTTGAAAGCCTCCTGGCAAGAAACGGGTTGCGATGCACAAAACGCTAAGAATACCTGCGAATCCGATGATGGTTCGTCCATTTTCGTTTATGATAAGACTGTGGCCAAGCAAAGCTGCGAAGAATTGCTTGCAGACGATGAAGAAGAGGATGATGATTTTGACATTGAGGAAGATATTGTCGTGGATAGTACCAAGGTAATGTCTTTCTATAACAAAAAAATGGAGGTGTGCGTAGAGTATAAACTCGCCGCTACATTGAAATCAAGCGTGATGCAGTTTGCAAGTGATGACAAGGACATAGAATTTATCGACGGGTGCGCCTCCGTGGAAAAAGAACCTGTGCAAACCTGCGATGACGATAACGGCTTTGATACGATTGTCGTAAATTATTACTCGGATGAAGACAAGGGCAAGACCTGCGAAGAACTAGCCCCCTTTCAAAAAGTCGAAACTAAATAGGAATTCTCTGAGATATGGTAAGGTTTATTTCGCCGTTCTTGCGCATGGCCTTGTTCCTTGTGCTGTTTGCCCTTGTGGCCTGTTCCGATGATTCTTCCAGTTCAGCTAGTTCCGAAGGCGTCGCCCGTTATACGGTCATTATCTATGGCCAGAATGGCGGGGACATGGAAAGGAGTATCGAGGCGACGATGAAAGATGTCAGGGATGTCATCGGAGACGAAAAAGATGTCCGTGTCCTGGTTGTCTATAAATATGGCTTGGATGGCAAAGACTTTGATGGAACCATGGCATACCCCGGACAGTTGCTGTTCTTTGAACTCACGAGGAATACCGACTTGTCTTCCATGAAAGATTCTGTAGCCATTGTAAAGGACTCCATCAAGTTCTATGATCCGGATTACTTGGCTTCAGTGATTAACTACGCACACGACAGCTTGCCGGCTCAGGAATACCTCTTTTTCCTGGAAGCCCATGGGGAGGGATTCAGTTTTGAGAGCGACTACCCAAAATCCAAGCGCGGAAGCCTGGCGAAACAGGCGGTGATGTCCGTGATGGAGGATGAATGGGTTACTTATGGTGAGTATGGGTATAATGAGTCCATGACCATGGAAGAATTCGCCACAGGAATCAAGAAATCAAAGATTCCTCATTTTAAGGCAATACTTTTCCATAACTGCCTTATGGGAAACCTCGAATCCATGCAGGAAATATACCCCTATGCAGATTACGTGATGGTGTCGGAACATTCCCTTATGACTTCGCGGGGGGAGCTAATGACCGAAATTGTGGATATATTGACCCATGACGAAGATGGTAAATTTGAAGAAATTGTCAAGGGAGCCTTTGAAAATAGGGATGTGCAGGTGGCCTGGAAAACGGAATATCTCCCCGGGGAACAGAATGGGGATTTCCAGTTCCTGAAAGCAGAAAAGCTGGCGAACTTGACGCCAATCGTGAAAAGGTTGTCTAGCCGCCTTGTTACTCTTTACGCAGATGAAAAAGTGAGGCCCTCCATAGACGTAGCCGCAGACAAGTGCTACAGGGTGGCGAACATATATTACCTGTACGACATAAGGGACTATGCGCGAAAACTTGCAGAAGAAACCAAGGATGACTCCCTGGTAAAAATTTCGGCAGATTTGGATAACGCGTTTGATTCCATGACGCTTGCACGTATGGAAGCACATTTTGCGAAGGATGCTCCACTGGACCATTTCTCGCTATCCGTAGTTCTGGTAGATAGCGCAACCTACAACAGCGGAATGAGTTTTACTAAAGCAAAAAAGCGTGACTCTTACGAACTGACGACTTTCCACAAGGAATCTGGTTGGGGAAACTGGTTGAATGTGAACGCTCATGCTCCCAAAGGAAATCCCATCGGTCAGGATTTGCTATAAAGAAAAAAATTACATTCAAATGAAAAACCGGGTCCCATAGGAATCCGGTTTTTGAATTTCACTTGTCTAGAAATTACTTCTTGAACCTCTTCAGAATCGCTTCGGCCTTTACGAACTGCTGCTTCACGGACTTGGGACCCGTGCCGCCTTCGATGTTACGGCGGCTTACGCTGTATTCGAAGGTGAGCGTCTTCTTCATCTGACTCACGTTCGGGACGCCGGCGCTTGCCCAGGCCTCATCAGAGAGGTCCGTGAATTCGAGGCCTTGGCGGGCGGCTTCGCCGACCAGGCTACCGACCACGTGGTGGGCATCGCGGAACGGCACGCCGGATTCGACGAGAAGATCGGCGAGGTCGGTAGCCAGCAGCGCCGGCAGCATCTTCGCGTGCATCTTGTCGAAGTTGAAACGTGCGCTTTCCAAAGCCTCTTTCATCACGCGGAGAATCACCTTCACGTTATGGACGGAGTCGAAAACCGGTTCCTTGTCTTCTTGCAGGTCGCGGCTGTAGCTGAGCGGAGCTCCCTTCACCAGAGTGTAGAGGGCGCTGAAGTTACCGAGCATGCGGCCGGACTTTCCGCGGATGAGTTCCATGGAATCCGGGTTCTTCTTCTGCGGCATCATCGAGGACCCGCTGGAGAAGGCGTCGTGCAAGGTGAGGTAGCCGAATTCGCTGGTGCTCCAGTTCACAAAGTCTTCGGCGTAGCGGCTCATGGTGTTCGCGATAATGGCGAGGTCGGCTTCGAATTCCAGCATCATGTCGCGGTGGCTTACCGCGTCGATGCTGTTCGGGCTCACGCCGTTGAATCCGAGTTCCTTTGCGACGAGGGCACGGTGATAGGGGAATGCGGAACCGGCCATGGCGCCGCTACCCAGCGGAAGTTCGCTGTGCAGTTCCAAAAAGTTGTCAAGGCGCTTCACGTCGCGGCTTACGGCAAAGAACATGCTCATCAGGTAATGGCTGAAGTAGATGGGCTGTGCCTGCTGCAGGTGCGTGTAGCCCGGCATCATCTTGCCGAAATATTTCTTGGCGAGGTCGAGGACCGTTTCCATTAAAGAAACTTCGAGGGCGCGGATTTCGGCAGCGCGGTGACGCATGTAAAGCTTGAAGTCGGTGCAAACCTGGTCGTTACGGCTGCGGCCCGTGTGGATCTTCTTGCCGAGGGCGCCGATGCGTTCGGTGAGTACGCGTTCTACGGCCATGTGGATGTCTTCGTCAGATTCCTGCCAAAGGTTCTTGCCGGCCTTGTAATCCTTGAGGATGCTGGCCAGACCATCGCAAATTTTCTTGTAGTCGACCTTGCTTAACACGCCGGATTCCACCAGGCCCTTGCCGTGGCCAATGCTGCCTTCGATGTCTTCTTCGATGAGTTCAGCGTCAAACTGCAAGCTAAAGCTCAGGTCCACCATGCTCTGTGCCATGCCGCTAGCAAAACGGCCGGTCCACATGTTGGTTTGGGTGCCCTTCTTAGCTTTGTTTTCAGTTTTCTTTGCGGTTGTCTTTGCCATAATTCAAGTCCTCAAAAATTTTTCTGCCCAAATATAGATATTTAAAATTTTGCTAGTAATTCGGAAAACAAAATTCCGAACTCCGAATTAGTCCTACATCAAAGCGTACTTGAGCAAGAATATCGCGGTGAGCACAATCATGACCCAATGGACATCCTTGATCTTGCCGGTGAGAGCGTTTATCAAGGTGTAAGAAATAACGCCGAACATGATGCCGTCCGAAATGGAATAGGAGAGCGGCATGGCAATCATGCAGATAAAGGCGGGAATCGATTCTCTCGGGTTTGTCCAGTCAATTTTAGCGATGGAGGTCATCATGAAGTAGGCGACCATGATGAGCGCGGGGGCTGTTGCAAAGCCCGGAATCGCCATAAATACGGGGGCAAAAAGGAGCGAAAGCAAGAAGAATAGAGCGACCGAGACGGCGGTGAGGCCAGTCTTTCCGCCGTAGGCGACACCGGCTGCGCTTTCTACGTAGGTGGTCGTGGTCGAGGTTCCGCAAATGGCTCCTGTGGTGGTGGCGATAGCGTCTGCATAGAGCGCCTTGGAAAGGTTGGGAAGCTTGCCGTCTTCGGTCAGGAAGCCTCCCTTGACAGAAACTCCTATCAATGTACCTAGGGTATCAAAAATGTCTACAAACAGGAATGCGAATATTACGACGATGAAGTCGAGTGACTTGATGAGCGAGACGCCCTGTCCAATGATGGCGCCGTCGCGGGTATGAGTCCAGGATTCCGGATTGAAAAGTGCACCGCAGGTGATTCCGAATTCGCGGAAGGCGTGTCCAAGACTGTCCAGGTAATCACCGAACTGCGGAATCGCGGAATGGAATCCGGCTTCGGGATTCGGAACGTAGATTCCAACAAATTCGGTGACAATGCCGAGCAGCCAGGTCGCAAAAATTCCAAGAAGAATGGCTCCTCGAATGTCCTTGATGACAAAGGCCGATGTGATGATGATGCCGAGCAGGGTGAGAAGGGCCCAAATTCCGCTGGTGTGCATGTCGACATCGTGAAAGTTGATGAGACCCACGATAGTGTTATTGTTTGCGACGATAATCTTTCCGCCCTGCAATGCAATGAAGGCGATGAGTAGGCCTATGCCCACCGCAACGGCTGCCTTAAGCGAAAGGGGAATGCTGTTGAATATTTTTTCTCGTATTGAAGCTGCATTGAGCAACAAGAAAATGATGCCTTCGATAAAGACAGCCCAAAGGGCGAATTGCCAGCTGTAGCCCATGCTGTTGACAACGGTGTAACTAAAGAAGGCATTGATACCAAGACCCGGGGCAAGCGCGAAGGGATAGTTTGAAAAGAATCCCATCATGGCCGAGCCGATGGCGGCTGCGATCACGGTTGCGATGAAAACACCGCCTTTGGGCATTCCTGATGCGGACAGAATTTCCGGGTTCACGGCCAGGATGTAGGCCATGGTCATGAATGTAATGAGTCCCGCTAGAAATTCGGTATGGATGTTCGTGTTGTTTTCGGATAGCTTGAAAAATTTTTCAAGAATCATTCCTTCCTTTCGTAGTTCCCGATTCTTCCAGCGAGCAATAGTCTTGTTTTTCTCCTTCATGTATACCTTCTTTTTAGAATCCTGAAAGCCTGTTTAGTATTTTCACCGGGGAGTTTGGGTGTTGATTTAGCCTAATGTTTCAGGTTGATGTCTCTAATGCGCTGCAACATGTCGGCGTTCCACTGTTTGTCGCCCTTGATTTGATAACGATCGTTACCTTTGGGATCCTTGGTGAACGTGGTTATGCCATCTTTGTTAAAAGTAACGCGGCCCCTATCGGAAATATTGAACAGAGAATCCCCATAAATGGCGTTCAATACGGGCATGACATCCCACATTTTTTGGCCCGTACGGCAATCATTGTTCAAGTAGACTTGCTTAATCGGATGGGCGTCTGTCCATGAGATGTCATTGAAAATTTGTTCTGGAGTGTACTCAATGCCGTCGCCAACTTCGCCCGGAGAGAAAATGCGGGGAACATCATTAGGCCAAAGGTTGAAAAAATCAAGGCTGAAATCTATCGCTTGCCTGAAATTGTAGTCGGATTCTTCAGCATCGCCAAAAACACCTCCCATAATGTAAAGATTTTTAACTTTTGCCTTCACTAGATCTACACCCGGCAAGTCTGAATACTCGTCGGCCTTTGAATTGAGCAGGTTGGCCAGCGAAGTTACAAATCCGATTGAAACGATAGTCACGGAATGGTCCGGTTCATCAGCAAGCAACTTGCGGTATAGCTTATAGCTGTCAAGAATCTTTGAGTAGTCGTCGACGCTGCGTTCGAACATGAGAGTCCCATCTGCATTGGTGTCGGCCGGGAGTTCTGCATAGTCAATCCAGACTTTCGGATCCTTGACTCCATTGCGTTCTAGTCCGATTGGAATTTCGCCAAGTCCGAAATAGGTGTTCATGACATCGGCGATGATGGCGTTGTTTTCTCCCATGCGGTCCACGACAATTCCCAAAAGCTTACAATTTTTTTCTTTATGACAGTCGTATAGGTTTTGCATGGCGAACAGGTCGTCGGTAGAAGACCCAATGTCGGTATCCAGAATGATATGGGGAGTGTCGGTTGCGGAATCATTTTTTTCCGCAGAATCGGTTTTTGCGCTACTGCTGTCGTCGGCGCAGGCTAGTAGTATCAAGGCTGAAAAGAAGCATAGATAGAGATTTTTTTTCATTTTTTAGTGTCCCTGAAATGATGTTAGGGATTCTACCTGGTATTTTTTGAGCGTTTCGCGCCCATTTAGGTCAAAGAGTTCAATGACGAAGGTGCAGCAGGCCACTTGCCCGCCGACATTTTCTATAAGCTGAGCGGCAGCCTTCGCGGTCCCTCCTGTTGCGAGCAAGTCGTCGATGATGGCTACACGCTGTCCGGGTTGAATGGCGTCCTTGTGGATTTCCATGGTGGCCTGCCCGTATTCCAGATCGTAAGAAATTTCGACGGTTTTGCGGGGGAGCTTGCCTTTCTTGCGTACAGGCACGAAAGGCTTGTGGAAATGTTCTGCGACAGAGACTCCGAATAAAAATCCGCGGGCTTCTAAACCCGCCACTACATCGAATTCATATTTCTCTAGGGACTTGTAGAGTGTGTCGAGTGTCAGTTTGAGTCCATCGGCATCGCCCAAAATTCCCGTGATGTCGCGGAAAAGAATTCCTGGCTTCGGAAAATCTGGAACAGAAATAATATAGTCTTCAATTCGTTTCATAATGGCGTCCTACTTCCAACTGTCTACAGCCTACTTAAAATTCCTTCCACAGTCGCGATAATTTTGTCCCTTTCGCCGCACCAGTCGGGGGCGATGAGCATGTCGCTCGGGCTTTCGCCGCTAAAGCGTTCGATAGCGGTTTCAAAGCCGATAATCTTGATCATCTCGGCGACCGCTTCGCAGTATTCCTCAAAAGTCAGGAGCTTGATTTCGCCGTTGGCGTAATCCTGCGCCATGACGGTGCCCGCCACAATGTGCAGTGGGTGGATCTTGACCGCGGCGAGTTTCAAGTCGCGAACAACCTGGGCGGTATGCTTGAAATCTTCCATGGTTTCGCCGGGCAGTCCCACGATCACGTGCGTCGTGATGGTGAGACCCGCCGCCTGACAGCGCTTGACGGCGTCTTCGAATTCGGCGAGGGTATGCCTGCGGTTGATGGCGGCGAGTGTCAAATCGTTTGCGGTCTGCAGGCCGATTTCTACGATAATCGGCTTTTTGCGGTTGAGTTCAGCTAGGTAAGCGACCTTTTCGTCTTCGAGACAGTCCGGGCGCGTACCTATAGCGAGGCCTGCAATTTCTTTATGCTTGATAATCGGGTCGATGATTCCCTTCAGGTGTTCGAGCGGGGCGTGCGTGTTCGTGTACGGCTGCAAGTAGGCCAAAATACCTGCGTTCGGGTATTTTTCGCGGAGTCTCGGCACGAACTTGTCGAGCTGCTCCTGAATCGAAACCTTCGCCTGGTCAAATACTGGACTGAAACTCCTGTTGTTGCAATAGCTGCAACCCGAAAAACTCTTGGTGCCGTCCAGGTTCGGACAACTCATGCCGCCGTTCAGCGGGAGCTTGCGCACCTTCAGGTAATTCGGGAAAATTTTCAGTAGCAAATCGCGATAAGGAGTGTAATGCATAAGCAAAAGATAGTAAACGGCAGGCCGGGGCGTTGCGGGGTGGCGATGTTTTTCTAAATTAGAATCCAAGGTGAAAATGATGCGAAAAATCCTCCTCCCAATCCTTATCGCGTTTTATGCGCTCGCCCTGGTTTCTTGCGAAAGTAAACAGGCGATAATCCCCAACAAAGTCCACAGCATTAACGATCTCGGCCACAAGAAGGTGGGCGTGCAAATCGGCAACACCGCCGATATTTACGCGTCCGATTTCGGCGGCGATACGGCAAAAATCGATGTGGACCGTTACACGAAACTTGCCGATGCCATCCAGGCGCTCAAGCAGGGGAAAATCGACGCGGTCTTGAGTGACGATCAGCCCGCCAAGGCGTTCGTGCGAGAAAATCCGTCGCTTCGCATTCTGGACGAAGTCTTTGTCGAAGAAATGTACGCGGGGGTTGTCGCGAAGGGCAAAGAGGCTTTGCTCGATTCCGTGAACCAGGCGCTTGCCGCCATGAAACAGGACGGCGTCTACGATTCTCTCTTTAACACCTACATCTACCGCACCGGCAACTACCATTATCAAAAGAAGGTGACCGAAGGCCCGAAACTCGTGCTTTCGACCAATGCCCAGTTCCCGCCGTATGAATACTACGAAAATGCAAAAATTGTCGGCCTCGATATCGAAATCGTGAACTACATTGCCGACTACCTGAACCGTACCGTCGAAATCCAGGACATCGAATTTGACGCGATAATCAATGCGGTTTCTTCGGGCAAGGCGGATGTCGGCTTTGCAGGCTTTACCGTGACCGAAGAACGCAAGAAGTCCATCAACTTCACGACCCCGTATACGCTCTCGAAGATTGTCGTGATTGTCCGCGGCGACGAGGCGGTGGAAAACGACGAAAGCTTTGCTGACCATTTCCGCAAGAATTTCGTGAAGGATTCACGCTGGAAGTTTATTGCTCTGGGCCTCCGTAACACGCTCGTTATTTCGCTCTTTGCGGCGCTGCTCGGCATTCTGATTGGTTTTGTCGTGGCGCAGATTCGCACCGGCAACGAATTCAACGGTCGCTACAAGGTGCTGAATGTACTTGCTAAAGTCTACCTCGCCGTGATTCGCGGAACGCCGATGATGATCCAGTTGCTCATCATTTACTACATCGTTTTCGCTTCGGTGAATGTGAATAAGATTTTGGTAGCGATTGTCGCATTCGGTGTGAATTCGGGGGCGTACGTTTCTGAAATTATCCGTAGCGGCATCAAGGGCGTAGACCCGGGACAGGTCGAGGCGGGGCGCAGTCTCGGACTCAAGTTCCGCACGATTCTTTACAGCATCGTTTACCCGCAGGCGTTCAAGAACTCGCTTCCTGCGCTCACGAACGAATTTATCACGCTCATCAAGGAAACGTCCATTTGCGGCTACATCGGCCTGATGGATTTGACCCGCGGTGGAGACATTATCCGCAGCATGACCTACGAGGCGATGCTCCCGCTCCTTGCCGTGGCAGCCATTTACTTTGTCATTGTTGCCGGGCTTTCGGCCTGTGTTGCAAAGCTTGAAAAGAGGTTGAAGAAAAATGAACGCTAATGCAGAAACTTTAATCCAGGTCAAGGACCTTTGCAAATCTTACGGCGACAAGCAGATTCTCAAGGGAATTTCGCTTGACATTCATCGCGGCGACGTGATTGCGGTTATCGGGCCTTCGGGCTGCGGCAAGTCCACTTTCCTCCGCCAGTTGAACCTGCTTGAAACTCCGACGAGCGGCGACATTTTGTTGGACGGCAAGAGCATCTTGGTGAAGGGCTTTTCGAAGCCTGATGTTCGCAAGCGCGTGGGCATGGTGTTCCAGCAGTTTAACTTGTTCAAGAACATGACTGCCCTCAAGAACATCATGTTCGCTCCGATGAAATTGGGGCTCATGACTAAGGCCGAGGCGGAAAAACGTGCGAAGGAACTCTTGGACCGTATCGGTCTCTTGGATAGGGCAGATCATTATCCGGCGCAGCTCTCCGGCGGCCAACAGCAGCGTGTGGCGATTGCCCGCGCCATGGCCATGCAGCCCGAGGTAATCCTGTTCGACGAACCCACCAGTGCCCTGGACCCCGAAATGGTCGGCGAAGTCCTCAAGATAATGAAGGACTTGGCTAAATCAGGCATGACGATGGTCGTGGTGACGCACGAAATGAGCTTTGCACGCGAAGTCGCCAACCGCGTGTTGTTCTTTGCCGACGGCTACGTCAAGGAAGACGGCTCCCCCGAAGAAATCTTCGATAATCCGAAAGATGCCCGCCTCAAGGAATTCCTCTCGGCATTGAAGAAATAGTTAGGATGGGGGAGGAAACCTCCTACTTGCACCCTCGGCTTTAACCAGTCTATTGCTAAGCGTGACAGTTTTTTGGGATTTCGCTTAGTTTTTACATTTCTTTTACAAACTCTCCCTTGCCGGAAATTAGGCTTATTCTATATTCTCGCTGCGGTTTCCAATAGTGTTCCGAGACATCCAAAAGAATTTGGATGTTTTTTTTTCAAAAGGAACACTATATGGATAAGAATCGCAAAGTAATTCGCAATAAGCCTATTCCTGAATCGTTCAGGGGAAAGTTCTATCAACTTCCTAATTTCGGAAGCGAAGCTGTTGAAGAAGCCTTGGAGCGAATCCGAGTGGATAAGGCGGACGACGAACTTCTATCGGATCAGGAGAAAGACATGTCGCTTAAGGAAGATTACCGGATAGTGCTAGCTGGAGCCAAGATTCGCGCTCAGGAAGAAGGCCGTGCTGCAGGTCTTGCCGAAGGTCGTGCTGCAGGTCTTGCCGAAGGTCGTGATGAACGTAGTATTGAAATTGCTCGTGCACTTAAGGCCATGGGCGATCCTACGGAGAAAATCGTGGCTGTTTCTGGGCTTACTGCGGCAGAAGTCGAAGCGCTGTAGCCGGATTTACACGAACTTTTGTGGTGGCTTAATCTCTACGGCAGCCAGTTCCTTACCGGTTTCCAGGTGGTGTACGCTGAATCGCGGGGGAGTGGTGGAGCCTTCGCCGAAGGTTTCGTAAATTCCGAAGGTCGGCGGGTTTCCGCCCTTGGGTAGGCTCGTGGAGCCCGGGTTCAGGCAGTAGACTCCGTCGGCGTTTTTTTCGGCAGTAAAGATGTGCGTGTGGCCCGAAAAATAGACGTCGGCCTTGTAGTGGCTGAACAGGTACGGGTCGTAAAGGTGACCGTGGCTTAAAAACAGGCGCAGTCCATTTTCTTCGATTTCGGCGAAATCGCCCATGCAGGGAAATTCAAGCATCATCTGGTCCACTTCGGCGTCGCAGTTGCCGCGGATGGCCGTGATGATTCCTTTTTGCGCGTTCAGCAGTCTGATGACGCCTTGCGGGTCATGTCCGCCGGGGAGCGGGTTGCGTGGCCCGTGATAAAGAAGGTCTCCGAGCAAAAAGATCCGTTCGCAACCGAACTTGCCAAGGTAAGAAAGTGCCTTTTCGCAGGCGTAAGCAGAACCGTGAATATCAGAAAGAACTAAAGTGCGCATAGGATAATTCAGAATTCGAATTTCAGATTTCGGAGATGATTGTAATATAGTTAAAATAGAGTAGGCGGGCGAAATAGAAATAGGTATATTTGATGTGATGAGCGTTTTCTACCACCTTCCCGGCCTGTTCGAATTTTACGACTTGTATAAGGCGTTCTTGCCGCTGTTCCACGAGCATCGGGAATACTTTTACGAGTGGTGTGAAATCGGTTCCATTTATGGTGCGCCCAGCGATTGCCTTTGGGGTGGTGGCCGCGTCGGATTTGGCGATGCAGAACCCGAGGCCGTTGCCGCACTCACCAAGGAATACGGCATTTCGGCGCGCCTGACCTTCAGCAATTCCTTGCTCAAGGAAGAACATCTTGCCGACAAGAAATGCAACGCCTTGTGCGCCCTGTTCGAGAAAAATGGGTCGGCCCCGAGCGGCGTTATCGTCCATTCAGATTTGTTGCTTGATTACATCAAGGTGAAGTATCCGGGATTCTATTTCGTGTCGTCCACGACGAAGGTGCTGACAGATTTCGCCCAATTCGAGGGTGAACTGAAGCGCGACGAATTTAGTTACGTGGTGCCGGATTTCAGGTTCAACAAGCAATTCGCCAAACTCAACGCACTATCGGCTGCGCAAAAGCAAAAAGTCGAATTCCTATGCAATGAATGCTGCTGGTTCGGGTGCCCCGACCGGAAAAATTGCTACGAGAATGTGAGCCAGAAAAACCTCGGCGAAACTCAAGAAGATCATGTATGCGCCTCGCCGAATGCGGATCGCGGCTACCGCTTCTCTGACGCCATGAAAAACCCCGGCTTTATCGGAATCAATGACATTCAAAACGTGTACGCCCAGCAAGGATTCCGCCACTTTAAAATCGAAGGCCGCAGCCTCGGCAGCGCCGTCATCCTGGAATTTCTGCTCTATTACATGACCAAACCCGAATTCCAGCTCAAGGTCCGCGAAGAAATCTACCTCGACAGCTCGCTCGACTTGTTTTGAGCAGGCGGACAAAGATATCACGTGTCCATGCCTAGTAACTGTAGGTAGTTCCGTTTGGCGTAAAGGAATCGATGGATTTGAACGACATTGCCCCTGACCATGTAAAACATCAGGTAGTTGTCAATGGGAATGACCCTGTAGCCGACGAGTTTCAGCAGCGGATCCTGGTGGACGGGATAAGTGAACGGATGCGCTTTCAACAGCCTGACCTGTTCAAGATACTTCTCGAAGATTGAATTTGATGAAGTCTTGAGAACGTTCGTAAAATAAGATTTGATTTCGGTCAAGTCCCTTTGTGCCGAAGGCGTGATAACGACTTCGTACTTTTTAGCCATTCATTAAATCCTTCAAGAATTTTTCGGCATCGGCGCATTCCGCACCGCGTTCCACTTCGGAAATGGCTTCGGCAAGTTTTGAATAAAGTTCCAGCTGGGCCATCTGCTTTTCGTAGCATTCGATGGACATCACGACCATGTCGCCCACGCCATTCTTGGTCAAATACATGGGCTCGTCGTACTTGTGTACGGTTTCCGCGACGCTCGTGAAGTTGTTGCGCAAGTCTGAAATTGGACGGATATTCGGCATGATAGCCTCCTTTATTATGATAATATAATATCATAATTATGATATGTCAATAGGACTCTTGAAGCGCTATATATTTATTGTGGAAAAATTTCAAAAGTATATTGATGATTTTATAGAGGGTTTGAAAAAGGAGCCTTTGCCACCCAAATACAGGTTTTCTTCGTTGACTTACTACCGCGGTTGGTTGTTAAAAGGGAAGTAGTGTAGCTTATTTTTTCCGTTTTTCGGCTTTTTGGGGCGTTTTTTCATTGTCTGAAACACGAAAAAGTGCTATATTTGATGCGTAAAAATCTAATTACCTTAAAAGGAAGGTTAAATCATGGCTAGAAAGAAGATTGCACTTGTTGGTGCTGGTCAGATCGGTGGTACAATGGCTCTCGTGCTCGCCCAGAAGAATCTTGGCGACGTGGTTCTTATCGATATTCCGCAGACTCAGGGCATGCCCAAGGGCAAGGCTCTCGACATTATGGAAGGCCGTTCCGTCATCAACTCCTCCGTGGATCTTCAGGGTTCTACCGACTACTCCGCCATCAAGGGCGCAGACGTTGTGATCGTGACTGCTGGTTTCCCGCGTATGCCGGGCATGAGCCGTGACGACCTCCTGGACAAGAACTGCGGCGTGATCAAGACCGTTGCCGAAGCCATCAAGGAAAACGCTCCGGATGCATTCGTCATCGTGATCACCAACCCGCTGGACGCCATGGTCTACAACATGCAGAAGCAGTCCGGTCTCCCGGCCAACAAGGTCATCGGTATGGCTGGCGTGCTTGACTCTGCCCGTCTCGCTTGCTTTGTGGCCGACGAACTGGGCGTGTCTGTCGAAGACGTGAAGGCCCTCGTGATGGGCGGCCACGGCGACACGATGGTTTCCATCATGGAATGCGTGTCTGTTGGCGGTATCCCGGTTTCTCAGCTCATGAGCAAGGAAAAGTTTGCCGAACTCGCCAAGCGTACCGCCGGTGCCGGTGGCGAAATCGTGAACCTCCTCGGCCGCGGCTCTGCCTTCTACAGCCCGGCTACTTCTGCCATCCACATGGCCGAAGCCTACCTCCTCGACAAGAAGAGCGTGTTCTCTTGCGCTGCCAAGCTGAACGGCGAATACGGCGTGAAGGGCCTCTACTGCGGCGTGCCGGTCGTGGTCGGTGCAAACGGTGTCGAGAAGATTCTCGAAGTCAAGATGAGCGACGAAGAAAAGGCCGCCTTCGAAAAGTCCGTCGAGGCTTGCAAGAAGAACGCCGAATGGGTCGACGCACATACGTAGACCGAATTGGCTAAATTCTCCAGAATCCTTACTCTGGAGCCAATTCTCTCGCAAACACGACCGGTTAATACCGGTCGTTTTTTGCTCACACCTAATAAGACCGAACCGGCTAAGCTCGGCTAAGTACGTACCCAGAGTGCTCACTCTCGCAAAAGCGTGCAAAACGAGAGTCGCGAAATTATGCCTGCATAATTTCATGACCGAGTGAAGCCGCGGACGCCGTAGGCGTCAACCGCCCTCGGTTAACACCCGAGGGCTTTGTTGCTCACGGGAGACCGAAGAAGCTAACCTTGGTTGAGTTCGTACCTGCGCTGTTGTCTTCGGATAATAACTGAGGATTTTATTTTTGAAAAAAAAGATATAATTACTTTACGGAAATGTGAATATAAACTATATTTGGGAAAAACCTTTTAGGAGGATTCATGCGTTCTTCGCGTTTTCTATCTCTAGTTGCTGCAGGTACTTTTCTGGTCGCCTGCGATAACACAGTAACCAACATCAATGATGAAGCCAAGGCTGATGCGACGATTACCCTGCGTATTGTCGACAACCATTCTGGCGAAGCCCTTTCGGGTGCCAAGGTCTACTCTGTCGTAGATGATGACACCGAAACATCGGATGACCTGGGGCTTTCCGTGTGGGATGATTGCGTTCTTGGCGATCACGCCTTCAAAATTTCCAAGGATGGTTATGCCACTATCCTTACGAATGTTGCCCTTGAAGAACAGGGCCAGGGCAATGTCGCTCGCGTAGGTGACGAAATTGTCTCTGTGGCCATGTATAAGACTGGTGTCTCGGCAAAGGGCGTCGTGCTCTATACCGACGACAAGGGTAACTTGAATGCAGTCAAGGAAGCTGTCGTTTATGCCGTGCTTCCGGCTCGTTTCTATCCATCTGAAATTTCTACGAAGACCGACAAGAACGGTGAATACGTTTTTGAAGACCTTCCGGAAGGCGTTTCCATAACCCTTTATGTCGGTCAAATGGAAATTGATTCCAAGATTTATACCGGTGCTGACGATGTCAAGGAAATTGGTGGCGTTGGCTACAGGGCTGGTGATGTCGTCAATGTGACGCATATCAATCTGACCAAGAATGCTTCTGAATTGGTCAAGATTTCCGATAACCTGAAGAATATTGATTCAACGACAAGTCTCGAATTTAAGTTCTCTGCCGAACTCCTCGCTGATTCCGTGTCTAATACAGTCTGGCGCGTCACCAATAGCTCGGGTGAACTCGTGCTCACGACTCCGTCCCTCAGCAAGGACAAAAAGACGGTTTCGATTGCTCCGTATTCTAAGAAGTGGAATAGCGGTTCTGCCTACACTGTGTCGGGTACCGTCTATGCCAAGGATGGTGCAACTCGTGTTGTTAACGGAACATTCGTGATTGGTGGCTCCGGTTCTTCTGCTGCTCCCAAGAATGTAACCAATCTTGCCATTGAATTGGACGAAGATGATCCTGACTACGCAGTCCTTAGCTGGAAAGCTCCGAAGGGTGATGTTTACCGTTACAATATCTATTACATGACGAACGTGGATGCCGATTACACTCGCTTGACTTATGTCGGCGGATCCTATACGCAGTACATGATCGACGTGACTGACTTTGAGTCTACGGTCAAGACGATAACCTTCATTGTTCTTCCTGTCAATGAAAATGGCATCGAAGCTGACATTTCTGACGCTAAGTCTGTCAAGTTCGAACTTTAGTCCTTATATAGATTGACTAGGGAACTCCGGGTAAAACCCGGAGTTTTTTTGTGCATGAGTATTGCCTTTTTGTGCAGTTAGTATTATATTTATAGTGTACAAAAGTGCAACTAACCAAAAGGGCAATTATGGACATGCGTGAAAAACTGAATATCTTGGCTGATGCAGCCAAATACGACGTTTCCTGTTCATCGAGCGGATCGAATCGAAAATCCCCCAAGGGGGGGCTTGGTAGCGCCTGTAGTGCAGGCATTTGTCACACTTGGTCTGCCGATGGTCGTTGCATTTCACTGCTCAAGGTCCTGTTCAGCAATGCATGCAAGTATGATTGCGCCTATTGCGTCAATCGGCGCAGCAACGATATTCCGCGTGCGACATTCACACCCAAGGAACTTATAGACCTTACGCTAGAATTCTACCGTCGAAACTACATCGAGGGCCTATTCCTGAGTTCCGCAGTCGTCGGTTCTCCGGATAAGACTATGGAAATGCTTGTTCAGGTTGCAAGGACTCTTCGCACGGTTCATCGATTTGGTGGCTACATTCACTTGAAGGCCATTCCCGGGGCGTCTAGCGATTTGCTGTACCAGGCGGGGCTTTATGCAGACCGTAGTAGCGTGAATATCGAAATTCCTAGTGACCGGGCTCTGCAGTATCTTGCTCCCGAAAAGAATCACGCATCCATTTTCAGGCCCATGAATTTCTTGGCCGAACGCAAGATTGAATATCGTACGGATCGCTCCCGCTACTCACCTCGTTTCTTGCCTGCCGGTCAAAGTACCCAGATGATCGTGGGGGCGTCGGGGGAGTCCGATTTGCAGATTCTCACACTTTCGAATGGGTTCTACAAGCAGCAACAAATGAAGCGCGTCTATTTCTCAGGGTACATTCCCCTGAATGCCGACAAACGCTTGCCGGCCCTGACGACAGAACCGCCGCTTGTGCGTGAACATAGGCTTTACCAGGCGGATTGGCTTATGCGCTTTTACAAGTTCGGCTATGACGAGATAGTTGACAAGAATCATCCGAATCTCGATCTCGACCTGGATCCGAAGGTATCCTGGGCCTTGCGGCATCCGGATTTTTTCCCGATTGACATCCAGACGGCCGACTACGAGATGTTGCTTCGTGTTCCGGGAATTGGCGTTCGCTCGGCCCAGCTGATTGCTTCGGGGAGGCGCTTCAGCAAGATTCGGCTTGAACACCTGAAAAAGATGGGGGTAGTCCTGAAGCGAGCTCAGTACTTTATATACCATCCCGATACTCCTGCATGTTTGCGCAAGCTCTATCCCGAAATGGTGCGACCTTTGCTTTTGCCGAAGCCTAAATCGCTTCAGCTGGATCTATTCTCGTCTCCACAATCAATTGCGCTTCCCGTATCTGCATAATGTCTCTTTAAATTATGAACAAGGTTATGTATCATGTCTCTTTGTATATCATATGATTCGACTTTTGATGGTTTCCTGAGTGTCGTTTTTGAAATATACCGTCAGCATCTCGATGTCGGTGAAATTCGTCCTGACCGTATTGATGCTCCTTGTGACTTTTTTTTGCAGCCGTTCCGCATCGAGACGACTGAGGAATCGGCTCTGCGGCTCAAGCGGGCCATTGTTAAATATGCAAGCAGCGAAATTCTCGACTTGCTCGATATCGTGTTCCGCAGCGAGGAGGAGGGTGTCGAGATGCTCATGCTCGCTTACCTTCGCAAGTTGTTTGATGCGCAGGACCCTAATTATGGCCGCAATCCCGCATCGAACGAGATGCTTCCGTTGTACACGATTGCGCGTTCGGTGCGTCGCGAGGCCGGAGGCATGCTCGGCCTTATCCGTTTCGACAAGACTTCCGATGGTGTTTATTTTGCTGAAATAGAGCCGAAATATGACATTTTGCCGCTCCAGATTGGCCATTTTAGGGGGCGTTTTGCAAATGAGCGATGGGCCATCTACGATTCGAGGCGTCATTACGGAGTCTATTACGACGGCCATGCCTCTATGGAAATTCACATTCCGGATATGGAGCGAGTTCGGGCGAATACTAAGCCTGATGCGTTTGTTCGTCTTTGGCAAGAATATTACGAATCAATTTCTATCAAGGAACGCGAGAATCCGAAACTGCTTCGGCAGAATTTACCGGTGCGCTATTGGAAACACTTGCCCGAACGGAATGTTAAAGTTACTCAAGGTGTTGTAAAATATCCAACCAATTTTTCCATGTTTTCAAAAAATATTGTTCCTAACGGGACAAATAATTGTATTTTTTCTATGTAAAATATGGAGATTTGGTGATATGAATATGAGTACGGTCAAACCTGGATTCTTTGTACAAGACCGTTTTCTGTATAGCAAGGATAATGAGAAAGTTGTCTTACGCGGTATCAACCACATGTTTATCTGGACGGACCGTGAAGGCAAGACCATTCCCGAAATAGCAAAGACTGGCGCGAACTGCGTGCGCATAGTCTGGAATACGCGTGGTCGGGTCAGCGATCTTGACAACATAATTAGCCAGTGCATCATGAACGGAATGATTCCTATTCCGGAAATTCACGATACGACCGGCAAATGGGAAAGGCTTCCCGATGCCCTTGAATTTTGGCTTCGCGAAGAAACTTTGCAGATGATTTCAAATCATCAGCAGTACCTGATTTTGAATGTGGGCAACGAGCCTGGCGATACGGAAATGCCGCCTGACGATTTCTTTTCCGCATACAATGCCATTGTCACCAGGATGCGTGCCGCAGGAATTCGCGTGCCTCTGATGATTGATGCCGATAACTGGGGACAGAGCGAAAGGAACCTACTTGATGTCGGTCCACGTCTTTTGCAGTCTGATCCCGAGCATAACCTTCTCTTCTCTATCCACATGTGGTGGCCTTCCGATTTGCATGATGCGAAAAAGACGGGCTACCCGACGGTGGAAGCTCGCGTCAAGGGAGTTCTCGAGGAATCTGTGAAGAGAAAACTTCCGTTAGTCGTCGGTGAGTTCGCTCCCGTAGCTGTCGGTGGGGTGAAGGCGATTCCGTACAAGCTGATTATGTCTGAAGCGGAGCGCTTGAATATCGGTTGGCTTGCCTGGAGTTTCGGCCCAGGCAACTTTGACAGTCCCGAAATGGACATGACCCTCCACAGCTCGTATAATACGCTTGTCGGCTGGGGTAAGGAAGTCTGCATTGATAATCCGAATGGTATCCAGAACACGAGCGTCATTCCGACATTCATCCAGGAAAAGAATTTTGATACGGGCTCCCAGGTCATGGGAACCAACCTTATCCAGAACGGAGATTTCTCTGCCGTGGACCCGCTGGAAAACTGGTCCGTGGATTTCTGGGGCGGTAAGGCCGAAGTGAATGTCAAGGACGGAATAGTCCGTTTTGATATCAAGAATGCGGGCAGGGAATCCTGGAATTTGCAGTTCAAGCAGCGTCTTGGACTGAGGAACGGGGTCACCTATATCTTCAGTATGCGCGCCAAGGCCGATAAGCCGCGTACCTTGAATGTGAACATCAAGAAGGATGCCGAAAAGTATACTCCCTATGCGAACGGTCGTATCCTGGATCTTAGCACGAGTTGGCAGAATTTCAGCTGGAAGTTTACCATGAAGGAGGATACCGACATGGACGCCCTACTGATTTACGACATGGGTGGCCTTCCTATATCTTGGTCGCTTGCCGATGTTTCGCTGGTGCAGGCCCGCAGTGTGGCGGATCGACTCAATCGTACGTTCCAGCGTAACGTGCAGAAAAATTCCGGTTATTTCAATGCCCCCAACGATCCTTGGGAACTTCATCTTTATTCCGTCAAGGGAGAACTTCTGGAAGTGCTTGACAAGGGTAAGGGTGGCGAAGGAATGCGTCAGTATCCGAAGACGGAACGTAGCGGAATCATGGTCGTCAAGGACCTTTCCACGTAAATTGATATAAAACGAAAAAAGCGGCCGAAAGGTCGCTTTTTTATTCATTTTCAAAAAAATTATGCACCAAATGCGTCATCTGCGGCGGCAGAAACTGCAGCTGCATTGGCATTCGTCATTTCCGGTGTGTCGACAACTTCTTCTGAGGTTTCGCTTTCATCCTTCTTTTCGATAAGGGTGAGCTTGCCTTCCTTGAACTTGTACATGGCGATAGTAGTGGGCTTCTTGGTCAGCTGGATGTAGCCTTGAGTGGCCTGCTTGTTGATGAAGCGAGCTTCGTGGGCCATCATGACCACTGCGCGGAAAACGGAGCCTTGACATTGTTCGCTAGCATAAATGTCGTCAAGATAGACTCTCTGATCTTCAGCCATCTAGGTACCTCTGAAAATGTTTTAGAAGAGGGAGAGGGATTCGAACCCTCGTTACCGTGAGGTAAACACGCTTTCCAAGCGTGCGCCTTCAACCACTCGGCCATCCCTCCAGGATGTGCGCCAAATATAGGTTATTATTTGGGCGCTGTCAACTGATTTTGTCCATTTTTTGCAAAAATTTGCGAAAAAAAGATATTTCTTTCGTCTTTCGTCTAGTTCAGTTCATCCCAGACGACCTGCATGAGTGGTTCGATTGTCTTCGCTGTGAAGTCGAACTTGATATTCGCAGCCGCAAAAAGTTCGGGTAGCGGTCGACTGTCGCCCAGGCTTTCGGCGTAAAATAGGTCGTCGATGGCCTTTTTCGGGGCCTTCTTGAAATTTGCCCATACCTGGAGTGCTCCGAGTTGTGCAATCCCGTACTCGATGTAATAGAAAGGGCATTCGAACAGATGCAGCTGTTTCTGCCATAGGTTTCGGCGTACAGCTTCGAAACCGGAGTAATCAACTCCCGCATCGTAGCGGTCCATGATTTTTGACCAGATTTCTTCGCGGTCCTTGGCGGTATGGTTCGGGTGGCTGTAGAGTTCGTGCTGGAAACTGTCGATGCTTGCGACCCAAGGGAATAGCCAGATGACGTCCTCGAGTTCCCCTTCGACACTGCGGCGGATAGAATCCCCGTCGTTGCCATAGAAAGGTTTCAGGTTCGACATGCCGATGAGTTCCATGCTCATGCTCGCGACTTCGGCAAATTCCGAAGGAACGTCTCGATAGGCGAGAATAGGCTGTTTAGCGAGGGCATACTGGTGGAAGGAATGTCCCGATTCGTGCAGTAGTGTGTAGATGTCGCGGTCTGTCTCGGCGGAATTCATGAAGATGAAGGGAAGGCGGCTCTCGTCGAAACCGATTTGGTAACCACCAGGAGCTTTGCCGAGGCGGCTGTCCGGATCGATGAGTTTTTTCGCTTGCATTTCGCGAGCCCATTTGCCCGCTTGCGGATGGATGGACTCGAATATCTGGTCCACCTTCTCAATGAGCTCGTCGCCGCTTTTGTAGGGCTTTAGCGGGGCGCGGTTCAATGGGTCTACTGCGAGATCCCATGGTTGCAGTTTCGCAAGTCCCATCTTCTTGGCCCGCTTCTTGTATATGTCCTTGAGTAGTGGCAATACAATTTTTTCCACACTTTCGTGGAAGTTCCTGCAGTCGGCGGGGGAGTAGTCGAAGCGTCGCTTTGCAAGGAATATGTAGTCAATGAAGTTCTTGCAGCCCGCATTTTTTGCAATTTTGTTGCGGATGCCGAAGAGCTTGTCGAAAGAGATGTCGAGAGCGTCCTTGTCCTGGAGTCGGCGATCCCACATGGTACGGAAAGCTTTTTCGCGAAGTTCGCGGTCTGTCTTTTCGAGATAGGCGCTCATCTGCTGCATGGTTTTGATGCCGCCGTCAAAATCGACGCTCATGCCGCCTGTTATCTTCTGATACGCCTGTATGGCAATCGTCTCTTCTGTCTCGAGCGGAATGTTGTCGGGGGAGAAGAGGTCTAGCGAAACCTGAACGCTTCGGAACCATACGCCGAATTCATCCTTAAGCTGATCCTTGGCTGGGTGTGCCATCAGTTTCCTGTTTAGCTTGTCGTCGAATTCGCTAATGATGGGGTCGATATTGCTTACGAAGTTTTCGTAAGCCTGTGCTGCAGCCTCGTCTTTGGTGTTCACGGTCATTGCCACGTAACGGCGACTGGAGACTTCGGCTAGCACGGATCCGAGTTCGCTCCATTTTAGAATCCACTGGCGAAGGGCTGCAGGACTGTTTAGGATTTCCTCGTTGAGGAGCGTCGAGAATAGTCGAGTGACTTCTTTAACATTGTCTACATCAAAATCATTGGGTACAAATTCACGATTCATTATCGATTTCCTTTAAAATTTAATTGCATCGACCCAGTCGCTTACGATATTGTCCAGTACTGAGGTCCGCGCCTTGTCTGCGAGAGCCTGTTTTTCTTCAGGACTGATTTTACGATCCATGTTGAAATTGAGCGTGAACGCCTCGTCCTGAGCCTTGAGCGCTACATCAATGTGTCCGACGATATGGACAATCTGTATATCCTTGAGTCCGAAAATGCGACGGTCAATGGGCATATCGGTGACAAGGTAGAGATTGTTTTTACCGGGGGCGAGTGTTACAGTGTCACGGAGTCCCACAGGGAGTTCCATGAGCGAATCCAGGACCAGGTTGGCGACCACATTCCGGATCCATAGAGTGTCTTCGCCCTGATTCGTGGCGACAAGTCCTACGGTCAGGTGAGCCTTTCCGATTTCTTTTTCGAGAATGCCTCGGGCGAAGTCCTGAACCAGGGCCACTACGTGTGGGTTTGGTAGGAGTCCCTTGACAAGGTCGCTCGATTGCGGGAACAGGTCCTTATTGATGGTTGCGGAATCAAGAGCAAGGCTTTCAAAATCGAGTTTTGTCTTGGATAGAATATCGGCTGCTGTCAGCTTTTTGCTCATGGCGCAACCGGAAATTATAAGGAAAATTCCGAGACTGATGGTGAGTAAAAGCCTGTTTAACGGGTTCTTGGGTAACATAAAAGCCTTTTGAATTTTATAGAACAATATAAAAAATTTAAATCTGAAATATGTATCTTTTACTTAGTGTTGCCGATAATGCGGATTATGTAAACTATACATTCGAAATTTAGTCAAAAAACGGAGGTTCTATACCTCCGTTCTCCTTTTGGGCTTTTTTTCGTGTCGCCTACCTGATGTCGACTTTCAGGAATTCCTTGCCGCTTTTCGCCACGTAGAGCCCGCGGTTCAGTCCCTGCAGGTTCATGTTCTTGCCAGCGCTGCGTACCAGGTTGCCGTTCATGTCGAACAGGCGGATGTTGGCAGATGCCCGGAGCATGCTTCCATCGCGGGCAAGTCCTGTGGAGAATTTTACCGTGGCAGAAGGCACCGAGCGCATGCCCGTCCAGCCACATTCGGGAATCATCGTGTCGCACAGAGGTACCGAGCTGGATGAACCTGGCGAAGCGACGCTGGAGCTCGATGATGGAGTGCCGCCTTCCACGAAGTCGTCCACGTGCGAGATGCCGTTGTTCACGTAATCGCCAAGCCCGTAGGCCTTGCGCATGATGTTGAGCACGTCCTTGTCGAACACGGAACCGTCGGGCTCGCTCTGGCGGCGGATAATCGTCATGTTGTTTTCGCCCTCGTGGCCGGTGTCCCAGGCGATGGGCACGACCTTGTTCGCCTTGCAAGAATTCATGAACGATTCGTAGTAGGCAAGGCGGCCCTTGCGGTGCCTGTCATAGTCGCTGCCGGAGAGTACGCCCACGCGGTCGTTCGCGCCGAACTCGCCGATAATCACGGGCACGCCCTTCTCCACGTAGTTCGCCTTCATCTTGCCGAGCGAGGCGTCCATCTGGCTCTTGGTGCAGGGGTCCCCCATCGCGCCCGCCCAGGCGTTGTAACCGCAGTTGTGCACTACCCCGCTGCCGCTCGCAAGGTTGTCGCCCGTACCCCAATAGTACTGCGGGTAAACTTGTGCGCCCCAGTCCACGACGTCGTTCAGGAGCGTGTACGTGTACGGATCGTAGTAATGCACTTCGAACATCAGGCGGCCCTCGATGTTGTCCTTCGGGAGCTTGCTCACCTGGTAAACTTCCACCGAGCGGTCGATGCTCGTGGATGGCCCCTGGATAATTAGAGTACGGCTCGCGTTGTTGCCGCCCGTCGCGCGCACCGCGTCCACGAATGTCTGGTGGTACGTCGCGAGGATCTCGGTTTCGTGTCGGTAATTATCGTCGGTTGTCGCAGGTTCGTTCGCACTCGCGAAGAGCAACCGCTCGTTGTAGTTCTTGAAATGCGTGGCAATCTGCGTCCAGTAGGCCTTCTGCTTCGCGTTCACCTCGGACTTCTTGTCGTCCTTGAGATTTTCTTCGAGCCAGCCGCCGTCCCAGTGGATGTTGAGGATGGTGATGAGGCCAGCGCGCATGCAGCGGTCCACCACGACCTGCACGGAATCCATCCAGCTCTGACTGATGACGCCGTCCTTCGCGTGGCTATCCCATGCGCACGGGATGCGGATGGTGCTGAAGCCCGCCGCCTTCACCGAATCGATGTAGGCCTCCGACGGGAATTTGTTGCCCCAGGCTGTCGGGTTGCCCGGAACCTCCATAGTGTTGCCGATGTTGATGCCGAAGCCCATCTTGTTGAAGATTTCTGTCGCGGTCGGGAGCGTGGCTGCCGAAGCCGAAACTACGGAAAAGGATGCGGCAAATGCCGCAAACCAAAGCTTGCGTGAATTCATAGATCACCCCATAATAAACAACAATCCGAAAATAAAAAGAAAAACGCGACCTGAGCCGTGTTTGTGAGCAATTCGCATTGACAAATAATCCAATTGCGCGAAAAATCATTATTCGCGTGCTATGTTTTTTGTTTTATTATGAAACGGTTTTTCCCCGCTTTAAATTGGCATAATTTTTGCTATCTTTGGCACGAAAAATGTAAAACAGATGTCCCGTGGGCAATAATCCCGGTGGACGATTAAACAGGAATGTATTGAAATGGCAGAAGATTTGAATCAGCAGGAACCGACCGCAGAAGAAAAGGCAAAATTCGAAGCAGATGTGCTCAAGGCCGCCGAAGACGCAATGAAGATGGAGGCCGAGGCCAACAAGGCTGATGCCGCAGAACGTCATTGCGAGAAGCAAGGCGACGAAGCAATCCAAAAAGAAGCATCAACCGAATCTGCTGAAAAGCCCGCGGAACCCGCTGCCGAAGACCCGACCGCAGCCCTCAAGGCCGCCCTGGCCGATGCAAACGACCGCAACTTGCGCCTGATGGCCGAATTCGACAACTACCGCCGTCGTACCGCCAAGGAACAGCTCGAACTCATCGAGACGGCGAACGGCAAGCTCCTGGAAAAACTCTCCGAAGTCCAGGACAACTTCGAGCGCGCCTTCGCCAGCGAAAACAAGGCCCAGGATTTGGAAGCCTTCGAGAAGGGAATGCAGATGATCTACAACCAGTTCGCGAAGATTCTTACCGACGCGGGCCTCGAGCAAATCGACCCGACCGGTGCGGAATTCGACCCGAACATGCACGAAGCCCTGATGCAGCAGCCCAGCGAGACCGTGCCCGAAGGCCACGTGGTCACCGTGTTCCAGAAGGGCTACAAGCTCAAGAACAAAATCTTGAAGACCGCAAAGGTCATCGTCTCTTCCGGGAAATGAGCCCCTCCCCCATGTGCGCTTTAAAAAAATACATTTGCGCCAGCCTGCTGTTCGCAGGCATGTTTTTTGTAGCCTGCGGTGATGACGGTTCCAGTTCTAGCGCCAATAACGGTCGCAATGGCGAAGACACCGAAATTGATCTGGACAACATCGAAATTACCTACGACATCACGGTCAATAAAAAATCACAAGTTATCAAGCTCGAAGTAATCGACGAGAACGACAAGGACTGCGTTCAGGAAAACGGAAAATACGAATGGAAATCGGTCGAAAAGGCTCCCTCCATCGACTCCGTCAAATACGAATTCCTGGGCGACACGCTGGTCATCTTTAGAATGGAGAGAGATTCCGATGAAGACTCTTCCCTCGAGCCGGAATTTGCGACGACCGGACGCATGTACGTCGGCGGAAAATCCGGCAAGCTCGACGGCACATGGAAAAGTATGGCTTGCCAGTACAGCAGCATCGTTCAAAGCATCTATTGTGACCAGGAAACCGAAGATGGCTTTTATGTAAATGGCTACAAGTACGAATTGAAGTTTTCGGGAAACTCTCTAGCCTACACGCGCAAAAGCCGCGTTCTGGAGCTGAACTACACCGAGACATTGTTCAGGAACAAGCTCCTTGAATACCTGGAAGAAGGTTCCATTTACAGTCCCCAGATTGGCAGCATTTTCTACTCGCAAAGCGAAAAGAGGAAGGATCTGAAAAGGATCAAGCTGAAGGAACAGAGCGCAACAGGCGAAACCTTCACCCTCGATGACTCCATAACGGTCGTCGTGAATGTCAAGAAATACGAGAATTTCTCCGAAAGCCGCCGTCTGGCTACTATCGAGATTATTGCCAAGGGCGATACCTGCGTAGGCACATACGAAAGCGCCTCCGTGCTGAACAGCGAGTTCTGCAAAGATGAAAACGCAGGGAACTTTACGACACGCTATAAATATGATGCCAATGGCGAGCAGTACACGGGCGTCGTCCAATACGAAAAGAATGAATCCACCAAATTCAACATCTGCCTAGACAATATCTTCCTGGATATCCCCGATGTCGGGGATTTCCTTATCGACTAGATTCCTCCCCCACCTTTGTAAAAATGTCAATGATAAGTTAACCCCGTGGTATTCCGCGGGGCTTTTCGCGATATATCTTTATTCTCGGTGTTTTAACGATGTTTGGAGATTAAGATGAAATATATCTTATTCGTTTCTTCCGTATTGGCCTTGGCTTGTACGGGTTTCGCTCAGAAAATTGTAATCACGACGAACTATACGGCGGACCCGGCGCCCTATGTCCATGGGGATACGGTTTACCTGTACACGACCCACGACGAGGACAATGCCGACGGGTTCATGATGTACGACTGGCTGTTGCACACTTCCACGGACATGGTCAACTGGACCAGCCACGGAGCCGTAGCGAGCCTGGGCGACATCAAGTGGTCCTCTAAAACCAACGGGGCCTGGGCGGAACAGGTCATCGAGCGCGACGGCAAGTGGTTCATGTACGTCCCCATTCACGGCAACGGCATTTCCGTCTTGGTGGCGGACAACCCTTACGGCCCCTTCAAGGAACCTTTGAACAAGGCCCTGGTCTGGCAGCGCGAGCACTGGAACGATATCGACCCTACCGTCTGGATTGACGACGACGGGCAGGCCTACATGTACTGGGGCAACCCCGACTTGTACATGATCAAGTTGAACAAGGACATGATTAGTACTCAGGGCTCCATCGTCACCTACCCCAAGATCAAGGATTACCAGGAAGGGCCCTGGGTCTATAAGCACGGCGACCATTACTACATGACTTTCGCATCGACCTGCTGTGCGGAAGGTATCGGGTATGCCATGAGCGACAAGATTACGGGCCCCTGGACCTACAAGGGCGACATCATGCCGCATTCTTCGCGCAGTAACGGAAACCACCCGGGTATCATCGATTTCAAGGGGAAATCCTACGTTTTCGGCCTGAATTACGAACTTTGGCGTTACAAGTCCGAGAAGATGGGCCAGAAATACCAGCACAAGGAGCGTCGTTCTGTCGGCCTTTCCGAAATGAAGTATAACGCCGACGGCACTATTCAAAAAATTGACTATTGGCCGGACAATGGCGTGGCCCAACTGGAAGATTTCGACCCGTACAAGCGCGTGGAAGCGGAAACCATGTCCTGGGGCGAAGATGTGAGAGTCCGCAAGAGCGGTGCTGCCGGCAATACGGTTATCACCAATCTTTCCGAAGGGAAATACACCAAGATTAGCGGCGTGGAATTCGGCGACGCGGGCGCGGAAAGCTTCTCGGCGTCGGTGCTGAGCGTCAAGAAGGCGTCGAGCATCACCGTGCGCCTGGACAAGGTGGATGGCGAAATCGTCGGCAAGGCGGAATTTAGCGCAGATGGCCTGGTGACAGTGCCGCTGACTGGTGCGTTCGGCAAGCACGACGTGTTCTTCGTGTTCGCGGGCGATTTCGAGGCAGACTACTGGGAATTCGAGGACAGCAAGACTACCATTCCGCAGGGACCGTTCTGCAAGGCGAAACTCGGCGACCCCGAGGCAAAATGCGACGCGCCGGTCGTGGGCGCAAAGGTCGAGGGCACGGCCAACTTCATCGACTTCGAGAACTACGACGTGGGCGGTGCCGGCAAGGCCTACTACGACATGGATACCAAGAACCAGGGCGGCGAATACCGCGAAGACCGCGTGGACATCGTGAAGAACGGCGACGGATTTGCCGTGGGCTACACGCAGAAGGGCGAATGGCTTGAATACACCGTGAATGTGCAGGCGGGTGGCAAGCTCCCCTTCGAACTCAGCTACGCAAGCGGCATGGACAACACGGGCGTGCGCCTGTTCATGGACGACGAGCCGATTACCGACACGCTCGCGCTCGCGGGCACCGGGGATTTCGACACCTACGGCACCTTCAAGGGCACGACCACCAAGGAACTCATCACGGGCGAGCACGTGCTCAAGGTGATGGTGACAAGCGACTACGTGAACCTCGACTGGATTGCCTTTGGAGAAAGCGAAGGCAGCGCCGAGGACATCAGGAACGGAACCACGGGCATTGTGCCGAAAATCGCCGCCGGAGCAGCGGGCATGGCAAATGCTTTCGCGAGGGCCGCGGGCAGCTACAGGGTATTCGACCTGATGGGCTCCGAGCTCGGGAACATCCGCCTGAACGCCGGCGCGACGCT
>NZ_CALEFV010000246.1 GCF_937877005.1 uncultured Fibrobacter sp. | reverse complement strand
TACATAAAAAGGCATTAAAACAAAAAATACTCGCCTTTTGTCCTAAACCCTGTAAAGTCTGAGTTTTCTCCATAATAAAATAGGACTCTACAACAGACAAAACGAACAAAACAATAGACAAACCAACGATTACAGAAAGTTTTAACGACTCTGTAGCATTCTTCCTTGATCCAAAATAAAGACCTTCTACAAAAAACAGTCCCCAAGGAACAAAATTACCAGCATACAAAATAAGCGGAACGGTTCTTCCCATGTAAATGCCGAGCAAATAATGGATTATACTCCACCAAATTAAGCCTAAAAAGATTAAGACTTTTAGCGAGAATAATGAGACATGTTTTTTTAAAAACCAAAGCAATAAATAACATTGGATAATGACAGCGATAAAATAATATACAGAATAACCACAAGAAAAAAACTTTATGAACGGCTTTAGTGAAAAAACACTTGATAAATCGCCAAACAAAAAGAAAAGAGAACAGAATAAAACAGGTATGTAAACCCGAGGTATTTGCCTCTTTAAAAATTGAACATATCCGCCATTTTCCATCTGCTTAGATGCGAGGAAATATCCTGAAATCGCAAAGAACAGCGGTACAGCGACATTCATCAAATTTCGAACAATAATTACTGGAATTGAAATATCCGAACTGGTATAGCAGAAACCAAAACAATGGATAAAAACAACCATCAATATGGCAACACTTCTCAAAAAATCAAAATAAGAAATGCGCATGTTGTAAACTATCCTTTTTTTAGCAGCCTTTTTACCGGTTGCAAAATCAAATCACGTTCATAGGCATTCATGGAAAGGGCGAAGAACAAAGGCAGATAAACCAGCAAATACAGAATAATGCCGAGGCACAACTCCAATATGGAATCAAGGACGAATTGTTGCAACGCATAGTAAGCCGCTCCGGTCAGGATAGCCGGAACTATTGACATTTTAAGGATTTCAAACCAAAAACGGACAATATCTATTCTTTGTCTAATCTGGTAATAGACATTCATAATAATAACCTGCCCCAAAATCAATGCTCCGGCAATGGCTACCGCACACCCGATACCACCATAATACTTCGAGAGTGGAATCTGAGCGCCAAGGCTCGTCAACGATATGAACAAGTACAGCAGGCTGCGGAATCTCATCTGGTTGCGGGCCTGTAAAATCGTGATGCCCAAATTCTGGCACAGAGGAATGGTCAGGGGAATAAAGAACAACATCGCGATCGTATAGGCGTCGTCGTAGCCCTCCCCTGCCCACAGGCAGATGAACTGGCGACCAAACAAGAAGAATCCCGTAAGAACAAGTGCCATTATGCAGTACTGGATCCGCCCCGTCTTGATAAACAAGTCAGAAATAGCCTTCCCGTCGGAATCCATAACCGCCATGGCGGTAACCTTGGGCAAGAAAACGCCGCTGATGGCCGTAGAAAAACTCATATACATCTGTTCCAGCTGTATCGCAACGGCGTATACAGCGACCACGGCCGTGCCGACATAAGCTCCAAGTACGAACTGACCCGTACTCCAATATATGCGATCCATAATTGCGTTCAGGAATATCCAAAAGGAGTAAACGGAGACTTCCTTTAGGAATCCCCATTGGAACTTGGTAAACTTCAACTTGATCTTCAGGTAATGCTTACAGTACCAGAAGTTCATCCCCAGAGTAACCACATTGAAGATGGTGGCCACGACAACCATGGCGACGGCCCTGTATCCCATGGTCAGCAAGACAACCATCGTCGCAGTATTCAGTATAATACGGACAATGGCGACGACCTTCTGGAACACGAACTGCTCGTAGGCCGTGATGATGGAGCCGAAAAGGCTGAACGGGAAAGTGATGGCCAGGTTTGCGACCATCAGCACAAGAATCCACTTGGTACGTTGCAGTTCGATCGCCGTCATGGACGCATCGAATATGTTTTCCGCATTTAAATAAAGTACGCCGCCAACAACAAGTGTAATAATGCCTATAACGCAATAGAGCAGAAAGAACATCCCGAACATCCGGTACTGCTCTTCTTGCTTGCCTTCTGCACGGTATTTCGCCGTATAGCGCACGATGGCATTGCCGAAACCTAGGTCAAGGATGGTCAAATAGGCGACTATCGATGCCGCGATAGAGTACAGTCCGTATTCGGACTTGCCCATCATGCGCAGCATGAACGGGGTATACACAAGCCCGACCAGGTTCTGGAGGGCCAGTACCACGTAAGACAGCAGCGCGCCTATTTTAAGCTGGGACTTGGGCATTTACGATTCCAGAGCGTCCTTCAGCCAGTTTAGGGAGAATTGACGCATTTCTTCCAGTTTTCCGGAATTATACAAATTCAACAGGGATTCAAAGCGGGCCGAGCCACGGGTTTCGTTATAAAGGCACTTGAATTCTTTCCCAAAAATGATGGAAAAGACCGTACCGTGGAAGGAATCAGTAATCACATAGGAAGCATCTCGGAACATGGCAAGCCATTCGGGAATTGAAAGATTCGCCTTGGTATCTGCCGAGAAAAACTTCAATTCTAAGCCTCTTTCCTTGGCAATCGTTTTACATAGTTTCAAAATAGAATCGTCGATATTCAGAACATATGCCGCTAAAACCTGTTTAGTTTCAAAATGAACATCCTTGCAAATTTCTGCATAATCCTCTTTTTTCAGTAATAATGTTGGGTCCAAAACCCAGGTCGCATCAACTCCAAAATTTTCTTTACACAATTTTACACCGGATTCTTCACGAACACTGATGGCATTAAACTTTCTTGCCAATTTGGAACAAATTTTTGTTTGCTTCGAAGAATACTCCCAATAATCTACACCAAAAGACGCTGCATAGGAAATACGGCGAACATCTGACGATTTCAAAAAGCGAAGGAATGCGTCTCCAAGATCAGGAGCATACTTAGGTCGCCATACCTGATCACTTCCGACAACAAATGCATCCATATTGTGCATGATGTTCGAAAGACTCGATATATTCGTTACAGGAATAGTCGTGGAAATATGTTTGGTTATAAAAGATTCGAAAACATCAAGCCTTGTTTCAATTGGCTTGACCTTGGCAAAAGGTCTTTTTTTTCCAGGAATAAAAAGACAAAGCAATGTTTTAAGCCATGAAAGCAAGTAAATCCACCAAGGCACCGGCTTATAGCGGCAATCAAGTGTAATCGGAACATGACCCAAATCCACTAGAATCTTCTGCAGAGCATAGTTCTGAATAACACCGCCATAATTATTCAACAGAGGTTGCGTGACAATAGCTATCTTCATATTGACCTCAAAAGAATACGCCTTGTCCGCCAAGCAAAGAGAAGAACGCGCGATAGGAACCACGAATGAACCAATGCAAAGCGTATTAGGGAATCAATCTTCTTAAATCCGGCAAACCTTGAGACATACAACTCATTGACATCGGAACACATCGCAAAAAATTCTTTTTTTGTTATCCCCTTCCTCATGAAAAGACATCTTTTAACATCAATTTTGTTTCTATTCAACAATTTTTTATCGAAATCTGATAACGCTTCAAAATGGTGAATAAAGAAAAGCATGGAATCGATTTTTCGCATAGAAACTTGATTTACCAAGCTATTTTCGTTTACAGAGCACTGATAATGGTAGAAAGCCTTAGGAATATAAGATATGCGAATATTATGCATAGTCAGCATCACGCATACAAAAAGATCTTCCCAGACAGTCATATGTAATGGGAAAGAAATCTTGTATTTACCAAACAAACTTCGTTTTACAAGCTTATTGCAACACGATCCGTGCAAATTCTGAAAAAACTCCCGCATGACATTTCTTGCATCCAAAGATTCGGGCTCTTGCGGGAGGCGAATACTTGTATCATTCTCATGTTTCATGAAATCACAGATGACCATATCCGACGAGTCTTCGACAGCCTTCTGCAACATCTCCTGAAGCATCACTGGTTCTATCCAATCATCAGGGTCCACATGAATTACGTACTCGCCTATTGAATTTTCCAAACCACATTGCCGCGCAGATGCAACGCCACCGTTCTCTTTGTGCACAACCTTTATTCGCGAATCTTTTTCCGCAAATTCATCGCAAATTTTACCAGAATCATCCTTTGAGCCATCGTCAACCAAAACAACCTCAAAATCCTGAAATGTTTGGTTGAGTAAACTTTCTAGACATTGCCTCAAATACTTTTCAGCGGCATAGACTGCAACAATTACAGATATCTGGGGCATATTTAACCATTAAAAAGTTTTGTAAGGAAATAAGTAATCTTTACATTCACAAACGAAACAAGTGCAAAACCCTTACCAAGCATCGCGCTCTTATGAAAAATATAATACCAAATGTACTTGCGATACAGCCTTTGCAGACGATCCAAGGCTTCTTTATCACAGACTTGCGACTTTGCCATCGAAATTAAGATTTGATTACAATAATAGACAACGGCACGGTAAGCATATTTTTTTTGCTCAGGATAATTCAGTTCAATAAATTGCCCCCTTTCCAAGCAAGCCTCGATTGTATGCCATTTTTGGGGCGTATAGGACTCATTAACGATGCTCTTTTCATTCATTCGGTAAACATATCCCGGATAATCACAAATAACGACCTTATTCGCCAAATGGATTGTCTTGTATGTGACGAAAAGGTCTTCATGATGTTTACCGACCGGATACCTTAGTGTATCAAAAATAAACCGCTTATAGAGTTTACCCCACGCCGTTGTATACATCTGTTTTGTAGAAAATAGAAAATCCATCTTGTTTTCAGCGAAAATTTTGAAATCCATTTTTGACACATCTTCAAAAACATCGCTTAATGAATCCTTGGCAGAACAGCGAACTAAGCCACAGACAGACATATCGGCATCATTATCCCGACACATTTTCACCAAAGTTTCCAAATAATGCGGAAAAACAAAGTCATCGCTATCAATAAAAGTCAAATAATCGCCTTTGGCAATGTCTATTCCGCTATTTCGAGCCGCAGAGAGACCTCCATTTGACTGATGAATGACCTTTATTCGGGAATCATTCTGGGCGTAATCTTCACATATTTTACCACAATTATCCGGGGAGCCATCATCCACAAGAATCAGTTCAAAATCCTTGAAAGTCTGTCGCAAAACACTTTCAATACAGTTTGACAAAAAATTTTCAACTTTGTAGACCGGAATAACGATACTGACTAGCATATTTTTATCCTATCATTTTTCGGCGAAGTTTAATGTTTCGTATTTGTTCAGTGCTATACTGCGGAAATGTTTTTCCAAGGTAATATCCTAAAGCTATTGCATAAAAGCCAGAAGCGATTATCACGCCTTCGGCAATAGGCAAATAGAACATTGAAAAAAATGTTTTTCCAAAACCAATAATGACTAAAGAACCTATAGCCACAAACGATTCTCTGCTATGGTTCCATGATTTAATCCATGTATAAAGAAATCCAATCCAAAAAAGCACATAAGACAACAACCCTATTACACCTTGCTCCAGCAAAATAGCTACCCAATCATTATGTGCAAACGATACATTTACGGAGAGCGTTCCCTGAGCACCTATTCCAAATAAAAAAGATCGTATAGAAAAGTTATTTTCCATATAATTAAATATTGTCGCCAAGTAGACATCCCTTTGGCTAGAATACCCATCCAATGTATCTTGATATCTCCCCGCAAGATATGAACTTGTTTCAAGTTGATGCATCGTAAACTGATACAAGCCAATTAAAACAAGTACCGAAACAAGACAAAATATTGTTTTTTTCCTTATAGAGTATTCTGAAAGAATTCCCCACATGATAAATAAAATTGAGATGCTACCCAATAAAATGACACCTCTTTTGGCACTCAAAATAAAGAAAATGAAAAAAACTACAAGTAACAAAAATTGCAAAAAAATCTGTTTTTTAAATAGAAATACAAGGGGAAGAATACTTAAAAGAATATATATTGTCGTAATCGTAAACTCTTCTTGTATAGAATCGATCAATGCGGCTTCAAGCAGCATCTGCTGATATGTTACATGAAAAGCTAATATTGATGCTCCGAGAATTACAAAAAATAAAATTTTCATAATGCGCTCATTCAACAAACCTTTACAAGTAAAAATATATATTGGAACTACAGTTAACATTGAATTAAATAACCACAAAAGATAACGATTTGTTTCAATATAAGTATCTCCTGCGATACAAAATATAGGGTCACTAACAACAAGATGAATCAATCCATAAACCGATAAAAAGCCAACAAAAACAAGTAAACCCTTAAAAAAAGGTATAAGCCTGTAATTTGCAACAAAATAGATTGTATATGAAAGAGCTAAAATTGCTAAAAAAAACAACAATGCGACATACGCTTTAGTCGAATAGTACACATACGGTAAAAAGGATAAAAATATCCACCCTAAAATATACGCATATGGAAATATCGAAATCAAGCGCATTTCATAGCCTGCTTATAATGGGTTGCAATATTTTCCCAAGAATACTTTTTTTTCAGTGCTTGAACATCCGTTCCATCGAGACTTGGTTCCGAAACCATGCGGGTAATGACTCTGGCGAGGTCTTTGGGCGAATTTTCCTCAAAAAACAGGTCGCTGTTGTAGCCGTCCAGCGTTTCCTTGAAACTCGGCAAGTCTGAACAGATAATTGGCCGTTCAAAATGCAATGCCAGCAAAAGAACACCACTTTGTGAAATTTCCCTATATGGAAGGACAATCACATCGGATTCAAGGATAATCCCATTTAAAACTTCGTCCGGGACGAATTTCGGGATAAATTTGATATCCACGCTAGTTGCTTTTTCATGCAAAATCTTCAGGTAATCGTCTGATGTCTGACCGACAATTGTCGTGGTTACCTGGTCTTGGACTACTTTGGGCAACATGGCTATGGCATCGACCAAAATATCCGTGCCCTTATAGTAGCTCTGATTCCCGAACATGACAAGACGGAGTTTTTTACCCCGTTCATGGCGTGTAATATTCAAACCCTTGGGGACAAAGACTCCATGGGGAATTACCTTGCAGCGTACTTCGTCTATTCCAAATTCATTGCAAAAATTGGTTTTTGATGTCTGTAGGTGCAAGATAAACAAGTCGAAGAATTTTTCTACCATTGCAAAGCGGGCCTTATACCTTTCACGGGTATTTTCACTGCTATTGTGCGGGTAAATATTGTGAACCGTCAACCAAATCTTAGATTTAGGCGAGACGGTCTTGATCAACCGCAAGAAAATGCGTTCAATAGAAGAAACCTCCAAAAAAGGGAGCCATTGAAAATGAATGATTTGGGGTTGATGCAACAATGTATATGCAACCAATCTGCAGTAATTCAATAAGCCTTCAAGAGCTTTAATAGCGCGTTTGACAATATTTTCACTATTTTGAAATTTCTTAGGAACAAGACTGATTAATCGTTTGACGCTGCATGATAAATTTGAAGGTTCAATATTTGCAGCCAACAAAGTCAAGCTAGTATCGTGATTCAAGCATTTTGTTAGAGCTTCACATAAAGCAATGTCATACTTAGGTACTTTGCCAGATATGTCCACCATTAAATATTTCACCAATCCTATCCCCGCCTCACATACCTTATTTTTTTCCATACACCGAAGAATATATTTCGAATGGTATTTAATAGCGAACAAACGACATTCATACCCTCGGCATTTCGGAAAAGCTTGTAGTGCCATTTAATAAGATAAAAATATCCATGACTCGAGATGGAATAATCGCGTTGACGATATAGCGCAAGATTCTCGCTAAGCAAATGGCATTCTGCCTTGCGGCATACCTTCAGCCACATGGCGTAATCATTGTTTTTTTGAATGTTCGCAATCTGGATATCGCCTACCACCTCGCGATTATACATCACGGTAAGGCAACCGGGCCAGCAATAATTGTACATGCCCATTTTAGAGATATGTTTCGGTCCACCAACCACTATACCTAAAGGCTTGCCATTTTCATCTATTTCTTCGTAGCGGGTATAACTGAAGGCATAGTTATTCGCCGTCATAAAGGCTAATTGCTTTTCCAGTTTATCGGGTGTCCACAGGTCATCGCTATCGAGGAAGGCTATCCACTTGCCCTTTGCTTCGCGCAGAGCTCGGTTGCGACTGAAGGCTGCACCACTATTCTGACGGTTCTTTATGTAATGGATTCGTTTTTCAAAATTAGATCCTTCGACTCCGCTTTCGCTACTACCCAAAGGGCATAACTCAACTTGAGAACTAAAGTTCTTAGTTTCGTATAGCTCAGAATGACACATGTCGTTGAATCCACTTTGGATGACTCTGTTCACGACATCAGTGGTGTTATCTGGGCTTGCATCATCAACGATAATCAGTTCCCAGTTCGAGTAGGTCTGAGCCAAAACAGACCGAATCGAATCAGCGATAAACGGTGCCGTATTGTAACTGGGCATGATGATGGATACGAGGCCGTACATATCACATGGCCTCCTCAATCAATCTTTTGGCTTCTTTTTGTCCGCGGTCGTATTCTTCTTGCGTTATACGGCCTTGAGCAAGCAAATAGTCCCCAAGATCGGTGGCCGTGTCGCAGTTTTCTTCGGTAATATCGGAGCGTTTGAAAAAAGCCTTGTAAAGTGTGACGAAAATAATCTTGATATCGCCCCAGAACGTAATATGTTCGATGTATTTGAGATCAAAATCAATCTTTGTTTCCCAGGTCACGGCATTGCGGCCATTAACCTGTGCTAACCCACTGAGACCTTGACGCACTGTATGACGCTTACGCTGTTCCGGGGTCATGAAGACCATGTCTCGCACAAGCTGCGGACGTGGCCCGATAACGGACATATCGCCCTTCAGTATATTGAAAAGTTCCGGAAGTTCGTCGAGGCTTGTGCTGCGCAGGAACTTGCCGTAAGAATTCAGGCGTACATCATCCGGCAACAATTTTCCCGAAGCATCCCGCTCGTTTGTCATGGACCGGAATTTGATGAGCTTAAAAATTCGTTCATCTTTACCCGGACGCGGCTGAGTAAAGAACGGATTTCCCTTCATCGCAATCGCGCCGATAATCATCAAAACC
>NZ_CALEFV010000245.1 GCF_937877005.1 uncultured Fibrobacter sp. | reverse complement strand
GCCTTGCGGGGCTTGCAGGCGAAGGTGCCGAAGCCGCGGATCTCAATCGTGTTGCCTTCGATCAGCTTTTCACCCAGAAGGTCGAGGAACTGCTCGATGACGGTCTTGATGTCGTTGCGCACAAATCCGGTGGACTTGGCGATTTCTTGAATCAGTGCTTGTTTAGTTATATTTGCCACGCCCTAAATATAGGTTTATCAAAGAGTTAGAGTACCGGTCAAGATGAAATTAAATATTTTTTTGGGGCTCTTGTTGCGGAATCTTTGTGGATAAATGTTGTTAATATGTTGAAAAGTTTCAAGCTCAGGAATTTGGAGATTTTTCCGAACACGATACTGAGTCCCATGGATGGGGTGACAGACGCTCCGTTCCGGAGACTTTGCCGTTTTTTGTCGAAAAATCGCATGGGACTTCTGGTGTCGGAGTTCGTTCCGACGGACGGCGATGCCGTTTTTTGCCTGGATGGCCACAAGCAACTGAAGTTCTTTCCTGAAGAACGCCCCTTTGGTGTCCAAATTTTTGGGCGGTTCCCAGACAAGATGGCCGCTGCCGCTAAAAAGATAGCCGAAAACCTTCATCCGGAGTTTATCGAGGTGAATGCGGGCTGCCCGGCACCGAAGGTGGCGGGGAAGGGAAGCGGTTCAGGCCTTTTGCGCGACCTGCCCCGCCTGCAGGAGATTTTGCATGACGTTCGTGCTGCACTGGATTCTTCGAGTGTTGATATTCCGCTGACGCTCAAGTGCCGAATCGGCTGGGATGACCAGAGCATTAACGTGATGGAAACGCTTAAAATCGCTGAGGGCGAAGGCGTCGAAATGCTCACGGTGCATGGCCGTACCCGCTTGCAGGGGTACAACGGCCTTGCCAACTGGGAATGGATTGGCAAGGTCGCGGCCGCGGCCAAAATTCCCGTGATTGGCAACGGCGACGTGAACAGTGTGGCAGTAGCCCGCGAGCGCATTGAAACCTATGGTGTGTCGGGCGTGTCCATTGGCCGCGGCGCCATGCACAACCCGTGGATTTTCGGACAGATTGCCGATGCCTGGGAAGGTAAGCCCGCACATGAAATTACTGCGATGGAAGCACTCGACGTGTTCCCGCTTTACTACAAGTTCAAACTTGAAGACGGCTCTACTGAAATGGGGGCGCTAGGCCGCCTGAAACAGTTGGGCGCAAGACTCTGCAAGGGCTTTTGCCAAGAAGGATGTGGTGACGAAGTCGGTATGCATGTGCGACAGACGTTGCTTACTGCGCAGACTCCGCAAGAATTTTTTGAGCGCCTTGAGGTGTTGAGAAATGGTGTTGTGAAATCAATGTGCTTTGATCCGAATCGCTTGATAAATCTGAATGGAGCCAAAGAAACCGAATTGAAGTTTGGCGACCAGTTTGCCGGAAGGTAAATAATTTTTATATGAAATTTTTTAGATAAACTGCTTTTGTTAAAAAAGCAGTTTTTTTGTGAAAAAGAAAGATGTGGAAAATAATCTGTATTAACAATGTATGACAATTGGGCGTGCATGCAAAATTTATTGCGAAACGAATGTTATTTTGTATGAAAAAAATAATCGTTGCGAATTTGACAACGTGAAAAAAATAAACTATTGTTAAAAAAGCTTTTTGAAGGGAAAGAACTATGGCAATAGTAAGCGTAAGAATGGAAGACGAAACAAAGAAAAAGTTTGAAACTTTCTGTGATTCCGTTGGAATTACTGTTTCGGCTGCGGTAAACATGTTCGTGAAAATGACGATTCGCGAAGATCGCCTGCCCTTTGATGTCAAGGGTCATTCGTTTGAACCGCTGGGAAAGGTGGTTCAGGCGAAGGGTGTAGACTAAAAAATTTCTTGCTTAATTCGTTGTGGAAAACCGTCCTCGATGGGGACGGTTTTTTTATGTAAACATTGCAATGTTTTGAGTAGTGTAAACAGCTTTGGCCA
>NZ_CALEFV010000244.1 GCF_937877005.1 uncultured Fibrobacter sp. | reverse complement strand
ATTCCCCTCCGAGAACGCATTCAACGTGCGCGAGACGGCCCACAGCGCAACACCGGCTTCGGGAGCCACGCAGGAACAGTCACCCAGCATCACAAAATACATCCCCCTGGACGACACTGAATACCCCTACGCGGGCATCCCGCGGATAGTCATCGAGACCGAGAACCGTCGCGAAATCAAGGACCGCGAAACAGAGATCCCCGCCAAGCTGCAAGTATGGGGCGCGGACGCCCCCGAAAGCGAAGTGATGGAGCTGACTATAAGAGGAAGAGGGAATAGCTCGTGGACCCATTCTCCAAAGAAAAGTTATAAAATCAAATTCAACACAAAAGAATCTTTATTTGGCATCCACAAAGATCGTGAGTGGGCGCTCATTGCCAATTACGCAGACAAAAGCATGCTGAAAAATTACATTTCATATAAGTTATTTCACGAAATCAGCGACACATGGAATCCGCAAATACACTTTATAGAGCTATACCTTAACAATAATTACCAAGGAATCTACGCATTTACGGAGACCATAAAAAAAACAACACACCGAGTAGCAATTAACGATAACGATTTTTTGTTAGAAATTGATGCAAAAACAAAAGCCAACGACCAGACAATTTATGTAGACGGATTTACATATCCATTCAAAATTCATTGGCCCAAGAACGCCAATGAAAAAGCGCTTAAACAAGTTACCGAGCACCTTGATAACTTTCAAAAATTCATTTCTAGTGATAAGGTTTCCAAAGGAGATGAATACAGTCAATGGATAGATGCCGAAAAATTCACTAAATATTTTTGGCTTCAGGAATTCAGCAAAAATCTTGACGCTTACTATACTAGTTCATTCTTAATTGTACGAGAAAATGGTTTAGTTGAAATGGGCCCACTATGGGACATGGATGCGGCATATGGATATCCAGGATGGGATATAAATGCAACAATTCCTACAGATGGTTTTAGGCAAAAAAAAATATGGTTGCTCCCTTTTTTCAAGAACAAATCATTCTCCCAATATGCAGATTCAATTTGGAAAGAAATGAGCCCAATCATAAAAAATTATGCAGCCTCGATAACGAGTATAGGTATGCTTTTAGAACATCCTTACGTAAATGAAGAAAAAAAATGGCATAAATTAGAAAGTTTCCTCAACCCTCTTCATCATAAGGGTTATTCATCATACACCAACGCATACACTGATTTTCGCAATTGGTACATCAACCGTCTTGATTGGCTGGATAAAAACAGCAATAAACTAAATCTTAAAATCTAATCATACCGATATTTAACGGTTCCAAGAAAGAACAAAAACAAACAGCGAACAGGGCTTTTCGCATGCATATCGCTTGACAATAGGGCGCCCACAGATGTATATTTAATAACCAGTTAAGATATTTTCTTTTCAAAAAATGCAACCACTTTGGTTCTTAAAAAAATATTTGTAATATAAAAGGTTTTTATGCCAAAAATAGTTTACTTAGGAATGATCGGTGACATCATGCACCCAGGCCTCATCAACATTATCAATGAAGGTGCCAAGTACGGTGACGTGATGATTGGACTTTTTACTGACAAGGCAATTGCAACCCATAAGCGCCTTCCCTACCTGAACTACGAACAGCGTAAGAATGTAATCGAGAATATCCGCGGGGTTTCCAAGGTGGTTCCGCAAGACGAATGGAGCTACGTCGAAAACCTGAAAAAATACAAGCCCGACTACATTATCCACGGCGACGACTGGCTTTACGGACCGGACAAGTTCATCCGTGACGAAGTCTTCAAGGTCATGGAAGCCCAGGGCGGCAAGGTCATCGAAATCCCGTATACCAAGGGCATCACCTCTACGGGTCTCAAGAAGGAAATGGACAGCCTGGGCACCACGCCGCAGGCAAGACTTTCTGCACTACGCCGTCTGATTGCGGCAAAGCCAATTGTCCGCATTCTGGAATCGCACAACGGCCTTACGGGCCTTATTGCCGAACATACCAGCGTCGAAATCGACGGCTGCGTCCGCGAATTCGACGGCATGTGGTCTTCTTCCCTTACCGATTCTACCAGCAAGGGTAAGCCCGATATCGAGGCAGTGGACCTCACGACCCGCCTGCACGACCTGAACGACACGCTCGAAGTCACGACCAAGCCGGTCATCTTTGACGGCGATACGGGTGGAAAGGTAGAACACTTCGGCTTCACGGTGCGTACGCTCGAACGTCTCGGCATTTCGGCAGTTATCATCGAAGACAAGGTGGGCCTGAAACAGAATTCCCTGTTCGGCACCGACGCCATCCAGACGCAGGACACCATCGATGGTTTCTGCACCAAAATCCGTGCGGGCAAGGAAGCGCAAGTCACCGAAGACTTCA
>NZ_CALEFV010000243.1 GCF_937877005.1 uncultured Fibrobacter sp. | reverse complement strand
CTTGTTTAACGGGCTTGCCGTTCGCGAAGATGTGGCGTCGCAGCTCGATTTGGGCCCGACGATTTTTGATCTTGCGCAGGTGCGTGAACCGAACCATTTCTGGGGTTATGACTTGCTCGCGCAGGAACGCCCTGCAAGTCAACCGTCGGTGTTCTTTTCGCAAAACGCGTACTACTTGGGCTTCCGTGACCATGTGCTTACGGGCGGCCTCGAAAACGAAGATGTTTACCGAGCCGGTGTCGGCGGCGAAAGCCCTTATGCAATCACGACCGATGTAAATGATCTTGCGTGGAAAAAGAAAGCGGTGGGCGCTGCAAAAGCCGTGCGCTCTGTGCTGCGAAATGATATTATGATGCCTTAGTGAACTAGGTCCCAATTTTCTATATTGCGAGTAATTATGAGTAATCTGGAAGCAGACAGCAAGTTTTTAAAGAAGGCTGTGATTATCAACGTGGTGGGGGCGATCCTCAAGGTTTGTGGCCCGCTTTTGACTTTTTTGATGGCGCGTGTTTTTGGCGCCGCTGAATTTGGCATTTTTGTCTCTGCGCAAACGCTTCTCTTGACCATTGCCCACTCGGCAACGCTTGGGCTTGACAAGGGCCTGTATTGGTACCTCCCGCAAAACAAGCTGAATGGCCGCCCGGCTTATGACGGCATCATGAATTCCTTCTGGGTGTCGGCACTGATTGCGCTTTTCTGCTCACTCGTGATTTTTGTGGGTTCCTTTACGCCCTATATTTCCAAGGAATTGCCTTGGTATGGTATTTCGCTTTTGTTCTACGTGGGCACATTTGTCTTTAGCACTGCTTCCGAAGGCAATCGCCGTCCACAAAACGCCGTGTTCGTAAATTCCTTCCTTACGGTAACGCTTGCCCCGGGTGTGTCGATTGCACTACACTTCCTGGATATTCCCCATGCGCTTCCGTTGGGCTTGTTTGTAGGCCAGATGGCTGGATTCATTGTGCATTTTGTGCTGGTGCGCCGTCAGTTCCCCGACATGCCGCTTCACCCGGCCTTGCGTGTGCCCATGGTTCTTTTGAAGTATTCGCTTCCGCTGGGCTTTGGTGAATTCGTCGCTTCGTTCTTGATTCGTTCTGCCCTCTGGATGGTCATGCTGTTCCTTGGTCCCGAAAAGGCGGGCGCCTTCGGTATCATGGTGACGATTTCGAATGCTCTCCAGACGATTCACGTGGGCTTTACACCGATTTTGACCCCGGTTGTTGCCGGCATGGAAAAACAGCGCTTGAGCACGGACTTGAAATTC
>NZ_CALEFV010000242.1 GCF_937877005.1 uncultured Fibrobacter sp. | reverse complement strand
CTCAAGAAAGAGAAAATCCCCGAAAAAGTCAAGACGGGCTATAGCAATTTCCTCGAAGCCCTCGGCGCAAAGACCGTAATCATCGCCAAGGAAGTTGCCGAGGTGTTCATCCTCTTGAACATGAGCATCTACTGGATGATCTGCGGGCCTTTCGACAAGGGGCGCAGCAAGTTCGGCGGCACCGCCAAGCAGGTCTTTATGCTCGGCACCGAAGCCACGGGCATCTGCTTTCTGATGGTCGCCCTCATCTGCTTCACCATGGCGCTCCAGAGCTCGTTCATGCTCAAGGCCGTGGGCGGCGGTTCATACCTCGCCTCGGGGCTTGGCTACCTGATTTTTGCCGAAATCAGCCCTCTACTCACGACGATTATCTTGGCAGGGCGTTCCGGCAGCTCCATTGCTGCAGAAATTGCAAACATGAGCGTCTGCGAAGAAATCAAGGCCATCAAGACCATGGCGATTTCGCCGGTGCAGTACCTGGTGGTCCCCCGCTTTATCGCGATGACCATCTGCACGCCGATTCTTGCCTTCTGCGCAGGCATCGCAGGCTGCCTCGCCGGTTTCCTGATTGGATACTTCTTCTTCGACATTTCATTTGCAAACTATTTCCAGTCCATCCGAGACGGAATTCCGCCCATTCTATTTTTAAAAAGCACAGTCAAGTCGATTGTTTTCGGCTGGCTGGTCACGCTGATTTCTTGCAACAAGGGCTTAAATGCCGAAGGCGGCGCCGAAGCGGTGGGACTAGCAACGACATCGAGCGTCGTGGTTTCAATTTCGGCCATCATTGTCGCGGACTGCGCATTCAGCTTTATATTCTACTAGGAGCAACAATGGACGACATTACACTCAAAGTAGATCACCTGAAGGCCGGTTACGACGGAAAGACCATCTTGAACGACATTTCGTTCGATGTCAAGAAGGGCGAAATCCGCATGATTCTCGGCAGTTCCGGTTGCGGCAAGTCGACGCTCATGAACAACATCCTCAAGCTCTACAAGTCCGAAAACGGAACCATCACCTATTTCGGCAAAACGTTCGGAGCCAAGGAAGGGCTCGATTTCGAGACTCGCCTGCGTACGGGCGTGTTGTTCCAGAACGGAGCGCTCCTTTCGGATTTGACCGTAGCCGAAAACGCCATGCTCCCGCTGATTCGCAGCATGCCCTACATGCCCCGGAAACAGATGGAAGCGATTGTCGCCGACCGTCTCGAAAAGGTTCACCTGTTGCACGCCTTCCACAAGTATCCTTCCGAACTTTCGGGCGGCATGAAACGCCGCGCGGCCCTTGCCCGAGCCATTGCCCTCAAGCCGGAGTTGCTCTTTTGCGACGAACCCTCGACCGGACTCGACCCGGTAACCGCCCGTTCCCTCGACGAACTGCTGCTGGAGCTCCGCGACACGCTCGGGGTCTCGATGGTCATCGTGAGCCACGAACTCGAGAGCATCAAGATCGTCTGCGACCGCTTCATTTACCTGAAAGACGGCTACGTGCTCATGGACGGCACCTTGCAGCAAGGGCTCGATAGCGAAGATCCCATACTCAGGCATTTCTTCAACAGGCAATGCCCCAAGGAAGAGGACCACAATGAATATTACCATTTTAACTTTATCGACTGATTTGGAGTAACCATGGAAACCACACGTGCCGAAAGAATCAAGATTGGCGCCTTCATGCTCCTCTGCGGAATCATGATATGCGTGTTCTTGGGCTATGTGCTCTCGCGTTTCTTGAACAAGGAATTCGACAACTATTATACCATATTCAACGAATCTGTCATCGGCCTTTACAAGGATGCGCAGGTCAAGCTGAACGGTATCGATGTCGGTAACGTGACCGAAATTGCGATTGATTCTTCGAACCTGAACCAGGTGGTCGTCCGTTTCCGCGTGAACAAGGGAACGCCCATCAAGCTTGGCACCCGTGCGGGCATGACGCACGGAATTTCCTTGACCGGTGAAAAGCAAATTGTGCTTTCGGGGGGCCGCTTCGACGAACCCGACGTCGCCGAAGGTGGTTATGTCCCTGCCGAAAAGACGGCATTCGATGCCATCGCCAACAAGACGACCGACATCATCGCTCATGTCGACTCGCTGATGACCAACATCAACAGCCTCTTCTCCGAAGAAAATACGCAAAGCATCAGCAATTCGCTCAAGAATTTCGAAAGTGCTACGCAAAACCTGAACCGGCTGACGCAGAACCTGAACGCGCCCATCAACAACATCTCGAATGCGGCGAACTCGATGAAGAACGTCCTTACTGAAATCGAAGATGCTAAAATTGCCGCAAAGGCTGGCGAAAACATGGACGTCCTCAAGGAAAAGCTCGAAGCCATCGATACCAAGGCGATGAACGAAAACCTGACGCAGGCGATGGAATCCATCAAGCAGCTCACGCAGCGGCTTGACCAGGTGGTGTACAAGAACCAGGACCAGGTGGGCGACGCCGTCGTGGAACTCAACGCCGTCCTCGAGAACCTCGAAGAATTTACGCAGAAAATCAAGAACAACCCCTCGGCGCTGATTCATGCCGAAAACAAGTCTAGAAGGAAGTGATAAATGTTCAAGAAATTCATTCTCTTATCGGCAATCGCACTTTCCTTAACCGCCTGCCTGGGTGGTGGTTCCAGCGAACCCACCAAGTACTACACCATCGCCGTCGAAAAAATCAGTACCCCTGTCACCGACTCCTACAAAGACAAGCGCCTGCAAGTGCGCAAGTTCACCATCGAACCCGCATACCAGCGAGCAAACATCGTCTACCGCGAATCTGCCTACGACTTCATGTTCTACGACCTGGACCTGTGGGCCAGCCGCCCCGAACACATGATGGCGCAAGTCGCAAGCGAATACCTCGCCAAAAGTGGCCTTTTCAAAAGTGTCGAAACCAAGGCCTCGGGCAAACCCGACTATGAACTAATGGGCCATATTACCGCCATCGAAGAAATTGACGAAGAAAATGCACAGTATGCTCATCTAGCGCTCCAACTGACACTGAAAGCCCCAGACAGCGACACCCCCATCTGGCAGGCGAGTTACGATGAACGCAAGAGCATGGATGACCGCGAACCCCGAACCACCGCCGAATCGCTATCCAGGCTATTGGCTAGCATCATGGAAAACTTCCTATCGGAAATTGCTTCGAAACTGAATTAAGAACAAATGAAGCGGCCGAACCTTAAAGCCAGGTCCGACCTTTAAATTTCATAGTAATTTATTGATAGTCAAAGAGTTACGTATCCGTCAACTCTTTTTCATTTTAATTCCTTAGGCAACGGACCGAATACATATTGGTCGATGGATCAAATTCGCGGCTAAAATCCCCCGGAGGAGCAAGGTGCCATCCGTAAGCATCCCCATCCTCTTCGGTGGAACTCCAGAAATGAGCCGACACACCAAGATCGACAAATTCATCGGTCGCACGTCCCGCCGGAACGACATCAAATCCGTAGCGATCGGAGCCGTCCCACTTATCGCGCGACTTCAGGCTAACCCAGGCGGCTTCCTTGCCGTCACTATCTTCTACAAAGGTCTTGAAGCGAGTCCATTCATCATTTTCCGGCAAATGCCAACCTGGGGGACAAGCCTTCCTTGCGGCCTCGAAAGTGTAAAGCCGACCGTATTTTTTACAATTTTCAGCATTTCCGTCGTAGCATTCACTTCCTTTCATGCTAAAATTCAAATTTTCGGCAAACCAGGTCCTCGAGCCAATGACCACCGTGCGATAAGTGAGTCCATCGCGAGAATCCCTATACTCCCCCATCTGCGGTAGTGCCGCTGCATAGACGACCGCTAAAAGAATTAAGGCTAGATTTACTTTCATGCGACAGAAAATACAAAAAAAATTTTGATTGAACCTTTTGGCATCAATTTTGCATGATATGCCTAGAACACTTAAAAATTGGGCAAAAAGAACTTCTTATCGGTTACTGTTATTTGAAAGTATAGATTAAACTAACTAAATTTTACGTCATACGAACAACAACCTTCCTTAAATGGAGAGAAAAATGAAAAAAATGACTCTATCCGCAATCGTGCTCGGCTTTGCCGCCGCAAGCGCCTTTGCTCAGACTGCTCCGGCTGCAGCACCTGCTGCCGCCCCTGCCGCTAAACCCGCTGCCGAAGCTGCCAAGCCGGCTGCTCAGCCCGCTGCCGCCAATCAGCAGACTGCTGACGCCAAGAAGGCTGAAGAAGCCAAGGCTGCTGAAGAAGCCAAGAAGGCCGAAGAAGCTAAGGCTGCTGAAGAAGCCAAGAAGGCTGAAGAAGCTAAGGCTGCCGAAGAAGCCAAGAAGGCTGAAGAAGCTAAGGCTGCTGAAGCTGGCGAAGCCAAGTCTGAAGACAAGGGTGAAGTTTCTGCCGCTGCCGGCAACGCATTTGACATGCTCAAGGCTAGCATGAACGAAGCTACTTCTGCCGCTCAGATGGAAGTGAAGTTCTCCGGAGAAGTTGAATTCGACGCCTACACGGGCGACATTCTCAACGATGACGATGTGAACCATGCTTACTGGACCACTTTCGACCTGAACGTGGATGTTAAGTTTAATGAAAAGTGGTCTGGACATGTCGGCGTTGAAGCCGATGGTCCGATCGACAATCCGGGTCTCGCCTACAATGGCGCCTATGTCCAGTACAAGCCGGCTAACTTCTTTGCCGTGAAGCTCGGTGACCTGACCTACTCGGAAGGTGCATTCGTTGCTTACTACGGTTACGACGATCCTGCCGACAATGCCGCCGGCATGAAGGAACACGACATTCGCGGTCTCGAAGTCGATCTCGCTGGTCTCGAACTCGGTATCGGCTTTGGCCGTGGCGCAAACGATCGCTGCAACTGGGACGATCCTGCCGAAGATAACGGTTGCAAGGTTTACGACCTGCATGCGGCTTATGAATTCGACTACGCCGGTCAGCACCTCCGTCCGTTCTTCGATTACAAGAGCTACCAGGAAACTCAGCATAACGAAATGCACGCCGGTGTCGACGCTGGTGTCAACATCGGTGGCTTCGGCTTCCGCGCCGTTTACGGTTTCCACGCCGACTACCTGATGGACGACGAAGATGTTGTTGACGGTCAGGACTGGACTTCTACGGCTCACACCATCTTGGCCGAGCCCACCTTCGAAGTTAGCATGTTCCAGATCAAGACCAGTTTCTTCTACGCCTTCATTGACAGAGGCGACAACATGAACGCCACCGAATACGAAGAAGAAGAAATTCCTGAATACTTCTTCATCTATGGTGAACCGGCCTTCAAGTTTGCCGAATTCATCAAGATCGGTATTCCGGTTGAATTCCACAAGAACACTCTCAACGACGAAGACGACACCCGTTCGACTCTCGATGTCGGTGGCCGCGTCTACATCAGCCCGGTGGAACATCTTGACATCACCGCTTTCGGTATGGTGGACATCGCCATGCAGGACAACGAGGATGACACCGCACTCCGCTTCGGCCTTGAAACGGTGTTCAGCTTCTAATTTAACCTATCCTTGGGTTTAATTTACGCCTCCGACACATGTCGGAGGCTTTTTTCGTAGTTAAAAATCTTTTTTTTTGTTAAAATTATTTCAAACAAACAATTCTCTCTCAAGGAGTTAACCAATGAAAAAGATGACACTCTCCGCAATCGTACTCGGCCTTGCAGCCGCTGGCGCAATTGCACAGACAGCACCTGAAGCGACCCCTGCAGCAGCTCCTGCAGCCCAACCCACAGCTGAAGCTGCCCAGCTGGCAGCCGAGGAAGCCAAGGCCGCCGAAGAGGCCAAGAAGGCCGAAGAAGCCAAGGCCGCCGAAGAGGCCAAGAAGGCTGAAGAAGCCAAGGCCGCCGAAGAGGCTAAGAAGGCTGAAGAAGCCAAGGCCGCCGAAGAGGCTAAGAAGACCGAAGAAGCCAAGGCCGCCGAAGCAGAGAACGGCGAAACAGCCGGAACATCCTTTGTTGAGCGTCTGAACATTTCCAAGGCCGATCCTGAACCAGCCCCCACCAAGGCCATGGAATTCAAGGTCGCAGGACAAGTGGAATTTGACGCTTACGCCGATATGGACATGGAAAACGAAAAGAAGCTACACCACAGTTACAGTTCCACAGCAGACATCGACTTCCAGGTCAAATTCAATGACAAATGGTCTGCCCAGGTCGAACTCGAGGCAGATGGCGAATCGACTTCGCCGGCCAGCCTCTACAACGGCGCTTTCGCTCAATACCAGAAAAACGAAAACTTTGCCATCAAGTTCGGCGACCTCACTTACGCAGAAGGCGCTTTCAACTACTATGGCTACGACGACCCGGCCTACAACGCCGCCGGCATGAAGGAACACGACATTCGCGGTATCGAGCTTGACCTGTATGGCCTGCAGCTCGGTCTCGGATTCGGGCGCGGAAATAACGACATCTACGAACTTCCCAATGGCGATATCGAAGAAGGCTACAGCTACGATGTCCATGCAGCCTACCAGCTTGAATTTGCCGGACAGGCCCTCCGTCCGTTCGCCCATTACAAGAGCTGGCAGCAAGCTAGCGCCAACGAGCTTCACGCCGGTTTGGAAGCCAACCTGGAATTCGGCCCGTTCGCTATCCACGCCGTTTACGGCCTGCACGCCGATCGCCTGAACGAAGATGAACCGAAGGCTACTCATGCTGTCTTGGCAGAACCTTCCTTCAAGGTTGCCAACGTAAATATCAGAGGCGGATTCTTCTATGCTAGCATCGACGAGGACACCCCCACGATTCATGGAACCGAAATTCCTGAATACATGTTCGCCTACGGCGAAGGTATAATCCATGTGACGGAAGCCTTTGGAATTGGCCTCCTCGGTGAACTGCATACAAATTCTCTTTACGAAGATACAGACCTCGGCACACTCAATTTCGGTACTCGACTCTACTTCACTCCGGTGGATGGTCTTGAAGTTACCGGCTTTGCCATGGGCATTCTCCCCATGGGTAGCGACTGGGAAAAAGATGGACACGGAGCAATGGTTAGCACCGAAGATTACGGTGATGACATGAACCTCCGCTTCGGTGCCGAAGCCATATTCAGTTTCTAGTCTAAACTAGGCCAAGCATTATATAGTCCCAGTTCATTTACTGAACTGGGATTTATTAGAACTTAATCGGGTACAGCAAGTACCAGTGGATTTCGGGATAAACTTGCACGGTGGGGGCCGGCAACTTGAAATAATTCAGATACTTGACAATGGTGCGGGCCATGCGGCTCTGCGGACGGAACGCTTCCAAATCGTAATCCAGTGCGATATAGACTTCACGATGTGGCGTAATGTCTTTGTCGTGCAAGAACACGCCCTCGTCAATACTCAAGCCCGCTGCAATGGCAAGCCAACTCGGATAATACTGACGCGCGGCCTTAGGCAACATGCGGTAAACCTTGAACGAAGCCCAGAAAGTCTGATTGCAATAGTCGTCGGTAAATACGCCTGTTTTACTTTGTCTGTAATACGCTTTAGTATTGATCCAGTAACTCCACTTGAGGTCTACGTACTTGAACACGGGCACGTAGCGTTCCGCCATCGGCAAGAAACCGCCCAAGGTTCCCGAGAGCACGTCAAAAATGCTAAAGCCCCACTCCGGCGAATAGCCATCTTTCACGTCGATGGCAATATGAGTCGCCATCGCCGAAAAACCTGCGAACAAGTACGAATAAAACTCAGAAATTCCCGCCCAGCGGTACCCTTCGTAAAAGGACTCGCCCATCATGACGCCAGAGGCGAAATGGCCGAACTTGTCAAGGTTCAGAGCGTAATCAAAATCGTTTTCGAAATGGAAATCACTCCCCTGTTCGTCCCACCAGCCTTTATCAAATACAAGCCAATAAGCGGCACCGTAGGCAATCAGCACAGTCGAGGCAACACCGACCCCTTTCGCCAGAGAAAATTCAACCGTATCCGCCGGATCCTCGCTGCGGTAATCCCAAGTAGAATCGCGCCAAGTCGGCGGATCGCCTGGAGCGGCTTGCAAGGAAACGCACGCAAAAAGGAGCACCACCAAAGCAATCGATATGGAACGGAAAATTTTCACGGGGACAAAGATAGAAAAGTAGGATGTTAGAAGAAAGAAGTAAACAAAAAAGCTCCGGAGAACGAACTCCAGGAGCTTTTTAAATGTGCAGTGTGCGATGCGACTAGTTGCGGCCGAGGAGCAGCACGCTGTTCTGGCCACCGAAGCCGAAGCTGTCGGACATGGCGTAGTCGAACGAGTGGCTGGTGTTCTTGTTGGCGCACACATCGAGGTGGATGCGTTCGTCCTGGTTGAACACATTCGTGGTCGCATGAATCATCTGATTCTGCAAGGACTTCACGGTGATGATGGCTTCGAGAGCACCGGCAGCGCCGAGAGCGTGGCCAATCATGCACTTGGAAGAGTTCACCTTGAGGTTTTCGGTGGCGCCGGCAAAGACATGCTCGAGTGCGGAGCATTCAGCAACGTCGCCGAGCGGAGTCGAAGTACCGTGGGTATTCACGTAGCCCACATCCTTCGGGGAAATACCGGCTTCGCGGAGCGCCATTTCAATAGCGAGGCGAACGCCTTCGCCGTCTTCACGCGGGGCGGACATGTGGTGAGCGTCCGCGCTCATGCCGATGCCGGCCACGCGGGCGAGAATGTTCGCGCCACGCTTCTTGGCGTGAGAGAGGCTTTCGAGAACGAGGATGCCAGAACCTTCGCCGATCACGAAACCGTCGCGGTCCTTGTCGAACGGGCGGGATGCCGTCGTCGGGTCGTCGTTGCGCTTGCTCAAGGCCTTCATGGAGGTAAAGCCAGCGAGAGCGACATTGTTCACGGTTTCGTCGGTACCACCGGCGAGCATGATATCGGCGCGGCCGAGACGAATCTGGTCGTAGGCGGCGGCGATAGAGTGGTTAGAGGTTGCGCAAGCGGAAACCACTGCGTAGCAGGGGCCCATCCAGCCGGTGCGGTTGGAAACTTCGCCAGCGGGCATGTTCACGATAGACATCGGAATGAAGAACGGGGACACGCGGCTAGGGCCACGGTTCGAAAGCGAAACGACGGAATCACTATAGATCTGCATACCGCCGATACCGGAACCGATAATCACGCCAGAACGGGTCGGATCTTCGTTTTCGGGAGAAATACCGGCGTTCTTAAGAGCCTGGAAAGAAGCATACACAGCGTACTGGATGCACCTGGACAGACGGGACGAATCGCGCGGGGAAATAAATTCAGAACCATCGAATTCCTTGACGGCGGCAGCTATCTTGATCGGATAGTTGGTCACGTCGAAGCGATCAATCGTTGCGAGTCCGGATTTACCTTCCAGCAGGTTGTTCCAAAGGAGTTCCGGCGTATTGCCGAGGGCGGAAACGCACCCCATACCTGTAATTACAACTTCTTCCATA
>NZ_CALEFV010000241.1 GCF_937877005.1 uncultured Fibrobacter sp. | reverse complement strand
ATTTCCCGTTATAAAGATTTTCAACTTCACTCAGGCGAGCGGCGATATCCTTATTTTCAGGTTCCTTCTGAGCTAAATCCCTATAGATTTCAAGAGCCTTTCCATAGAGACCCTGATCAAAATAGATTTCGGCCAATGTACGCGTATTTAGGCTTTCATCCAGCTTCGTCGCGCCACGATCAAGCGGTGCGTCCGGATTGTCAATAAGACCTGCAGATATTTCGTCATCGGAATCGCCGGACATTAGGAAATCGACTCCCGAATTGGAGGGTTTATCCTCTTCGGCAAGGGAATCGTCATCCATGTCGAAAAGGCCCTTGAATGCGCCGGAAACTTCGGTTTCGAGAGAATCAAGATCAGCACTTTCTTCTGTCACCGGCTTTTCCTCTGCCACCGCATTTTCGACGGTGTCTGTTGCAGCAGGCGTTTCGGGAAGAGTCAAGTCGTCATCTTCGCCAAATAGACTGTCAAAAGACTTATCAAGATCCTTTTCGATATCTTCCTTTACAAGATCTTCGTTTTCTTCAATTGCAGCGCCCGTCGCTTCCTGATCATTTACCGCAGTGCTTTCAGATGTATTTGCAGTAGGAAGATCAAGGTCATCGTCGTCGTCACCGAACATTGAAGCAAATGCGCCACCCATCTCCTTGGCTATATCGGACTGTTCCGCCTTTGCTTCAGGAAGTTCCAATTCCGTCTCGGCAAGATCCATCTGTTCTGCAAGGCTAGTCTTTTCACCCGCAGTCTCGACTTCCGCCGGTTTGTCTTCGGCAGCATTTTCGGCCGGGAGCTCGTCATCTCCAAATAGGGAATCGAAAGCGTTATCCACCGTAGATGCGACAGAATCCGTTTCGTCCAAACTAACAGATTCTTTTTCTGCAGGGAGTTCCAAGTCCTTTTCGACAGGCTCAGACAATTCTTCCATTGCAGGTTCTGCCAAAGATTCAGCCGGCTTTTCCTCAGGAAGTTCGTCATCACCGAAAATAGAATCAAAGGCGCTGTCTACGCTCTTCGGAGCATCAAATTCTGCAGAAGTTTCCTCAACGGCCGCCGGTTTCTCTTCGACAGATTCTTCGATGGAGGGCATCTCAAGAGCCTCATCGTTCTCAGCAACAGACAAGCCCTCTTCAACTTCGGCCTGAGGTTCCTCACTAACGGAGGAAGACTTCTTTACAGGATCCGGACTCCATTCACCGGAGAAACTAATTTCTTCATCTGCAGACTTTTCGAACAGGCCACCATTTTCAGCAGGCAATTCATCTTCACCGAAAATGGAGTCAAACGCCTTGTCTACACTCTGGGGTTTGTCCTCTTCCGCAGACTTCTCAAAGACATCGGTCTTTTCCTCGGGAAGCTCGTCTTCGCCAAAGATGGAATCAAAGGCGTTATCCACGCTTTGCGGTTTGTCCTCTTCAGCAGGCTTCTCGACATTTTCGGACTTTTCCTCGGGCAATTCGTCTATGCCGAAAATGGAATCAAAAGCGTTATCGACACTCTGAGGCTTGTCCTCTTCCGCAGACTTTTCAAAGACATCGGTCTTTTCCTCGGGAAGTTCGTCTTCGCCAAAGATGGAATCAAAGGCATTATCCACGCTTTGCGGTTTGTCCTCGACAGGGACCTCATCTATAGGAGCCTTATCTACAGGAGTTTCGTCAACAGGAGTAGGCTCTTCAGCCATTTCGTCGATGCTTGCCGGAATACTCGTTTCGGAGAATATCGATTTCTTTGCGGGAACCGCCGCTTCCGGTTCAAGGTCATCATCGGCACCGAACATATCCGCAATAGCGGAATTTACATCACTACTCGAAATATTATCGTCGGATCCGAAATCTTCTATTGAAACATCCGTCTCAGCGGACGGTGTATCGATATTTTCCATGACCGAAGCGAGCGATGCAGAAAGATCGTCAATAGCAGATTCGTCAGCAACATCCCCATTGGGAATCATCGCTGCTAAAGAGGCAAACGGATCGTCACTGTCCCCCTCAACTGCAGGAAGCTCGAAGGACTCCGAAGCATCTCCCGTTTCAGCGGCAGCTGCTTCCACCGGCTGTTCCGGCGACGATTCCGTCGTAGTCGTCTGGTCCATGTTGAATTCATCGTCGACAGGCATGGTAAACTCGTCCGCAGCGGCAAGTCCAGCAGCGGCAGCAGCCGATTCAATGACAACATCGTATTCATCTTTCCAGAAAGTATTCAGCGGATCCATATCGTGAACACGGCGATAGCACCGGTTGCGTTCACCCTCGTTTCCGAGCTTATCATAGGCATCCCCCATGATTCTCTGGGCAGCAAGGTTAAACGGATCAACCAACAGAATGTGCTCGCATTCCTGGATGCAAGTTTCGAAACTTTCTTTACGGAGCAATATCTTCGCACGGACGAGCATGGCGGCAACATCGCTGGGATACAGCGTCAAGCCACCATCGACCCTCTGGAGGGCAGAATCCAAATCTCCCGCGGCACATTCCAAATCCGCCAGCCAGGCAAAAGCCCTAGAACTGGAATTCTTCTTGCCGATCGTCTTTCTGAGTGATTCTAACGTCACCGCCATAAGCACCTCTTAGAGCAAAATTGCTTCGTCAGATAAAAGGACAGGTATACCCTCGCGAACCGGATACACTCTCGAGCCATCTTCGGTAACGAGAGCTTCCGTCAAGGGATCGGAAATTTTTTCGCCAGCAGCGTTCTTCAGCGTACCTGCCGAAATAGACTGGTTTAGACCCGAAACGCATTCGTCCGAAGCCAACTTCAATTTACCCCTTGTTTCGGGGCAGCAAAGAATATCTAAAAGAGTAATATCGAACATAAAACCTTTTACATCATAAACTTACACAAAAAATAACATCATTTTGACGAAAAAGATACGCCCAATGATGGGAAATACCGTCTTAGTGCAAGTATTTGAGGTTTACAAGGGCAAAATCACCCTCTTTTCCGCTTCCAATCAGCAAATATACCCGTAAACCAAGGCGATCGAGCGTTTGGATATCGAAAGGTTCACGATATCCCGACAAGTTGGAAACTACCAAAAGTTCTCGGCAGCCAGTACGATTGCAGATGGATTCCATCGAATTGATATTTCCAAGCAGATGCTGACGGTTTTCTGCAGAAATCCTTTCCGGTTCGCCAGAAACACAGCCAAGGATTTCTATTCCTGGAATCACGTTGTAACGGTCAAACCAATACTGAAGCGAGTCTTCGGCCCCCCCCAGAAGAATAGAGCGGTGACGCTTCTTCGCAAAAATGCGATAAAAATAATTTGTCCAAAAAGCAATGCGACGCCAAGCCAACAGCATCAACGGAATAAAGAGTGACGACGAAATAACAAAAGACACCCAATACAGGCAATACTTCAAGTCAATAAGCTGTACAGTAACTGAAGGAATCTGAATAAAACAGCGAAGCGAAACGACTCCTCCGACAATTACGAAATTCAATGGAATCAGATAGCGCAAGAACCTTTCACCCTTAAGACTTGATACAGTATATTCCCCGCGGAATATTAGGAAAGCGATGTTCATGACCGCGACAAGCCCCACAATCCACACATCGTTAAACTGCGTAAAATCACAAAGGGACACGTTCAAGCGAGAAAGAAAATCATCGGCAATCAAGGATCCCTTGTTCAAGAAGAGGAACGCCCAGAGCACAACGACGGCGACATCCAGGAAGATTTTCCAGAAACGAGGAATGAGTCTCGAAAACATGCCGACAAACGCAGCAAACACAATTCCGGAGGACATGAGGAATGTCGGAAGCCAATACTGATCCTTATGCTTTTTTACATAAAGGATCATCGCTTTGTAAAAGTCCACATAGGACCCCCAGCGGCGAGTGCGGCAGCTCTGTCCCTTGAAATGCAGAATGTTTGTAGTCGGAGTATAGTAGTTCTTGCAACCAGCTGACTTCGCCCTGAAACACAGATCCAGATCTTCACCATACATGAAGAAGTCCTCGTCGAAACCGCCAAGCTGTTCATACAGATCGCGACGAATACAGAAAAACGAACCACTGATGGCATCCACTTCAGTCACCTGGTCCGGATCAGCATAGGTCATGTTGTAGCTTGCCAAAAGTTTGCTTTTCGGGAACATGGAGGCAAGTCCGACAGTCTTCGAAATGGCCGAGAGCGGGTTGGGAAAAGAACGACGGCATGCCCACTGAATAGAGCCATCCTCGTTCAAGATACGACAGCCGACCGTACCCGCATCGGGGTGTTCCGTCGCAAAGTCCAAGACCTTAGTGAACGAATCCCTTGATACAATCGTATCCGGGTTAATAAAAAACAGGTACGGCTTGGTAGCCTGCTTTTCCGCCAAATTGCAACCCTTTCCAAATCCCAGGTTTTCCTTGGAATCGATCCAGAGAACTTCCGGAAAGAAATTCTTGATCTCCGGAAGAATGGGTTCGGAAGATCCATTATCCAACACAATAATCTGGGCATCTACATTCTCGCATGCATCCCGAATGGACTTCAGACACGCAGGAATAAAGTCACAGGAATTGTAAGCAATAATGATGATGGAGCAAGAATACATAGACAAATGCGGGATGTGAAATGTGAGGTGTGGAATGTGAAGTGAGGAATGAAATAATTACACATTCCACATTACACATTTTTTTATCATGCAAGTCCTAGGCGGAGTTTAAGGACCAAGAAGAAAGCTTCGGAAATGATGCCGCCACTCATCTTGGATGTACCGCGAGTGCGATCCGTGAACACGATGGGAATTTCCTTGACACGGAGCCCCTTCTTCCAAATCTTGAAAGTCGTCTCGATCTGGAAACAATATCCGTCACTTTTCATTTTGTCCAGATTCAAAGCCTGCAGAGCCTCGCGACGGAAGCATTTGAAGCCACCCGTCGCATCGCTTATCGGAAGACGCGTCACGATACGGGTATACACGTTGGCTCCATAACTCAAGATAAGACGACGTAAATCCCAGTTCACGACGCTGATGCGGTGATTCTGGTAACGGCTGCCGAGCACTAGATCTGCATCTTCGGCCGTTTCAAGGAAGCGATTCAGATCCGTCGGAGCATGACTAAAATCGGCATCCATTTCAAAGACGCGTTCATAGTCCCTTTCAAGGGCCCACTTGAAACCCATCACATAGGCAGAACCGAGCCCCATCTTGCCCGCTCGACGAATCAAATGAATACGGGCATTTTTTCTGGATTCCTCTTCGACCATGTCTCCCGTACCATCCGGAGAACCATCGTCAACGACCAGAATTTCAATGCATTCGTTCTGCTTTAGAATCGCATCCATGATGAGCAGGATATTTTCCTTCTCGTTATAGGTAGGTACGATTACCAGACTCTTAGGATAAGCCATACAACCTCCAGTTCCAAATCAATCTACCTGATCACGGATGTTCTCCGCAACGGGATAAGACTGGTTCTTGTTGCCGTTCATCATTTCGCCAAGAAGCCCTAGCGAGAAAAACTGCACTCCCATCACAAGCGAGAAACCACCTGCCAACAAGAGAGGACGCACATGGAGTGCACCCGTTTCAAGCCACTCGTAACCGAAATAGCCTGTCACACCGAAACCAAGCAACATGAAAATCAAACCGAGAAGGCCGAAAAAATGAAGAGGCTTCGCCGAAAAACTGCGCAGGAACATCAACGAAAGCAAATCGAGAAAACCGGACACTAGGCGAGATACGCCGTACTTGGAAACGCCATGAATGCGAGCCCTATGCGAGACAGGCATTTCGGTAATTCGGAAGCCCTGCCATTTGGCCATCACGGGAATAAAACGGTGAAAATCGCCGTAAAGATGAATGAAACGCACCACGGAACTACGATATGCCTTGATACCGCAGTTGAAATCGTGAAGACGCTGACCACAGACAATCGAGACCGTCAAGTTGAAAAGCTTCGAAGGCCATGTCTTGTGCCAGGGATCCAAACGGCGAATCTTCCAGCCCGAAACCAGGTCGTAACCGTCTTCTAGAATTTTAATCATCTTCGGAATTTCAAGCGGATCATCCTGCAGATCGCCATCGAGAGTTGCTCCGTCCCTACCGCGAGCCTTGGAAAAACCGAACGCGAGGCCAGCCGCCTTGCCGCAGTTGAACTGGAATCGATAAGCACGGACAAAAGCATATTCCCCGGAAAGCGTTTCAATGACTTTCCAGCTATTGTCACGGCTACCATCATCAATGATGATTACTTCGTAGGAAAATCCAGTCGGTTCAATCGCAGCGACTATTTCCTTGAGCAGTTCCGGAAGATTTTCGCTTTCTTCCTTGACTGGAATGACAAGACTCAAATCCATGAAGATCCTCGCTTATCCCAAATTCACTTTGCGGCCACGACCGCAGGTTCCTTAGCTGAATCAGCCTTCACGGAATCGGATGCCGCGGAATCCACTTCCGGCACGGGTTCTTCGACCTTGAGAGGTTCTTCGGACATCGATTCAATCTGGCGACCGCTCATGAGCAAACGGGCACGCCCCCCCTCTTCGTAAGCGGGAACATTTTCGAGACCACGATTAAGAACATCCTGAGCCTTGGCCTTCTGGCCTGCAGCTTCATAGACAAAAGCCTCTGCCCAGTAGTTACGCCACTCTTCAGGGAATTGCTTAATACCGAGTTCCAGATATTTGGCTGCAGCGGCAGCAAGGCTATCAACCTTAGCCTTCTTTTCTGCCGTGAACGGATGTTCGTTCCTCAGCTTCGAAATCTGATCGCGAACATCGAAGGAAATCGGCGGGTAAAGCGAAACATAGCCCGAAAGCAGACGTTCCGTTTCCGAATTAATGTACGCAGTACCGTCACCGAGACCACGGAACTTATAAACGGAATCAATCAAGTTTGCCGTATAAGCGGCATCGAAGGCGTTACGCTTCGGGTTCAAATCGCCCTTCACCAGGTTATAGACCATACCTTCCTGAACCATGTACTTTTCAAGACCCATGAAATTCGAGGTTCCGACCGTCGTCGAAATTTCAATCGGCTTGTCCATATTCTGGAGAGCAAGGTCAATCACCAGTTTGTGCTGCGTGAGCATCATGCTGCTACGGGTACGGGCTGCCCATTCGGTAAAGGCGTCCCACACCTGGTAATGCACCTTGAACTGCATGAGTTTGGCGGAATCAGCGGCAGAAAGCTGCTGGCCTTCCATGGCATCGATACGGTTCTTGAGCTGCGGCATCAGACGCTGGGCATTCTTGACCCAAGTAGACACCTGATGGTTCGGATTAGAAGCGGAACTATTGTCGAGCACCATATCACGATCGATGGCAGCCTTGTCATAGCTGAGCTTAAGAATCGGTTCGTTGTCGAGCATCTGCTTGATGTACCAGTCGGTATTGCCGAGTGAAAGGTTTACCACTCGAACATCCTTACGGACTCCCGCCACCTCCTGCGCAAACCACAGAGGGAAGGTGTCGTTATCTCCATTCGTAAAGAGGATAGCATTCGGACGGCAGCTATTGAGCAGGTTGTAAGCGTAATCCCAGGGGACCCAGAGACCAGAACGGTCATGTTCCTTGTAGTTCGAAATGCACGGCACCAAAAACGACACCAGAATCAGGATCGCAGCCACCGGATTTGCCAGGAATGCAAAAGAGGATGTCGCACAAAGAAACACGAGAATGCCTGCTCCGATACCGTAAATCATGCTCATGAAAATGAAGGCCGGAGTATAGAAGTAGTCACGTTCGCGAACTTCAAGATGGACTGCATCCGGAAACGGAGCGCGCGCTCCAACCTGGGCAAAGCCATTCTCGATCTTCTGCCAATTCTGCCAAATGGCGGAATTGGTGTAGCCGTCGAGTTCGCGTTGCAGTTCGGCAAGTTTCGCATCGTTTGCACCACGGGCACGGAGCGTTTCCATACGAATCTTGGTGTATTCGATATTCTGGCGCATGTCGATAAGATCGTTCGGATCGGGAAGCGCAGAAATGCCGATACCACGGGTATTCAAGTCCTGGACATTGCGGCTCATCACCGACACCCAATAATCATGTTCACGCTGTTCCATGCGGGTGCCATCGGCAAAGTTGATATAGAACAGCAAACCAAGCGAGCAAAGTGCATAAAGCACAGATACAAAGACACCCATATTGCGGTTGCGCTTCCAGACGAAGACGCAGACCATCACCAACAGGCCGTTAAAGAGCAAGAACATCAGGAACTGGGGGAAGGTCGCATCGCCCATGAAGCTCATCTGCGTCGGGAACTTGATTCCCAAACGTTCCACCGGCTGATTGTCGGCCGCATCGAAAGTGTAGACGCCATTTGCATAGTTCACGTCACCCACCTTGTACGGCAAGTACTGAGCCATCTGATATCCACCGTAACCCATATGCGGGAACGAGAGGAACTGGTGACTAATGCGAGAACGACGGTAGAATGCACGGCTAATCATGCTTTCGGAGCCGTACTGTTTACGTTCAATGAAGTTATTGAAGGCGACCCAGTTTTCGTCCTTGAAAAGGTTACCAAGTTGCAGGTTACCTTGTTCATCACGTATATTAATTTCAGGATCGTTTTCATCGATAATCGGGTTCAGTTCCGAACGGATCGGAATGTAGAGGTGCGTACTGTAGCCGATCAGGGCGAAAAACGCAAAAGCCAGGGACAGGCGCATGCTGCGCTGCACGCCCCTGGACTTGAAGGGTTTCGCAAGGCAAAGGATCGAAAGAGCAATCAGGCAGACAAAGGATATTTCGATAAAGGCGGACACCATGTAGATGACGGAGCAAAGGAGCGTTCCCGTGATCCAGATAGGAATGCGTTCCACAATCTTCTTGGGTTCGGCCACGAGCAAAAGCGCAAACACGGCGGGAACCGTAAGCATGGTGTAAAGGTGGGCGCCCACGCCGAGGAAGGCGATATAGCAAATGAAAATCAAAATACGGTCGCTGTATTCTTCGTTACGCTTGTTGTACCAAACGAGACCGAGGTAAGACACAAGCATCAAGATGAGCATGGCGATGCCGTAAACTTCGGCTTCGACCGCGTTGAACCAGAAGGTATCGGAGAACGTGAGAAGGAAACCGGCCACAAGTGCAGAAGTTCCAAGGACAATGTTGCGAACCCTGGCCGAAATCTTTTCGGCGAGAACATCCGTCTTGAGCACCGTCGCAAGAAGTTCCCAGGCAAACAGTGCCGTCACGTAGACGGTCGCAGCCGAACTCACCACCGAGATGTAATTCACGCGCTTCGCGATTTCTTCGACAAACGGGAGCAGCACGATTACCGCACGGGCGAAGAACACGAAGAAAGGCGTTCCAGGAGGATGCGGTATGCCCAAGGTATTCGCACAGGCGACAAATTCGCCACAGTCCCAGAAGGAAACCGTCGGAGCCATCGTCATGACATACACAACCAACGCCA
>NZ_CALEFV010000240.1 GCF_937877005.1 uncultured Fibrobacter sp. | reverse complement strand
CATTCTCGCTCGGATTTGAATACTTGCACGTTCAGACCGACTATCTAACCGCCGGCACCGTAAAAGAAGCAGACTTGAACCGCTATCACCTTTCCGCAACTTATGGCTTCTAACATAGGAGAATTTCACAATGACTCAGAATTATCATAAAAAACATTCTCGGATTGCATTGGCAATCCTCTTTAGCCTCGCCTGCGCTACTTCTGCAATCGCCGCAGACAAGATTTCCATCGGTTACCTGTCTTCTACAGGTCAAGGAAAGTTCTTCATCGCAAAAGATGCTGGCATTTTCGAGAAAAACGGCCTTGACGTAACGCTCGTAGAATTTTCGAATTCTGGCGACGGCATTGCCGCTGTCCGCGCAGGTAAACTCGATGCAGGCGCATTCGGTTCGCTCGCTCCGCTTATTCACATTTCGCAGGGTGCCGACATCCGCGTGATTGGTGGCATCATGGGCGGCGACCAGGCGGTGATTACCCGCAAAGAAAACGCAGCCTCCGTCAAAAAATTGAGTGACCTCAAGGGCAAGAAAATTGCCACCATTCGCTTGGGCACTGCCGACGCCATTGTCCGCGGCGGCCTCAAGAAGGAGGGCGTTGATTGGCGCAAAGACGTTACCATCGTAGAACTCAAGAATCCGCCTGCAGTGATCGAAGCCGTCAAGAATGGCAGCGTATTTGCAGGCGTTACTTGGGGACCCCATGACCTTCGCGCCGAAGAAGCAGGCCTTTCCGTGGTGCTCCGCAGTAAGGACATTAACCCCGGCCATATTTGCTGCCGCCTCATTGCATCGCTCCGCAAAATCGAAGGCCGCGACGATGTTTACAAGCGCCTGGTCAAGTCGCTGATCGAAGCCGAAGAACTGGTGCAAAATGATCACAAGAAGAGTGTGGAAATTATTGCCAAGTGGATCAAGCTCGATACCGCCCTTGTCAACAAGGCGTTCTACAGCGGGCACGTCACGCAGGACACGGACCCCAACGTGAAGGGAGTCGAATTTTTCTGGGATTTCTTGAAAGATGCCGAATTCATCAAGTCCGACAAGAAAGTCTCCGAATACGTTCGCACCGATTTCTACAAGGCCGCCATCGCAGAACTTCGCAAGGAAAATCCCAAGTCCGAATTCTACGCCAAGGCCGAAAACATTTTCAAGTCCAGGAACTAAGAATAGTATGACAATAAAGCAAAATGGTTTTGAAGCAACGAATCTCGGTTTTTCGTACGATGGCAGAGCCATCCTGAAAGACATCAACTTGAAAATCAATCAAGGTGAGTTCGTATGCCTGCTGGGCGAAAGCGGTAGTGGCAAGACCACTTTGCTAAACCTTCTCGCTGGGCTTACCAAGCCGAGCGAGGGGCATGTCTACTGGAAAGGAAAAGAAATCGAAAAGCCTTCTGCCGAAAGGAGTGTGGTCTTTCAAGACTACACCCTTTTCCCTTGGCTTACACTTCTTCAAAATGTAACGCTCGCTATTAAAAAGACAAAAAAGCTGAAGACAAGCTACGCCAAAAATTTAGCAGAAGAATACTTGAATTTGGTGGGGCTTTCTGGAAGCCTACATAAATACCCCTTTGAACTTTCGGGCGGAATGCGCCAGCGCGGAGCCATAGCGCGCGCCTTAAGTGTCAGCGCCGACGCCCTTCTTTTAGACGAACCCTTTGGCGCTCTCGACCCGGTAAACAGGGCGAGCTTGCAAGATTTAGTCTTGGAGCTTTGCCGCGGTGTCAAAGACCGTCCTATTACCACATTATTTGTCACGCACGACATTCGCGAAGCCGTTTATCTCGGGAGCCGCATTATCGTTTTAGGCTCTACCCCGGGGCGTATCATTGCAGATATCCCGCTTGATTTCCCGGTAAAGAAGAATCGTGGCGAATGGTTCCGCAACGAAAAAGTCCAAGAAACCATTGCAACTATTGAAGACGCCTACCACAAGGACATCCTTGAAAAACTAGGCCACATTGTACAAGGAGGTGCCAGCATATGAGAACTTTTACAAAATACTTATCCAAGTTTTCGGGGATCCTTTTTCTTCTCTTTTTACTTGGAATTTGGGTGTTGATCAGCTGCGGCCCGGAATGGGCCAGTCAGTATCTATTTCCGTCTCCT
>NZ_CALEFV010000239.1 GCF_937877005.1 uncultured Fibrobacter sp. | reverse complement strand
GTTAAACTCGTTCCTGGAGACAACAAGGTAATTCTTGAGACTGAAATGCCCATTGACCGCCGTATTTTCAGGCTGATGGACGTGAACGTGGTCCATATCGTGGGCCGTATGGACGTGTCACTCAAGGCGTCAGAAGAGGCGTTCACGCTCGACTTCAACCAGGATCGCAAAATCAGCCAAGAAGAAAAGCAAGCTCTCGCCGACAAGGCCCGTACATCGGTGCTCGACAATATCGTGAGCGATTGGGTAGGGGCGATATCATTTTAGAGGTTTTTTATGCGCACTTTTGTACCTGAAAATTTTAATGTGGACAACGTAGAAGAGGTCAAGCGCCTCTACCAGAGCTTGTTGTTGGAAGATGTCGGCAACTCCCCCGACGCCCTCCGCGCCTGGATTCTGAAGTGGAGCGAGCTCGGTTCGGTGCTTTCAGAAGTCTCTTGCCGCCGCTATGTGGCCATGACCGTGAACACAAAGGACGAAGCCGCCGCAAAGGCCTACGAAGACTTTGTAAGCAACGTGGACCCCGTCTCCAACGAATACAGCGACAAGCTTAACAAGAAGTTGATGGCGCACCCCGCGAAAGACAAGCTGCAAGGCGAATTTGGCGTGTGGTTCAAAAGTGTGCAGGTGTCTTTAGACCTTTTCTCCCCCGCAAACATTCCGCTCGAAACCGAAGAAACCATGGCCATTCAAGCCTACCAGAAGATTACTGGCGGCATGAGCGTGGAATTTGACGGCGGAATCAAAACCATGCAGCAGCTGGGTGCATACCTTGAAAAGACGGACCGCGACTTGCGCGAACGAGCATTCCGCACCATGTGGGACCGCCGCCTGAAAGATAAAGATGCCTTGGATGCCTCTTTCGACAAGTTGTTCCAGATTCGAAACAAGATTGCAAAAAACGCTCATTGCAAGAACTTTATCGACTACATCTTCTTGGCCAAGCGTCGCTTTGACTACACCCCCGCTGACTGTAAGAATTTCCATGAAAGCGTCGAAAAACTGGTGCTTCCGCTCCTTAAAGAAATCTACAAGAAGCGCGCCGAAAAAATGGGCCTCAAGACGCTTCGCCCGTGGGATTTGAGTGTGGATCCGCTTTCATGCCCTCCCCTCAAACCGTATCAGAACGGCGAAGAATTGATTGAAAAAGTCGACCAGATTTTCGAATCGATTCACCCGCAGGCCGGCAGGTGGGCCCGCGAAATGCAGGCCAAGAAGTTGATTGACCCCGATAGCAGGCTCGGCAAGGCTCCCGGCGGCTACCAGATTGGCTTTGACGAAAGCCGCCTCCCCTTCATTTTCATGAATTCGGCAGAAACC
>NZ_CALEFV010000238.1 GCF_937877005.1 uncultured Fibrobacter sp. | reverse complement strand
TACGTTGCATCGCTTTGGCAGCAGCAACTGAACCACGACCAAGTGGCCCCCATGCCCACCGCCGAAAAGCCGCGCACGGCAAAGAAGAACGCGAAGCCCGTCATGCAAGATTTGTCCATCGACGCCGAAACCCTGAAGGGTTACCGCTTCTTTGATTACCCGGTTTCGATTTCCCGCGTGGTGCGCAATGTAAATGAACTCCTGCCCAAGAACATGAACCACCTGCTCTATGCCGACGTGGCAAACTTCCTGGTGCAAGAAGGCATTCTCGAAAGACAGTCCACCGAAAGCGGCACCGACGCCAACCTACCCACCGCCAAGGGCGAAACCTACGGATTCGAAAAGGGCGAATCGGACCTGCGCGGACACCATAACATTTATACGCAGTGCTGGCAACAGGCGCAACAGTTCATTTTGGACAACATTCAAAAATGCGTCGACATTGCAAACGAACGCTTTGCCAAGCGCAAGGCCAACCAGGCTCAAGATTTTCAAGACGACCAGGAATATGCTCCGAAGCGCGTGCAAAGGGAAAAATTCCACCTGACCGCCGAACAACTGGCCGACTATCCCGCCGAAGATACGCCCGTGCCCGTGAGCGAAATCGCACGCCGCCTGAACACCCTTGTAGGCGAGAACATGGAACGTATCTACTACAAAGTCATTCGCGACTGGTACGTGGAACAGGGCTATCTTGAATTCAAGACATCGCCCGAAGGCCGCAGCGCATTCCTGCCCACTGAAAAGGGCTCCATGGGCGGACTCTTCGTGGAATCGCGCACCGGCAAAGACGGTGAACTCTACGACGTGGTGATGTACGATTCAAAAGCCCAGAAGCTTTACCTGGACCACCTCGCAAGCGAAAACTAATACAACCCGCAAAATTTATCCCGGTGACAAACCGGGAATTTTTTATACAAAAAAAGCCGTCGGTTAAGACGGCTTCTTTTTAAATTGCAGTGCGCTTGATGAGCGCGATGCCTTACTCCAAGTCCTTGCCGTGGCACTTCTTGTACTTGAGGCCGGAACCGCACCAGCACGGGTCATTGCGGCCGAGCTTGGGAGCCTGCTGCTGGGCGCGGCGGCGTGCAGCGGCGAGCATAGCGGGGTTCACCTGACGGGTGCCCGGAAGTGCGGACTGCGGCATCGGCTGAGCCTGCTGTTCTTCAGAAATCGCATTCGTTTCAGAAGTAGCGGCGGTGCCTGCGAGGCCAGCGGGCTTTGCACCTTCAGCGCTCATCTGTTCGGCAGATTCGGCATTGGATTGCTTCGCTTCGGGAGCCTGCGCGGCCTGTTCAGTGGCAGGTTCTGCGG
>NZ_CALEFV010000237.1 GCF_937877005.1 uncultured Fibrobacter sp. | reverse complement strand
CGCCTTTGCCCATGAGGTGGATTACCCGCTGGTCATCAAGCCGGATAACGGCCACGGCATCACCGATGCCTGTAAACTCAAGAATGATGCGGAACTGGAAACCTTCCTCAAGCGCTGGGATCCGGCCACGCCCTATCTGATGGAGGAATTTGTCCGGGGCGAGGTGAACGCCTATGATGCCATCATCGACGAAAACGGCGAGCCGGTCTTTGAAACCGGCATCGTCACGCCCATGTCCATCATCGATATCGTAAACAACTACGACTTCATGAGCTTCAACATGGGCCCTACCCTAATGGGATGGATCCGTACAAACACGCCAGATACCTACAGGCGCATTCAGGAAGCCGACAAGAGGAGCGCCGAACGCCTGAACGGTCACGGAAACGCAATCGCCCAGGTATACAACCATATCATCATGCCATTAGCCTCAGCCGAAGATAAGAGGACGCAAATTCGCTGGGGCATCGAAGACTTTAAATTCCACTTTGGCCGCATGCCCGAAGCCATGTGGCTCGCTGAAACGGCAATCAACTTCGAGACGGTCGTCGAACTCATCAAGGCAGGAATCAAGTTTACCATCCTTTCCCCGACGCAAGCGGATAAATTCCGCAAGTTCGGCGAAAAAGAGTGGACTGGTTGCAGCAACACGGACATTGACACAACTCGCCCCTACCGCGTTTACCCGCGAGACAAGGATGGAAATCTCGTCTGCGAAGGTTATCTGGACGTATTCTTCTACAACCCTTGGCTTTCTTCGGCAGTGGGTTTCGAGCATCTGCTCCGTAATGCGGACACATTCGGAAATCGCATTCGCGACGCCTGGGACGAGAAGCGAGAAGCCCCGCAACTGGTAAGCATCGGCACTGATGGTGAAAGCTACGGTCACCATGAACCCTTTGGCGACATGTGCGCCGCCTGGCTGTACAACCACTATGCCCCCGAACACAACATGGTGCCGGTAAACTACGGCTGGTACCTTGAAGAGTTCCCCCCCGAACATGAAGTGATGCTCAAGAATTTCCACAGCGAAGGATGTGCCTGGAGTTGTGCTCACGGCGTTGGCCGCTGGTACCGAGATTGCGGCTGTTCGACTGGCGGCGGCCCGGACTGGAACCAGAAATGGCGCGGTCCACTTCGTGACGCATTCAATCATCTGAAGAAACTCGCCGACGATGTTTTCGTTCGCGAATTTGAAAAGATTTCCAGCGTGAATCCGTGGGAAGCTCGCAACCGCTATGTTGAAACACTTGTCGCCCCCGAAGACGAATCCCGCATAAAGATGTTCCTCGACAGCATCGTCAAGAAACCTGACGACGCTGACATATGTGCCAAGGCAATCCGTTTACTCGAAATTCAGAAGTTTTGCCTATTCAGTTTCACGAGCTGCGGTTGGTTTTTCAATGACATCGAAGGTCTTGAACCGGTGCAGAACATGCGTTACGCACTGCGCGCCATGGAACTGCTCGAGCCATTCTTGCCCTTCGGTCACCACATCAAGAACGAAGTCATCAGCATTCTCGCACGTGCTACGAGTAACGAACACAAGTGGAACGGCGCCGAAGTCTTCACGCGCTACGCCGAAGAACAGGTTCCTGTCGTCGTCAAGGAAATGGCAGAACAAGCGGCAATCTTCCATCTCAACCTTGAAGACGATTCCGAAAAGAATGGTAAGATCGTCGCAACGAAAATAGCCTCCCGCAGGCGACAGACTCTAGTCCGCACCGAATACTTCGACAAGTTCATCAACGAACGCCGTATCGCTACGGTACTTGCCATTACCGACATGCTTGGCCGCATCAACCTCGTCGTTTGCGATGGCGAAAACGAACAGAACGGCCTCAAGTTCGTCGAAAATCCGAATTTGGATACAAAGGAACTGCAGGACCTCTATCCGACGGCCTACGTGGTCCGCATGCGCAACCTCATGAGCGATTCACTCAAGCGCATCAACCAGATTTCAACAAAAAAATATCTGAACAGCCTCACTGAATCGTTCTCGAGTTTTGCTCTCTCGCACGGTCTTTCAATCGATAGTCTCGCCGACCCCGACCACACGCTGCCGGATACAATGCGCAAAATCCTTTCGCTCGAAATCAACTCCAAGATACATCACCTTGCCCTCGCGTACATGGAGAAAAATGATTCCGGAACATACGAAGAAATCCATGCCCTAGTTGAAGAAGCGAATGCACTACATACGCATTTCTCTTTCGGCGGCACAGGTCGCATGTTCCACGCCAAGCTAGTCCAGCTCATTGATTCCGTTTTCGAAAGTTTCGACACGGAAGCTGTCAAGCACATCACGGGCCTCATCACGGTCGCCGACTGGCTTCATCTGGAAATTGACAAAACTACACTTGAGAACAAGGTTTTCCCCGCCTATCAGGAATTTGTCAGGCATCCCACAAGCAAGATTGCGGCCCTCAAGCCAATGTTCGTCTGGCTAAACTTCGAGGTCTAACATGTACAAGATGTCGGACAAGCCGCTTCTTTCTGCAGAACAGATTCGGACGCGCGTCGCTGCTCTCGCCCATGAAATCAGCGAGAGTTACGACTACGACATTTTGCTTTCCGCCCTGACTGGAGCGTACATGTTTACCGCCGACTTGAGCCGAGAATTGGCCAAAGCCCAAGGTAAGGCTGCCTCCACGAAGGAAATCGCCTTTATCAAGGCATCAAGCTACGGAAACTCCACCAAATCTAGCGGAAACCTACAGGTCCGTGGACTCGAAAAGATTGATCTTGCCGGGAAAAGGATTCTCCTGGTTGACGATATCGCCGACACGGGAACAACCCTGCTGGGACTTTCCAGGATGCTCTGCGAAAAAGGTGCTAACGTGCGTACCTGTGTCTTGTTAAACAAGCAGGAACGTCGAGAAGTCGAATTCCATGCAGACTACATCGGTTTTGAAATAGCAAACGAATTTGTTGTCGGCTACGGCCTTGATTACGCTAACCATTATCGAATGCTTCCCGAAATATGGACGCTACAGGAAACAAACTAAATGGCAAAAAACGATTTTGATGATGTCCGGCTCCATGCTACGCAGACTTTTGAGGCCGTTGAACGCAGCTACAATAAGATTGGACGTGGCAAACGCTTCCTAATCAACCTAGCCGTGTGCATTCTTTTCTTTATCGCTGGCTTTATCGTCTGCAATGTATTCAACAGCGTTCCAACCGAAGGTGCCATTGAACGAGTAGCAGCACAACCCGACATGGTGAACAAGTGCAAGTACCGCTACGACCGAGCCATGGAATACGCCATCATGCACGAATGCGTTTTCGCCCAAGGCACTCCCCGCAACGAGACAGCCCTTATCCAGCGAATCAACTACTGTACCTGCGCCCTCGAAAGCGTGCAAAAGAAAAAGCCCTATCAGAAGATGTTCGAGAACAACCTCGTAGACTTCACCTTCAAGATTCGCGAAGAAAACCTTTGCAGGGCAAACAAGAACATTCCCACCCTAGATGATGACGACGATTCCGCGAAGGACAAGGGTAAAAAATGAAGATAGAGGAAATAGAAAAACAACTCCGCGATGAAGCATCGGAACTTTTGGCAAAAGAACCTCTCTCAAAACTGATGCTAGAAGAACAGGTCCTTAGTCGCAAGGGTTTTGCTGAAATGCTAGCCGTCACGCTCGCATGCCAGCTAGCCGGTGAAGTCATCGACCGCACGGAACTCGAAAAGATGTTCAGCGGTATCTACCAAAAATATCCCGATCTTTTACAATGCGCAGCAAAAGACCTGAAAGCGACCGTACTCCGCGATGCAGCCTGCACGAGCTATCTGGAACCGCTACTTTTTTTCAAGGGTTTTCAGGGACTACAGGCCTACCGTGCCGCCCACATTCTATGGGAAGAAGGCCGCCCTTTCCCCGCCAAGATGCTCCAGAGCATCATCAGCCGTAAATTCGGCATGGACATCCATCCTGCAGCAAAAATTGGGCATGGCCTTTTGATTGACCATGCGACAAACATCGTCATCGGCGAAACGGCCATTGTTGGAAATAATGTCAGTTTCCTCCATGGAGTCACTCTTGGTGGCACAGGCAACGAAGTCGGCGATCGTCACCCCAAAATCGGAAACGGAGTCATGCTAGGCGCCCATGCCCAGCTTCTCGGAAACATCCATATCGGTGATGGCGCAAAGATCGGAGCCGGCGCGGTCGTCGTCAGCGATGTACCCGCCCATACGACTTACGCGGGCGTCCCCGCCGTTCAAGTCGGCAAACCTCACGATGAAACTCCGAGCTTCAGTATGCAGCAGGACTTCACGCGCGACTGTGAATAGGCTGTAGGCCGTGATTAGAAGCTCCTCGAAAAAATGAAAAAAAATGATAAGATAAAATTCATCAGTGAAACGCTCGACAGGCTGTTTCCGAACCCACCGATTCCGCTGGATTACTCTGACCCCTACACGCTCCTGGTCGCAGTCGTATTGAGCGCACAATGCACCGACCTCCGCGTAAACCAGGTGACCAAGGAACTTTACAAGAAGGCGCAATCTCCCAAGGCCATGATGAAACTCGGCATCGAAAAGATAACCGAAATCATCAAACCCTGCGGACTTTCCACTACCAAGGGCAAGAATATTTTCAACTTGTCCAAAATTCTTGTCGAGAAATACAACAGCGAGGTTCCGCAAACATTCGAAGAACTCGAGAGCCTCCCCGGAGTCGGCCACAAGACCGCAAGCGTCGTGATGAGTCATGCATTCAAGATTCCCGCGTTCCCCGTGGACACACACATCCATAGGCTAGCCAAGCGCTGGGGACTATCGAACGGGACTTCCGTTGAACAGACTGAAAAGGATTTAAAGAAAGCCTTCCCCGAAAGTGAATGGGAGATGCGGCATCTGCAAATCATCTACTTCGGACGCACCTACTGCAAGGCAATGGGCCACAAGCCCGAAGAATGCCCCATCTGCAAGGTTGTCGGCTGCAATCAATAGAATCTACTAGCCGTTATTCTTCAGAAGTTCCTCGAAATAGACAATCGTTTTCTCGAGGCCCTGACGCAGCGGGATTGTCGGTTCCCAACCGAGAGCTGACTTGGCAAGGCCAATATTCGGGCGGCGCATCTTAGGATCGTCGCCCGGAAGCGGTTTATAGACAATCTTGCTCTTGGAACCCGTCAGGTCAAGTACTTCCTTCGCAAGTTCAAGCATAGTGAATTCACCAGGATTACCAATATTCACCGGACCAATAATCTTATCCTGGTTCATCATGCGAACGAAGCCCTCAATGAGGTCATCTACATAGCAGAAGCTTCGAGTTTGGCTTCCATCGCCATAAATAGTAAGATCGTCACCCTTGAGCGCCTGAACAATAAAGTTTGAAACTACACGACCATCATTGGGCAACATGCGCGGACCATAGGTATTGAATATACGGACAATGCGGATATCCACCTTATTCTGGCGATGATAATCCATAAAGAGTGTTTCGGCGACTCTCTTGCCCTCGTCATAGCAGCTGCGGATACCGATGGGATTCACATTTCCCCAGTAATCTTCCGTCTGCGGATGAACCGCCGGATCACCATAGACCTCGCTGGTGCTCGCCTGAAGGATTCTCGCTTTCACACGCTTCGCCATACCAAGCATGTTGATGGCCCCCATTACGCTCGTCTTGATGGTCTTCACCGGGTTGAACTGGTAATGGATAGGGCTCGCGGGACAGGCGAGATTGAAGATGCGATCCACTTCTAGGAGAATAGGTTCCGTCACATCATGGCGAATTAGCTCGAAACGGTGATTGTCGCGCAAATGGTCAACATTTGCCAAGCGGCCCGTAAAGTAATTATCAAGGCAAATCACCTCATGCCCGTCATTCAGCAGACGTTCGCACAAGTGACTTCCCAGAAATCCAGCACCACCAGTAACTAAGCAACGCATCGCGGCATCCTCTCTTATTTAAGCTTATTCGTCCGAGTCCTTCTCCAGTTCGGCGGCGGAGTTGCCATGGAGAGCCACCAGGCGCACACCGTTCAGAGTCAAGTACGGATCGTAAGTATCAATCACCTTGCTGTGTCCCATGACCATTCGTCCCCAGCCACCCGTTGCAAAGACAGGAACCTTCTTCTTTCCCATTTCGGACTTAATCTTTTCAACCAGGGCCTCAAGTTCCGCCATAAACCCGTACAACAGACCCGCACGAATCGCATCGTCGGTATTGTTCGCAATTACGTGGTCGGGCCATTCAATACTCACCGGCAATAGTCGCGCAGCCTTCTCGGTCAAAACATCGAGGCTCGCACTGATTCCCGGAATAATAATACCGCCCGCAAAACCGCCATTCTTCATCACATCAAAAGTAGTTGCCGTCCCCATATCTACGACAATCGCATCCTTGTAACCACGATCGCGGAGAGCGATGATGTTGCAAAGCCGATCTGAGCCGAGTGTTGCCGGATTCGGGTAAGCAATGGGACAACCCAGGCAGTTTTTCGAACTGACAACCTGCACTGGGCGCTTCAACAGAGTCTGCAATGCCTTGATCCAGGGGCGTTCATGCGCGGGCACCACTGTCGAGAGGCCCACATGCGTAATCGTCGAGGGTTTAATCTCGGAAAAACGGACGAGACCGCCAATACGATTCATCACCTCGTCACTTGTGGTTTCCTTGCGGGTGGTAAGCCTCCAGTGATCCACCACCTTATCGCCCTTAAAAATCCCCAAAACAGTGTGGGAGTTGCCCACATCCACCACAAACGAGAACGTATCCGTCTTTTTCAAATTCTTTTTCATGTACAAATCATTGTTTGCTCAATAAAATAGCAAATTCATCCTACTGTATTTTTCTTGACTAGCAGAGCGCCCCCGACAATCAGCGCAAGGCCTATGGCGAGCGAAAGTACCGCGCTTCTCGTGAATCCCGCCACGATATAGCAGACAAAGCTCACGCAGGCTACCGAAAGCGCATAGGGCAACTGCGTATTCAGGTGGTTCACATGGTTACAGTCCGTGCCTGCACTCGCCATAATCGTCGTGTCCGAAATCGGCGAAATGTGGTCACCGCACACGGCACCCGCCATCATGCATGCCGAAATAGAAATAATCATCAGGTTCGGATCGACGCTCGAGAACGCCGCCACCACAATCGGAATCAAGATGCCGAACGTCCCCCACGAGGTTCCCGTAGAGAAGGCAAGTCCCACGCCGACGAACAGCGACGAGTAAGCCTCCTTGGTTATGAGGGCAAGGACAATTGCCACGACAGAGGGCACCAGCGCCCAGAATGTTCCATGAAAATAGGATACAACTTCAGCGGCTTGTTGTTCCATAAAATACTCCTTGGGTTTCCAAGGAATATAAAAAAACAAGCCTTATATGGTTTTAACCTGCTAGATACGCATCGAGATGTCGAGCGCCTTCACACTATGCGTGAGCGCACCGACCGAGATGTAGTCTAGACCGAGTGTAGCGATTTCCTTCGCGCGTTCGAGCGTCATGTTGCCCGACCCTTCGACCAGGCACTTGTCGCCGCTTTCCTTGATAATCTTGAGTGCTTCGGCCATCATCTCGTTGCTCATGTTGTCGAGCATGATGACGTCGACGCCCTTGTTCAAAAGGGCGCGCAGCTGATCGAAGTTCTCGACTTCCATCTCGACCATCAAATTCTGCTTGTTGTTCTTCTTCACGACCTCGAGCGCCTGGAGCACGCCACCTGCTGCAGCAATGTGATTATCCTTCACGAGCACCATGTCAAAGAGTCCCATGCGGTGGTTGGAGCCGCCACCCACGCGAACGGCGTATTTCTGCAAAGTACGGAAACCGGGAACCGTCTTGCGGGTATCGAGCACCTTCGTCTTGCCGCCCTTCAGGGCTTCCTGGAAGGTATGCGCGACGGTCGCCACGCCGGAAAGTTGCTGGATAAAGTTCAAAAGCGTACGTTCGCCCGTCAAGAGTTCGTGCGTCGTGCCGTCCATTTCGGCAATCAGATCGCCTTTCTTCACGACATCGCCATCTTTCTTGTGGAGCATCACCTTCACATTCGCCTTCAGTTCCTGGAACACGAGTTCAATCACCGGAAGGCCTGCAAGCACGCCATCTTCCTTGGCAATCAGGCGGGCATGTTGCTTCTGATCGGCAGGAATCGTCCATTCGCTGGTTACATCGCCCGTGCGCACGTCTTCAGCAAGCGCCAAGCGAATCATGGTCAAAGCATCTTCGGTAGGAAAAACTGGTGTAGAATTATCGCCGTACATAACTTAGTACCTATTGTTAAAATGTGTAGTGTGTAGTGTGTAATGTGGAATTATTCTTTAGTCACTTCACATTTCACACTTCACACCCTACTGTGCTCCTTTTCCGGTCAACACCACATAGACCGTCCGCACCAGAATTTGGAAATCTAGAAGCAGGCTCATGTTCTCATAATAGTACATGTCGTACTGCAACTTAATCTTCACATCCTCGGTGCTGGTGTCGTAATGATGGCAAACCTGCGCCCAGCCTGTCAGACCCGGCTTCATCTTGAGTCGACTGATATAAAACGGGATTTCTTCTCGAAGTTTGCTAATGAACACGGCTCGCTCGGGACGCGGCCCCACCATGCTCATATCGCCTTTAAGCACGCATAAAATTTGCGGAAGCTCATCAATACGGGTCTTGCGCAGGAACTTGCCTATTTTCGTGATGCGCGGATCGTCCTTGGTAGCCCACTGTGCACCAAATTTTTCGGCATCCGTCCTCATGGTACGGAACTTGTAGACCATAAACGGCTTCCCGTAAAGTCCAATACGTTCCTGCGAATAGAAAATGGGACCATGGTCATCCAGCTTAATCGCAATCGCCGCAAGTACGCAGATCGGGAAAGAAACCAATCCGAGAATTCCGCCGAAAATGATATCGATGATACGCTTAACTCGAACCTGCCAAAGGGGCATCGTAAAGGCAAATAGTTCCTGAAGTTCAAAACCATAGACAAGGTTCGCCTTGAACTGTCCATGAATAACGCTATAAAGTTCGGGAACAAGATATATATGTACCGGCTGATCGCAAACCCACACAAGCACGCGCATAATTTCCTGCGGAGAGGAACTGTCGTGTGCGATAATTATTCCGGTCACCTTAAGTTTCTTAATCAAGGCTGGCAGGTCTGAATACTTTCCTAAAACGGGAGCCCCCGCAAACTCATGCTCTATGACCTGAAAGCGTTCATCCACAAAGCCAACCACCCGCTGACCACGCTGAGGAGTTTTAGCAAGTTCCTCCGCAATTTTACGGCCAGCTTCTGTCGCACCCAGCACCAATATGTTGTTCGCCCCATACCCCATACGCAACAGACTACGTAAGAAGAGGTAGATGAGCATTCGCCACAAGGCCACCAGGAACAGGGCAAAGCCTCCGTAAATAAAAATCCATGGGAATCGGGAGCCATAAAGGTATCCTTCTCCCAACGGAGCGTTTGACATTACCTTGCTGATAAATTCCGCTCCGAACAGAACCGCGATAATCAGGACAATTCCAATCAGTACCGCGCGGACGACACGGAGAATCTGATGAGTCCTTGATAACAGGAGCCAGGAGCGGTAAAGCCCCGCACAGGTAAACAACAGAATCCAGCCAATGTTCAGGACCAGTCCCATGTAGGCATAGTCCGCAAACACCTTGTTCGGATCATACTTATCCGCAATCCAGCCACTATGGAATTGCACCCAATACGCCAGGACGAAACAAACCGTCATGGCGATAAAGTCCGAAAGGACCAACAGGATCCGTTCCAATGTAGTTGCACGAATCATAACAACCCTAAATTACCAAATTGCAGAGTTTCTGATTTTTCGTTTTGCGCCGCTTTTAGGCGAGGAAACGAATCACCTGGCTCTTTTCGACGATTTCGGGCAGGGCGTCGATGGCGTCCACCGCCTTCGAGGTCTTGCAATCCTGGGTCTTTTCGGTAATCACCACAATCGAAACCTTACCCGGATCCTTCACGTTCTTCTGGATAATGGTTTCGATGGAAATCTTGTTTTCGGCCAGGATGCTGGTAATCTTCGCGAGCACACCGCATGCATCACGGGAAGTGAAGCGCAGATAGTAGCGGGCCGAAGTTTCCGAAATCGGGACGAGCGTCGCGGAATTGTCGACGTTGAACCAGCCCATGGGGAGCGCCTTGCGGCTACCCTGGTCCACGGAGCGGGCCATGGAAACGAGGTCGGCTACCACAGCAGAGGCGGTCGGCAAGCGGCCAGCACCAGCGCCAGTCTGAACCGTTTCGCCCAGGTTGTCGCACTTGAGGTACACGGCATTGATCACGCCGTTCACGTTCGAAAGCAGGTTCTCGTTAGAAACGAAGCACGGATGCACGCGGGCGTCCACGCGGTCACCATCGCGGTGATAGATGCCGAGGAGCTTCACGCAGCAGCCAAGTTCCTTGGCGAATGCGATATCCTGGGCGGTAATTTTCGAAATACCCGTCACGTGAATCTTTTCGAAGTCCACGCGCTTGCCGCTGCAGAGGCTAGCGAGCAGGGCCGTCTTGTGGGCGGAGTCGATACCTTCGATATCGAAAGTCGGGTCCGCTTCGGCAAAGCCGAGCTTCTGGGCATCCTTCAGCACCACGTCGAAGTCCAGGCCTTCGTCGGCCATGCGGGAAAGGATGTAGTTGCAGGTACCGTTAATGATGCAGCTCAGGTGTTCCACCGTAGAGCCGAGCAGGCCTTCCTGCAGGCTACGGATGATAGGAATGCCACCGCCAACAGCGGCTTCGAACAGCACATGCAGGCCGTTCTTGGCTGCAAGCGGGAAAATTTCATGACCGTACTTGGCGAGGAGGGCCTTGTTGGCAGTCACCACGTGCTTGCCATTTTCGAGGGCAGCGAGAATCCACTTGCGCGGCATGTTGTAGCCACCGGCAAGTTCCACAAGCACATCGATATCGTTACCGGCAATCATTTCGTCGGCGTTGGTCGAAACCTTGTAGCCCTTCGCCTTGTACGGGGCAACTTCTTCTTCGGACTTCGCGCAGATGCAGGCAAGCTGCAGTTCAACGCCAAGCTTTTCCTTGTATTCGTCGATTTTCTGTTCGAGAATCTGAATAACACCGCCACCGACGGTTCCAGTACCAATAAGTCCAATACGCAGCATAAGGCGTCTCCATTTTAAATTTTCGGGAGTAAATTTAGTAAAATCTTCCTACTTTCAATGGTCTACTTGCTATATTTGCCGACATGGAACAGGAATCGGTCAATCCGGCAATCGGCTCAATTCTCGACGAGCAAAAGCTAAAGAACATTGTCTATCCGGCAAAGCTCTTCAGAACGCGTTTGAACGAAGAATTTATGCGTGCGAACCGCACCCGCAAGCCATTCCTGTACATCAAGATGTATTCGCACCAGTACGACTTCTTTGGTTGGGGCAGCCCTAACAAGACCGTCGAGAACACCTGGCGAATCAGCATCTTGACCATGTTTTCGCACTTGCGCTTTATCGATGTGCTAGGCTACCTTTCCGACGGTAGCGGTCTTGGCATCATATTGCTGAATTCCGACCTCTCGGTCCTGGAATCCATCCGCAAAGAAATCCTGCACAAGCTAAACGATGCGGGGCTGATACAGACATTGCGCATCAATCCCAAGAAGCCTATTTTCGAAGCCTACATCTACACGGGCCTTCAAGAAAAAGAGAACTTGGAACTGGAAGGCAAGATTAGCGACTTCAACAGTACAAACGGCAGATTTTTCTCGCTGACGCGACTGAACCTCGACCACATTTGGGAACATCCTCACACCATCCGCTACCGTCACATGGTGAAGCGGGTCGTGGACATTTTCTGTACAAGTCTCGCCATCGTCCTCTGTTCCCCCCTGCTTCTATTCTGCGCGCTCGCCGTCAAGGTAAGTGATCCCAAGGGGCCAATCATATTCAAGCAGACTCGCGTCGGCAAGAATGGTAAACTCTTTACCATGTACAAGTTCCGCAGCATGTATGTCGATGCGGAAGAACGCAAGAAAGAACTCATGGCCATGAACGAAACAGGCGGAAAGACTTTCAAGATGAAGAACGACCCGCGCATCTATCCGTTCGGCCGTGTGCTGCGCAAGTTCAGCCTAGACGAACTCCCACAGTTCTTCAACATCATCAAGGGCGACATGTCTATCGTGGGGCCGCGTCCGCCGATTCCTTCCGAAGTGGCGGAATACGAGCCCTGGCATCGCATGCGCCTCTCGGTAACTCCAGGTCTTACCTGCATCTGGCAGGTCAGTGGACGAAGCAATATTTCATTCGAAGGTCAGATGCGTCTCGATAACGACTACATCAAACGCAACGGAAAACTGACCGACGACTTTTCGCTCATCCTCAAGACCTTCAAGGTCGTGTTCAAGGGTGACGGAGCTTACTAGTTGATGATTGTGTTTTTGGGGGTTGGTTGGTAAAAAAGGACTAGTGTATGAAAAAAAGATTCATAGCAACAACCCTAGCGGTCAGTACAATTGCAATGGCCGCAAGCATTACCGTCGACCCGAATTCTACCAAGCAAGAAATCGTCGGTTTCGGCGGCGGATCCGTTTATTACCAGAGCTGGATTACGGCACTTGCCGACAATAACAAGCAAGCCCTTTTTGACACGGCCTTTACGGGATTGAACCTTTCCCTTTTGCGCGTAGGCAACTGGCTCCAGGCCGATACCGCCAAGGTTAGCCAAGACGACATCGAAATCGTACAGGCCGCAAAACAGCGCCTCGGCAACCACCTGAAAATCGAGATGTCCAGCTGGTCTGCACCGGGCAGCCTCAAGCCGAGCGGCAGCGTGAACGGCAAGGACGGTTCAAGTTCGGCCGACAACTCCCTGAAAAAAGTCAGCGGCGACGCCTACGGTTCCTACGCCTATAGCGACTTCGCCGCCTGGTGGAAAAAGAGTCTCGAAGCTTACAAAGCCGCAGGCATCAGCCCCGACTACATCAGCCTTCAGAACGAGCCGGACATGAACGCCGACTACGAAGAAACCCTGTTCACTCCCACCGAAACAGACACGTCGGCAGGTTACAAACAAGCTTTAAATGCGGTCTATGACGCCGTGAAGGGCCAGACCAAGATTTTGGGTCCCGAACCGCTCGGCATCGGCTACAGCAACTTCCAGAAGTACGCCAAGGAACTTGACGAAAACAAGCTGGACGGTTACGCCTACCACCTGTACCACGCAGGCGATGGAAACGACAATTACGGCA
>NZ_CALEFV010000236.1 GCF_937877005.1 uncultured Fibrobacter sp. | reverse complement strand
CCCCTGCAAAGGGTGATTCTTTCAAGATGGGCGATACGATTACGGTCGTTTATGGCTCCGATGTTCAGGGTTCCGGCTATAGCTTCAAGTTCAAGACTTCCGAGGAAGATCCGGGCGTCGATATGCTCGAAGAGTCGGCAGGTCCCGAAAAACCGGACGGAAAAACTTGCTATGAACAGAAGGTCGTCTTGACGAAGGATGTCGCCAAGACGACGGATAATGCGATTATCCGAGTGGTCCCGTACGAAAAGACCAGCAAGGGCTCAAACTCCGGTACTTTCAAGGTGACCAAGTAGCCTTGAACGCCACCCTTGAATTTGACGATTCTTCAATCACCGTAGCCCTCGTGGGTTGCGGTGGTTTTATAGGTAGCCATTTGCTACCTGAGTTGTTGGAACGTACCCGTTGGCGCATTTTCGGTGTAGATCTGGATTCCTACCGTATCCAGCAATATTTGACAAATGACCGGTTCGATTTTTTATGTGCGGATTTGGCGGATCCTGAGGTGGTGCAGCGTATCGCGCAGTATCCGGTCGTGATTAATTTGGCTGCAATCTGTACTCCGGGCCGTTACATGGCCGAAGCGGCAGAGGTCATTCGCAGCAATTACAATCATCCAGCCGCACTTGCCGATGCCTGCGCTAAAAATGGATGCTGGCTTATTCATTTTTCGACATCTGAAATTTATGGTAAGACGGCCTGTGACTCGGGCGCTCTTGTCGAGGATGAATCGGAAATCGTTCTTGGTCCAGTCTCTGCGAGCCGCTGGAGCTATGCGACGGCGAAGCTCCTGACGGAACGCTATTTGGCGGGGCTTCCTCAGTTGAAGTGGACTGTTCTTCGTCCGTTCAATTTCGTGGGCCCGTTCATGGACTTTATGCCCGGAGTCGATGGCGAAGGCATTCCACGCGTACTCGCCAATTTCTCGACGGCGCTTGTCCGTGGCGAAACGCTTAAGCTTGTGAACGGGGGAGTGGCTAGGCGCTGCTTTACATCGATTCACGATGCAATCGATTTCATGTTCCGCTTATTTGCTGTCGGGGGGAAGCCCGCTTTTTCGCAGGCATTCAATATCGGAAATCCCGATAATGAAGTTTCGATTGCGGAACTTGCGCAGATGATGCGTAATGTATTTGCAAAGATTAAGGATATCTCTGAAAGCGATGTCCCCGGTGTAGAAGAAGTTGCGGGCGAAGCTTACTACGGCAAGGGTTATGACGATTCCATGCGTAGACTACCGTCTGTTGAAAAAGCGGAAGACCTGCTGAATTTCAGGGCGAAGATTCCTCTTCGGGAGGCCCTTGAGGAATCGCTTTCGTGGTTTACAAATTATTATGCTCCCGTCAACGAATAAAGATTACTTTGTATTTGTTCCTGCGTTCAATGTAGCGAATACCCTTGTAGCAGTGCTGCAAAAAATTCCGGATAGCGTATGGAAACGAGCCTGTGTTCTGGTAATCGATGACGGTTCCGTTGACGGAACTCACGAGACTTTCGATGAATATGTGGCGGGCTTGGACGACGGTGACGAAAAAAAACGGAGCTTGCGTTATATGCGCTTTGAACAGAACCGCGGCTACGGAGCGGTCGTCAAGAAGGGACTTGCCGAGGCGCTGCATGCGAAGTCGCGGTTTGTCGCTTGTCTACATGGCGATGCCCAGTATCCCGCCAATCAGCTGGGAGAGTTTTTTGATTGTCTAGAAAAGCATGATACGCTCGCCCTGGTACAGGGCTCGCGTCATTTGACGCGTGGTGGAGCGAAAGCGGGCAAGATGCCTCTACACAAACGCCTAGGCGGAAAATTTCTGACGAAAGTTGAAAATATTGCTTTCAGGCAGAAGCTGACGGACCGTCATAGCGGCTATATCGTATATTCGGCCGAATTTCTGAAAACGGTCAACCTTGAAAAACTGAGTCCTTCGTTCGATATAGACCTCGAACTCATTGCCATTGCTGATGCTCGAGGCTTGGCGCTGGCGGAGCTTCCTATTCCGACTCGGTATGCCGAGGAAAAGTCTAATCTCAATGTAGTGACCTACGGTCTGCGCGTCTTGCTACAGGTCGGTCGTCGCCTATGTAAAAGGCCGTCTTAGCTTTTGATGTAAAAAAGACGCTCCCATTGGGAGCGTCTCCTGTCTATTGTGCGTTTGAAGAGATTTCCTTTACGCGAGGCCAGAGGCCGCTAGTAAATGAACAGACATTTGGCTGCGCACCTTTGCTTCGACAAGCTCAGCACAGGCTTGGGAAGCACGATGTTGTTTATTAGTAAATAAACAACATCTCGCGGTATTTCGGAAGCGGCCATTTTTCGTCCGGGACGATGCTTTCTAGCTTGTCCACGTCCACGCGGAGATCCGCCATCGCCTCGAGAATGTTTTCATGCTTTTCGCCGAGGGCCTTGGCCATCTTATCGGTAGATTCGCTGAGAGCCTGGAATTTTTCTCCAAGTTCGCGGGCATAGGCATCGACTGCGGCAAATCCCTGCGCCTTGGCCATCTCGTTGGTCTTGAGTGCATTGCTATAGGCGCACAGAACCTGCGGAAGGATGATGTTCTTGGCGATATCGTAAGAGATCTTGCCTTCGATGTGGATCTTCTTGTGGTATTCTTCCAGGTTCACTTCGTAGCGGGATTCGAGTTCGCGCTTGTTGAATACGCCGTACTTCTCGAAGAGGGCCACGTTTTCGGCCTTGTTGAGGGCCTGGAGTGCTTCCATGGTGGTGCGGATGTTCGGGAGGCCACGCTTGGCGGCTTCTTCGACCCATTCGTCGGTGTATCCGTTTCCGTTGAAGATGACGCGCTTGTGTTCCTTCACGATCTTCTGCAACAGGTTCTGCAGTTCTTCGTGGAACTTGTCGGCCGGAACGCTCTGCAGCTTGTCGGCGATGAGGTCGAAGGCTTCGGCGACGATCGTGTTCAAGATGACGTTCGGTTCGGAGCAACTCTGGCTGGAACCCGGAGCGCGGAATTCAAACTTGTTGCCGGTGAAGGCGAACGGAGAAGTTCTATTACGGTCGGTAGCATCGCGCGGGAGTGGTGGAAGCGTGTCGGAACCGAGTACCAGGGAAACGCCCTGCTTGCTGGACTTGGGTTCGCCCTTTTCGAGCTGGTCGATGATGTCTGCTAGCTGGTCGCCCAGGTACATGGAGATGATTGCCGGAGGCGCTTCGTTGGCACCGAGACGGTGGTCGTTTCCAGCGCCGGAAACAGCCATGCGGAGCAGGTCAGCGTGGGTGTCGACGGCGTAGATCACGGCACAGAGCGTAGTGAGGAAGATGGCGTTCTGGTGCGGGTCCTTGCCCGGGTTCAACAGGTTCGTCTTGCCGTAGTTTACGGACCAGTTGTTATGCTTGCCGGAACCGTTGATGCCTGCGAACGGCTTTTCGTGCAGCAGGCACACGAGGCCATGACGGTCGGCGACCTGGCGGAGCACTTCCATAATCTGCATGTTGTGGTCGCAGGCGAGGTTCACTTCCTCGAACATCGGGGCAAGTTCGAACTGCGCCGGAGCGACTTCGTTGTGGCGGGTCTTGGCCGGAATGCCGAGCTTCCAGAGTTCCTTTTCCACGTCGTTCATGAAGTTCAGGATGCGGGCCGGAATGCTACCAAAGTAATGGTCTTCCATCTGCTGGTGCTTTGCAGGGGCTGCACCGAACAGCGTGCGGCCGGCCTGGTAAAGGTCCGGGCGCTGCAGGTAGAAACGCTTGTCGATGAGGAAGTATTCCTGTTCGGCACCGAGGGTGACGGTGACCTTCTGCTGGGCCACGCCGAACATGCCCATGAGACGGTCGGCGGACTTCTGCAGGGCCTGAATGGAGCGGAGTAGCGGAGTCTTCTTGTCCAAGGCTTCGCCGGTGTAGCTACAGAATGCGGTCGGGATGCAGAGGGTGGCACCGTTGCCGTGGCGCTTGATGAATGCGGGGGAGGTCGGGTCCCAGGCGGTGTAGCCGCGGGCTTCGAAGGTGGAGCGAAGGCCTCCGCTCGGGAAGGAAGATGCGTCCGGCTCGCCGACAATCAGGTTCTTTCCACTGAAGGCGAGAATTGCCTTGTCGCCTTCCGGTTCAAGGAAAGAGTCGTGCTTTTCGGCGGTGGAGCCTGTGAGCGGCTGGAACCAGTGCGTAAAGTGGGTGGCGCCGCGATCGAGTGCCCATTTCTTCATGCCGTGGGCGACTTCGCCTGCGATGCTCGGGTCAAGTGGAGCGCCGCCTTCAATGGTTGCGAAGAGTTTTTTGCACACGTCCTTCGGCAGGTAGGTGCGCATGGCGTCAGCATTAAAAACGTCTTCGCCGTAAAAATCAATGTTTGCAGGTGCTGCGGCCATCACGCCTTTGGCGCCTTCGCTTGCGATTTCCTTGATCGCTTTCAGTCTGTATTCGTTGCTCATGGCAATCTCCTTATGATTTGTTTTTTTTTCGGAATTCCATTTGCAAAATGCGTGCCAATATTCATTTTTTGTGAATTTGCACAAAAAAGCGGGAAATGCTGGCTCTTGGTGAAAAATGGTTATTTTCAAAAAATGAAAAAAAGAGATGTTGTTTACAGTGAGTGTAATCCTTGGTTTCTATAAATTGCGGATTCTTCATGAAGCTGGAGAATAGGCTGTATCAGGCTTTCTGTGATTTCAAAAAGTGTAATAAAGCGCTATTTTCTTACACGATATGTAAATATTGATGGGCGGTTTTATTGGCAGAATTTTTGCTTTTTACAAAATCTTTCCGATTTTTCATTTATTGGAGGGTTTTTGTGGAAATTGGCACAGTTTTTGCAAAAGTGATGCGCAAAAAGCAAAAAAAAGGATTATTATGAACGCTCAAGCCCTTTACGATCCGATTAACGAACACGATGCCTGCGGCGTTGGCCTTGTCGCCAATATTAATAATGTCGCCTCGCATCAGATTGTACTTCAGGGGATTACGGTCCTCAAAAGACTTATGCACCGTGGTGCAGCAGGTGGAGACCCGGAAACCGGCGACGGTGCGGGTCTTTTGCTTTCAATGCCGCATAAATTCTTCCGTAAGGTTTATGCCGACCTTCCAGAGCATTATGGTGTCGCTATGGTGTTCGTCGAAAATTCGGTCGATGCGGATGCCTGTGACGCCGAAATCAAGCGCATTGCCGAAAGCGAAGGGGTGGGACTTCTCCATGTGCGTGAAGTGCCGGTGGATGCTTCCGTCATTGGGCGTACGGCTCGTGAAACCTTGCCGCATATCCGTCAGTTCTTCTTTGATGGTTCTGTTTTTGAGAGTGAAAACGCATTTAATATCAAACTGTACGTGATTCGTCGCCTAATTGAGAAGGCGCTAAAGAACATTTATATCTGTAGCTGCTCGGCAAAGACAGTGGTCTACAAGGGTCTTCTGCTTGCAAGTCAGATAGAGGGCTTTTATGCGGACTTGAACGACTTGGATTTTGAATCTCCGATTGCTCTCGTTCATCAGCGCTATTCGACCAATACTTTCCCGACCTGGCCTTTGGCGCACCCTTTCCGCTATCTGGCTCATAATGGTGAAATCAATACCCTGCGTGGTAATCTGAATAGCCTCAAGTCCCGTGAACCGCACTTGAAGAGCGATATCATCGGTGAAGACCTGCAAAAGCTCTTGCCGCTGATTCCGGCGGGCCAGAGCGACTCTGCCTGCCTCGATAATATGTTTGAACTTCTGGTCGCTGCAGGTCGTAGTTTGCCTCACGCAATTCTCATGATGATGCCGCAGGCTTGGGGACAGAAACATTATCTGGGTCGCGATGTTCGCGGATTCTTTGAGTACGAATCCATGCTCATGGAACCATGGGACGGGCCGGCTGCCGTGGCGTTTACCGATGGTGTGAATGCCGGTGCGATCCTTGACCGCAACGGTCTTCGTCCGGCTCGTTACACACTATGTAAAGATGGACTCTTCGTGATGGCGTCCGAAACAGGTGTACTTGACTTGAACGATGGCGAGGTTCTCGAAAAGGGAAGACTCAAACCTGGCGAAATCATTTACCTGGATATCGAGAATCATCGGATTCTGAAGAATGCCGAGATGAAGGCTCTCGTGGCGCGCAGCAAGCCTTACCGCCGCTGGGTTGCCGAAAACAAGATGAGCGTACGCGGCCTCTTCAGCGAAATCAATCCCTCTACTGTTCCCGATGACCTGCTTATCCAGCAGAAGCGTTTTGGCTACTCTGCCGAGGACTTGAGCGTTATTTTGCAGCCCATGGCCAAGACCGGTGCCGAACCGCTCGGCTCCATGGGTAATGATGCCGCGCTGGCCGTTCTTTCGGACAAGCCGCAGCCGCTGTTCAACTATTTCAAGCAGCTGTTTGCCCAGGTGACGAACCCGCCGATTGACCCGATTCGCGAAGAGCTCGTGATGAGCCTTACGACCTATATCGGAAACCACGGGAATATCCTCGAGGAAACTCCGGAGCAGGCGCACCTTATCAAGATTCCGCGTCCTATCGTGACGGAAGACGAAATCCGTCATTTCGAAAACATCGGCGACAAGAGCTTCAAGGCAAAGGATTTGAAGATGCAGTTCCCGATGGGTGGCGATGGTTCCGTACTCGAAGAAGCCCTGCAGAAGCTGGCGGGCGATGCGGTGCGTGCCGTGCAGGACGGATTCAATATCATCGTGCTCACCGACAAGAATATTGACTGGGGTTACGTGCCTATACCTTCGCTCCTC
>NZ_CALEFV010000235.1 GCF_937877005.1 uncultured Fibrobacter sp. | reverse complement strand
CGTATTGCCGAGGGCGGAAACGCACCCCATACCTGTAATTACAACTTCTTCCATAATGTGCCCAAATATAGAAAAAAACAAAACTTACAGAGTGCTATTTTATTTTTAATTTTTAGAAATATACTACAAAAAGAATACATTTTTATCACAAAACCAAAATATCCCATTCACGGCAAAAAATGCGTTTTCGCCCCGCTTTCCACTTTTAAAAAAAGATCTCCCCTAGATATTTCTAAATTACGCCCATCATGGCAAGAATTAAAAGCGCACCGAACCTCGTCTGGATGGACCTCGAAATGTCGGGTCTTGAGCCGGAGAGGGACGTCATTCTCGAAATCGCGACGATAGTCACCGACCCGAACTTGAATATTTTGGCCGAAGGGCCTGTATTGGCGATTCATCAGACCGAGAACATTTTTGAAGGCATGGATGACTGGAACAAACGGCACCACACCCAAAGCGGGCTTGTGGAACGCTGCCGCAAGTCCACCCTCACCATGGCCGACGCCGACAAGATGACGCTCGACTTCATCAAGCCCTTCACCACCGAACGCGGAAACGTGCTCTGCGGGAATTCCATTACGCAGGACAGGCGTTTTCTGTACAAGTACATGCCGCTTTTGACCGGCTGGCTGAACTACAGGAACATCGACGTGAGTTCCATCAAGGAACTGACCTTCCGCTGGTACCCTGACTTACCAGAATTCCAGAAAATGGAAAAGCACCAGGCACTGGACGATATCCGCGAAAGCATTGCCGAACTCCAGTACTACCGCAAGACGATCTTTAAGTAAAACATGGACTACAACAACTATCAACCGCGCAAACGCCTCCCCTACGCCGTTAGAATCCGGAACCGCATCATAGCTTTTTCCCTATTCATGGGCATTTGCGCACTGATGGGCACCTGTATTTTCGGTGGCGAAGATTACACCGCTGAAGCATCCAGCGATGACATTGAAAATGTCCGCGACACACTCGACACGAACGAAAATATCGCCGTCAATTCTGCCGAACAATCGGAACAGCCGTACCCGGAAAAAAGTATTTTTCCGAAAGTCGATTCAGAGGATCTAGAAAACACACGAAACGCAGTCACGGCCACAGTTTCCCCTGAAACACCACCCCCCGAGATAGAAGTCATCGACAGCACGCACATCAAGGCCCAGAAAGACGTTTTCCTGGCCGAAAAGATCGACAACCTGTTACGCCGTTTCCGCCCCGAGCACGCGATTATATTGATGGTGGACCCAAAGAGCAACGAGATTATCGCCTGGGGTGAACGCCGCCACAACCACGTGCAGGAAAAACCGGACTATTTCATCAAGAACACCTTCCCTGCCGCGTCGCTTGCCAAGACGATTACAATTGCCGCCGCCATGGAAAGCAACCGATACTCGCTCACGAGCGAAATTCCGATGATCGGTGCAAGCCACACGCTTTACAGGAACCAATTGCGCGTAAAAGACGGATTCAAGGGACCTTTCATCCAGATGCAGGACGCCTACGCAAAATCCGCAAACCCGCCGCTCGCCCTAATAGGCATGAATGTGGGCGCAGACCGTCTAAAATCGGCCGCCAAGAAACTCGGCTACAACATGAACTTTCCCGCCGGGCTCCCCGGACGCTCCGTATACGCACCACCTGACACCGGTTACGGACTCGCCGAGGCAAGCTGCGGATTCACCGAAGCGACAACTCTCACACCGCTCCTGGCCGCCGCCCAGGTTCGCGCCATTCTCACGAAACAGCCTCTGGAAATTCCCTGGGCAAACAACCTCGGCGGTTACGCACCCAAGAGCCGTATCGCCCTCGATGTCGGCAAGTTCACCGACAACACTTACTACGGGCTACGAGAAGCGATGGTTCGTTCGGTAACACACGGCACCGCTCGCAAAAACATTTCAACCAAACACATGGCACGCAAGAACTTTAACGCGCTCACGATTGGCGGAAAGACAGGATCACTCGACGGTCCCGATCCGCACGGGCGCTACGAATGGTTCATGGGTTTTGCCCAATCCAAGGAAGATCCGAGCAAGGCCGTAGTGCTCGTAATCATGCAGGTTCACGACTTGCAAGGAATGCGATCGCAGCCAGCCACGCAGGTCGCCGGAATGCTCTTTAATTACTGGGCTCATCAGTATTTACCCAAACAAGGAAAGTAAAATGGAACCAACATGGTGGAACCTAATCCCTTCTTATTTTGACGGAACGGCCTTTACGCTCGGGAGCTTCCCGGTGCGCTGGTACGGCATCATGTACATTTTCGCCTTCGTGACAGGCTACCTCACGCTGATGCACGTGAACAAGAAAGAAAAGCTGGGCTACACCAAGGACCAGTTCGACAGCCTGTTCACCTGGATTATCGCAGGCATCATCATCGGCGCACGCCTGGGCTACGTGTTCTTCTACAAGCCGGGCTACTACCTCGCAAACCCGACCGAAATCATTTTCCCGATGACCCACGATGCGCTCGGCTACCACTTTACAGGCATTTCGGGCATGAGCTACCACGGCGGCATGATTCTCGGCACGATTTTCACCTACATCGGCCTCAAACGCAACAAGATGAAAGTATGGGAAGGTCTGAACCTTTGCTTTATGCTTGCACCGCTCGCCTACACCTGGGGACGATTCGGCAACTTCATTAACGGTGAACTTTTTGGCGAAGTCACTACGAGCGGTATCGGTATGTGGTTTCCGCTCGCTCACGACAGTCCCATTACCAACCCGATTCTGCACCACCCGAGCCAGCTTTACGAAATGCTATTCGAGGGTGTTATCTTGTTCGCAATCTTGTACAACTTAAGACGCATTCCGCTGCTGCGCGACAAGATGCCTTGCCTGTACCTGATGGGTTACGGCTTCTTTAGATTCTTCATCGAATTTTTCCGCAGGCCCGATGCACACCTCGGCCGCGTAGACCTGTTCGGCATGAGCCGAGGACAGACGCTTTGCAGCGTCATGTTCCTGACCGGCTTAATTTGGCTGATTGTGCTAATTTACAGGCAGAAGAAAGCAGTAGGCAGTAGACAGTAGGAAGTCTGTTATTAAAAAAGGGTCCCCGTATGGGGACTTTTTTAACAGCTTACCGCAAGCTCGCTAATGGCAAGGGCAGGCACCTTCACGCTTGCGAACGGGTTGTAGTATTCGTTGCCAACTCCCACCACATTCTGGATGATGTCGAAGTAGTTGCCCGACAAGGTAACGCCATCAACAGGATGCTGGATTACACCATTTTCACACCAGAAACCGTGCGCACCGATGCTGAGTTCGCCACTTACGGAACTGCATCCGGAACTGCCTTCGAGACGCACCACCAAGAGACATTTAGGGAATAGCTTCAGGAGATCCGCAGAGGAGTACTCCCCAGCAGGAACAAGCATGTTCCAAAACGAGGTTGCCATCTTCGAGCCAAAATCGCGGGAACCATTGCCCGTCGTGGCACGACCCGCCTTAGCAGCAGTATCCAAATTGTAGAGAGCCTCGTTAAAGATGCCATCCTTGATGACTTCAACTCGACGGGTCAAACATCCCTCGGAATCGAAGAATATCTTATGGCAGAAGATTTCACCGAGCGGATCACTCCACAGCGAGAGCTTTTCGGAAGCAATTTTCTGACCTTCCTTACCGGCGAGGCGAGAGGTCCCCTTCTGCATTGACTCGGCGATGTACGGCGATGCATACATTCCCACGAATCGGCCGGAAATTCGTTCCGAGAAAACAACGGGAATCTTGCCGCCTTCGATTTTCTTCGCACCGAAAAGTTCGGTTGCATAACTTGCAGTTCTATCGGCAATTTCGGCAACGGAAAATTTGCTCCAATCGCGTTCACTCTTCACAAAATTTCCAAGTTTGCTCACACCATCGCGCACAGCAACGGCCCCCGCCCCCACAGACACGGAGTTACCCTTATCCGTATAGAAAAGGCCCTTGTGGTTTGCAACAATCGAAAAATCGCGATTCAGGTCGGCACCAAGATACGGAATGTTCTTGATGTCGATAGAACGAGAAAAAGTTTCTTTCTCAAGTTCAATGCAAAATTCCTTAAGTTCAGCCAACGTAAGTGATTCCAGCGCCGGATTGTAATCAGGATAGCCATCCGGAATCTTTGCAGGGGCGGGGAGTTCAAAGTTGACCTTCTCGGTCCACTGCGTGTGGCAAACGGCATCCTTGATTGTCTGCGCGATCGCATCCTTAGTCAAGCGTTCCGTGTGCGCATACCCCGGGCGTCCATCCTTAATCACGCGGATACCCAGCCCTACGGAATCCGATATTTCGGTATTCTGCACCTGTCCCTGAAAAACAGACAAGCCCTCGGAATGCGAATTCGAGGCAATCACGTCAAACTGTTCAGCCTCACCCTTCGCAAGGTCACACATGCAAGAAACGGCGTCAGTAATATTCATTATACATTCCTCTTCGCTTTACTGGCGAGCATGCGCCAATACGCAGCAGGGCTACCCGTCACAGATTCAAGCGCTTCAGCCAGTTCGCGGGTAATTTCAACCGTTCCCGCAATAAGGCTTTCCAAAGTTTCCATCGAAACCCCGATGCGACGGGCAAATTCCGTCTTGTCCATCTTGAGCCATTCGATACCTTCCAGAATTGCCTGCCCCGGAGTGGGCGTTCCATGCCTTGCCATTTTCTAGTCCTTAATCAAAAGTCATCAAAAATTTACTTCTTTCCAGCCATCCGCACCGAAGCGTAGGTCGCGTTCCACGAATTCCCAGATCAAGAGCTTCTTGCCCTTGAGCACGCCTGCCTTGCGGGCAAGTTTCTCGCGAACCAAAGTCGAAGCACCGCCATCGCTCACTATAGATGCAACCGGACGATTCATGTTCTTTGCGAAGTGCGCAATCCAGCCCGCGTTCACCGGCGAATCCGTCTGGTAAATGCGGCTGAAACTGTCTCCGAGAATCAAGATTTTTGCCTTGCGGAAGTCGTCTTTAAATGGAGTTTTGGTCGTATCGCGCACCACCGTAGAATCCAAGAGCGAATCTTGAGGCGGCTCGGTTCGTTCAGAAATTTCTTGCTGGTAAACCACATGACCTGTCACCTGTTGCGCCTTGAACACGCTAAACTTGTTGAGCCCGCTCATCTCGCCGATATCGCCCATGCGGTCCGCCAAAGAATCGGACTCCACATAATTCATGGACGGATCCCCGATATCAATCAAACCCGCATCGACCATCGCGTTTACCTTCTTCGCGATTTCACCCGCCGCAAGTTCAGCCCCGCGCGGAGTCCAGTGCGTGTCGTCGTTCAGGTAGAGCGGTCCAAGTTTAGCATCGTCAGCCTTCGCGGTCAGCAAGGGCGTGAACAAGTCCACCGTATTGAGCCCGAGCGAAGCTAGCGAATCAAGAATTGCCTTGCCGTGACCCAGAGAGACTGGTCTATCGAGTCCGGTCAAGCGTTCCGGATAGATACTTGGTTTACCGGGCACTATCACGATTAGGAGTTCAACCCCTTTCGCCGCGAGCTGCTTGCGGAACCGGAGTATCGCCTGAATCGGATTATCGAGTTTTGCACTATGCACGTCCAAAGGAGAAGGCTGCACAAGAAATTCAACGTCCTGCCGGTAAAACAGCCAGCGATCCGAACCAGAACCCAGAACAACCTTTTCACCGGGATCGTTAAACAAGTTCCATACCGCAAACTGATAGCACGGACGAAGTGACAGAACCAAGGCATTGTCGTCTTCCACCTTTTTTTCAAACGCCCTGAGGTAACGGCCGTTCCATACGCCATAATGCTTTACCGCAAGGAACGCACGCGTAAACGAAAAACGCCCGAACTCCCCCACGACCGCCTTCAGACTGGAATCAACCGCCCTGAAGTTCTCGGGTTCGTCTTCAAGCATCGAAAGGAGAGTGTCAGCCCGTTTCAGCAATCTGTAGTCCGCTTCTGCAGTATCAAGCTGTGCATACGCATTGACAGTCAGTGCAACCGACTCCAAATCGGAAAGGGCTCCGATGACAGGTTCTAAGGACTCCGCCACGTCGCCACCACCCGCAACGGACTCACGGGCTGCGTGCCAAGCAGTTCTCAGCCTTTCCGCACTTTTTGTCAGCTGAGATTCTCGCGCAAGAGGTGTGTAGAATAAATCCTTGAATATATCTATACTGACAAACCTCTTATCGCCTCGCATGTCCACTACGGTCTGCACCGAAAACGGGAGCAGCAGGAGCAGCGCGAACACGACAACAAAGACGACATAGATTTTTTTCACATGAAAAATATATAAAAAAGGCTGGCAGCCGTAGTTGCCAGCGAAATACCCGGATCGCGATTCGAACGCGAGTCTGATCCTTAGGAGGGACCCGTTCTATCCAACTGAACTATCCAGGCTAATTTCGGCTCAAATATAGTAAAAAATTTTCATTCAAGGGAAATTCTTTGCAAACTATCTGAATTCAGGAGCAATCGTCATCACTACATTTACGCCATGAATGCCATGAAAGCCCAGCTGCAATCTGAAAAGATACATGTTCGGTTGGCGAACGCGAATGCCGAATCCCCAGGAATTGTAATAGTTCGAAAAACTCCACTTGTCTATTTTCGGGGAAATCATAGCATATTCATCAAAAAGAACACCATCAACAAAACGGTCCACCGGCCAACGGTATTCCATACTGAAAGACATTAGGTTATGGGTTGACCATCCAGAAGAATAACCGCGCAACGGCGTACGGGCATTCAAGCTCACAAAGGCATTATAGGGCGCCCCCCCCTCTTCCATTTCCCAAATATTGATCATGCGGAACTGCATGGCAATGACGCGACGTTCGAAGAGCGTATTGCGCACCTGTTCCGGTTTCCAGACACGCATCATCTGCTCCCATGAAAAATCGGTATAGAAGCGCCTATTCTGACGAGCTTCCTTTGCAGACAAAATATAATTTTGCGAGGACCCTAGCAGAAAATAGTGCTGGTACAAGAATGTGGTCTGGAAGTAATCATGATTCTTTCCACCATCTTCAATTTCCGGAGAATCATAAAGGAGCGGATCCTGCCCCAAATCTTCGTAAGTCACACCACTATAACGACTAATAAAGTAATAGGTTCCCGTCACTCCAAAACGGTTTCCCCTAGACGGGGCATAAGAATAGTCGAGATCGTCATAAACCACAGAAAGTTCAACCGGCACCTGAATCATATCCTGGTAAAGGCCCCTATCCTCGATAGGATAATCCGGACTGATCAGAATGGAATCGACAATGTCCGGATGGCTTGCCTGGTTAATATAGAGCGAAGTCTGCAGTTCAACATTCCAGTTGGTTAACAAGGGTAACGGCATTCCCAATCTCCATGTCACCTTGAAGGAAGAATCCGGTTGCAGGAAGGAATTCTTGGTTTCGGGAATAATGAAATGATTGTCGCGGTTCAGATTCATGTCCAATCTGATTCCACCAAAGAGTGGCGTTCCCAAAAGTGCCTGCTTGGTATAGCGCAGGACAACATCGATATCGCCATTGGCAAAATAGCTCGGTTGCAGAACAAGATAGTCACGGCTAAAGATGAGACTTCGGTGCCGATAGTTCATGCCAATCATGGTCGAAGCACCCGGTTTGAAGTTGAATCCGGGATAGATGAGGATGTTATTGTCCTCACCAAATGTAATCAAGTCCACTGACTTTTCGATAATTCCGTTCTTGAAGGCATAATCGACCGGAGCAGAAAACGGAAAGACGAGCGCATTCAATGTCGGCTGTACGATATGTTCGAAAGACCAACCCAGAATTCCCGGACCTGAAGACGACGTTTCTTCAGTTTCTGTCTTGGTAGAATCTTCCTGCGCATGCGCAAGACAGACGCAAAGGAGCAATGCGCCTATAAGCCTTCCAAAACACGAACGAGATGACATACGCCCCCCAATTTATAATTATATTAGTTCCATGTTTTCCGTATTCGCAAAAATTATACAGCGGATAGCCCATTATCCGAAAGCGGTCATCGCTCTCTTTTCGGTTTTAACCCTTTTAAGCATTTATCCTATCGAAAATCTGCGCTGGGAATTGCAGTTGCAGGACATGTTAAACGGAAAAGAAGTTCAGGCGGACTACCGCACGATCGAAGAATCTTTCGGTGGACTAGGTAGTCTTACAGTCGTCGTCCAATCCGCTGATAGCGCGAAAAACTATCAATTTGCAGATTCGCTTGCAAAAAAATTGGAAAATGACCCCTCCGTCCACTATGTCGAATACACGGCTGACCTCGACTTTTTCAAGAAGAACCGACTGCTCTACGCGAACGAATCGGATATCGACAATGTCGTCTCCTTTATCGACAGCCTCAAGAATGCGCAGATTATCAAGAATAACCCGTTCATCGTCGACCTACAGGATGCGGAACCCGCTGCAGATTCCACCGAAAACAAGACGGGAATCATTGAAGAAATCGAAGAAAAGTATTTCAAGAACCTACAGCAGAGCTTTTCGAACTCGAACGGGACTATTCGCGTCATAGACATATACCCCGCCCACACGCTGTCCGACCTCCAGGCGAACAGAAAACTCTACAACAAGGTCAAGGATTTCGTCGAAGCCAACGGTTCGGGCATCAATGTTCTTTATACAGGAAAGGTGTTCAAGTCGATCCAGACCGGGCGCATGCTCCTGCCCGAAGCCAAATTCGCAGGAAAGATGGCCGCCCTCCTCATATTCATTCTCCTCCTGATTAATTTTTTCAAGCAGCCCCAGCTGATATTCGTATCGGCCATTCCTATTGCCCTCCCAACCATATTCACGCTTGCCCTAGCCTTTCTACTATTCGGCCGCATCAACCTGTTTACGCTTTCGCTCGGTCTCCTGCTGCCGGGACACGCTAGCCAAATCATTTCACACGTCTATACGCGCTACTTCCATGAGCGTATCCAGAAGTTGAGTCCGGCACTCTGTATTGAGAGCGCACTACTCGGCATCGGCCCGGTCGTCGCCGCCTCCTCCCTCGTCATCGCCTTCCTGTTTGTAGCCTTCATTCTCGTCCCACTTCCGGGCATCCGCGAATTCGGCATTCTCGGAGCCGCCGGTTCACTCATGAACCTGGCCGTCTGTCCCCTTCTCACGACATCGCTCCTGCTGATCACTCAGCGCAAGAAACCGTTCAGTATCCATTTCCGTCCTCTAGAACCCAAACGCCGCCACCGCCTGTTTCCAAACAAGGTCAACTGGATCATTATCGTTTCGATCAGTATCGCGAGTTCTATCGGTTGGATCTACAGCGGAGCAAATCTGAAATTTCTCTACGACTTTAGTAAGACCGAATTGCAAATCGACGAAAAGGAAGTTCAGGCTCTGATCGACGAGACCGGTTTCTCGACTTACGACCCCATTATCGTCATGCTGCCCGATTCCTCATACAATGACGATCTATTGCACGATTTCGAATCGGAACAGAAAGAGGGAAACATTCCCGACCTCGCCAGAATCTACACACAGTATCAATTCCTGCCCAAGCTGTCCCAGAACAAGCGCAGGCAAATCGAGACTCTTAAATCCATGCTGAGCGACGATATTCTGGCACAACTCAGTTCGTCGGACAGTGCATCCATAGTCGAGATGCTCGGCAACTACGAAAACGACATCCGCGAATTTGAGCTATCTGAAAACATCACTCGCAAATTTTCCGACAAGAAGGGCAACTCCGGCATATTCGCCTTTATCATTCCGGCTACAAATCCCGACAACGGTCTCACCTGCCGCCATATTGCAAATCAGCTCAAGCGGCTTGACGGAATTCACAACAAGAAGTTCAAAACCTACGGGACCCCCATCATGAGGGCATCCATTCTCGATACTATTCTCGGAAATGTAGACAAATCCATCATTCTCGGAACCATACTGCTCTGCCTAGTCCTCCTTTCGTTCTACAACAAGCTGAGCCGAGCCTTCTTTACACTGCTGCCCGCACTTTTTGCCATGAGTTGGGTCACCATTCTCGTACACCTGCTCAACATCCAGATTTCGGCCTACGGTTCCATCGCATTCGTGCTCCTGATAGGCGTAAGCGTCGACGGATCCCTACAGCTCTGGTCGTCCTACTACGAAAAGCAGAGCGGAACCGCCTGGACCGTCATGCAACAAAAATACCTTTCACTCCTGGTCGCTCAGGGAGCTTCGTTCATAGGAGCTCTCGCCATGCTACTCTCATCGCATCCTGGAATACACAGCCTAGGTTTAATCGTCATCATTGGGCTCGTTTGTATTTTTGTTTCGCAATTTACAATCTACCCCCTGATCGCAAGCACCTTAGACGCTTACCGAATTTACAAGAAGGCAAAAGCTAGACATGAAAAATTTATCCACTAGGACATTGAATATTGCAGCATCGCTCACCGTCGCTATCGACACGCTTGCCAAGCAAATGATTGCCGACGGAAAGGACATCGTGAGCCTAGGTGCAGGCGAACCCGATTTTCCGACACCGACACCGATACAGGACGCCGCCTGCAAAGCCATCCGCGAAGGCAAAACACGCTACACAGCTCCCGTAGGAATCCTCGAAGTCCGCAAGGCCGTTGCCCAAAAGCTGAAAGTCGAAAACGGACTCGATTACAAACCCGAACAGATTATCATGACTAGCGGTGCAAAACACGCCGTATTCAACGCTCTCGCTGCCCTGGTGAACGAAGGTGACGAAGTCATTATTCCCTCCCCCTACTGGGTTACCTATCCGGAACTCGTAAAATGGCTCGGTGGGAAACCGGTGATTGTAAGCACCAAGATCGAAGACGGATTCAAGCTCAGGCCCGAAGACCTGGAAAAAGCCTGCACGGAACACACCAAAGCCATTCTACTGAACAATCCCTGCAACCCGACCGGAGCCGTTTACGACAAGTCTGAACTCGAAGCCCTTTCAAAGGTAATCGTCAAGAACGACCTCTACTGCATTTCCGACGAGGTCTACGAATATTTTGTCTATGGCACGGAATTCTGTTCTGCAGCAGCCTTCCCCGGCATGGCCGAACGGACCATAGTCATCAACGGTTTTTCAAAATCGCACTGCATGACCGGCTGGCGCATCGGTTACGATGCTGCCCCTGCAGAAATTGCAAAGATCATTGGCAAAATCCAGGGACAGGCTACGCACCACCCGAGCAACGTGGCTCAATACGCCGCACTCGGAGCTCTGCAAATGGACAAGTCAAACGTTCATGCGATGCAGGCGGCATTCCTGAAGCGCCGCGACTATATGCTGAAGCGTACCGCCGAAGTGTTGCCGGAACCCTGCCGCACTCCTGAAGGAGCCTTCTACCTTTTTGCACCGGTCAAGAGTTTCTACGGAAAGAAAACCCCCGAGGGAAAATCCATCGGCGGGTCCATCGAGCTTTGCGAATACCTGCTGCAGTCGCAGAGACTCGCCATCGTGCCAGGAGCAGCCTTCGGAGATGACAGCTGCGTGCGTTTTTCCTATGCCGCAAGCGACGAAACCCTGCAGAAGGCCTGCGACCGATTCATCAAGGGACTGAAAGAACTCCGCTAAAGACTCTCTGCCCATGCAGTCGTTCAGAATCGTCACTCCGGATAAGGGAAGAACCTTTACGATAGGTCGCAAGGAAGGCAATAGCCTGGTCCTCGACAACCCCATGGTATCGAGGAATCATGCGAAGCTTGATTTTGCGGATGGCCGGTGGACCCTGCAGAGCCTGACGCAGAACAGCGTTACCCAGGTGAATGGTTGCGATATCGAGACAAGAGTCCTCGAAGATGGTGATGTTCTACTGATTGGTCCATTGCAGTTACGCGCGACAATCAAGAATGGACATCTGCAACTGTTACTGATGGATTCGGTCGAACGCGACCTAGTTCAGTCCAAGGCAATCGGCAAGGAGTGGACGGACCTTGACGACCTTCACATGAATTTGCCCGAAAACACCCGTGTACGCACACTCCAGAACGGCAAGGTCGAAATCCGCCTCAAGGACAAGGTCGTCGGAGCGACAGGCAAGGCAAGCCGCGTTCTGGAACTTTCGGAAAACGAGACCATTAAATTTCCCGGCTGCATGCTCCAATATGCAAGCGGCGAACTCACCTGCAAGAACCTTCCGCTCGGTTTTGACGTAGATATCCGAAATCTCGATGTCTATGCCGGCAAGAAAATGCTTCTGGGCGGAGTCAACTTTACACTTCCCGCAGGCGAAATTCTCGCCATTATCGGTCGATCGGGACAAGGAAAGTCAACCTTGCTGCGTCTATTGCAGGGAACCCACCGCTGCGGCGAGGGTTCCAGCGTCCGCATCGGATCGATGGATTACCGCAACACCGAAATCCGTAAGTACATTGCATTCCTTGAGCAGGACCCCCTGCTGCGATGCGACCTTACCGTCAGGGAAACACTTCTTGACGGGGCTAGAATCGGCATGAGCAAGAGCGATTACAGGAAAAACGCTATCGGGCGACTCGAAAAGTTCTCGGAACTTTTCGGGCTGAGCGAGCGACTCGATCATAGCGTCAAGACGCTCAGCGGCGGTGAATCCCGCCGAGTCGCCCTCGCAAAGGAACTCATGGGAAATCAGGGACTGATCGTCCTCGACGAGCCCCTATCGGGCCTGGACCCCTACAACTCCAAGATTCTCTGCACGCACCTCAAGCAGCTAGCCTTCCTTGGTCACACGGTCATCCTCACGACCCATAGCTACGAAGCACTCGAGATTGCAAACAGGGTTCTCGTGCTACACCAGGGCGAACAGGCTTTCTACGGAACCCCCGAAGAAGCCTACCGCTACTTCGAAAGTGACGATCCCGAAAAAATCCTCGCAGGCCTAAACGACGAAACCGCCACGCAATGGAAAAAGCTCTTCGAAAAGCGCGAAACCCTTCCCGAGGCTCTTTCAAACGAACAGGCATGTCGCAGCTATTTTCCAAAGACAAACATTTCCCCCGTTTTTGCCTACAAGATAGGCCTCACGGCAAAACAATGGTTCCGCGACCGAGGAAAATTCCTCACACTCCTGCTACAACCCCTTATCATCGGATTCCTCTTCTCGCAGATTTTCTCCGAGCTTTCGTCTCTCTGGATCGTTGCCTTCGCACTCATCCTTTCGGCGAACTGGCTTTCCCTTTCGCTCTCCATCCGCGAAATCGTCCAGGAAAAGGAAATTCTGCAGACCGAATTCCGCAAAGGGGCTCCTGTTCTGCAGACGCTCCTGGCTAAGGTGTTTCTACCTACCGTCGTCGCCTGGGCGCAGACACTCGTCGTCTTCGCCTTTGTCAATTTCAGAATTTCCGTTTCTTTCCAGCCGCTCCTTTTACTTTCGATCCTGCTCATGGTTCTCCCGCCCGTTGCCGTGGCACTTGCAGTCAGTTCCTTCGCACGCAACTCCGGCCAGGCAAACGCCCTGCTTCCCCTGCTTATCATTCCGCAGGTGGCCCTTGCCGGTGCCCTCGTTCCCCTAGACCAGATGCTTCCCATTGGCAGAGCGCTATCGACCGTCATATGGTCTCGCTACAACCAGAACAACCTCCTGAACCTATTCCTGGAGCGAACAGACCCTATTTCGAATACCATTGCCGTACTCGCCATCACTTTATGTTTTTATATTGTGGTTGCTATAAAACTTAACTGTTCAAAAAAAGCAAGATGATCGCACCCCAGAGACCTGAAATATTCCCGCGCCCCTTTAACGAAAACTACGACCTGCTCGGCACCCTAGGCAAGGGAGGCATGGGCAATGTCTACAAGGCTCTCGACAAAAGGCTCAAACGCGAAGTCGCTTTCAAGATCCTGGACGCCTCATCCGACGAGGAAGCAATCAAGCGTTTCTACATGGAAGCGCAGGCAATGAAGGAACTGGACCACCAGAATATCGTCCATGTTTTTGACTTCGGTCAGCAAAACAACCAGCTCTTTATCGCGATGACCTATGTCGAAGGGACCAACCTTGCCGACATCCTGCACAACAAGGAACAGCTTTCGTTCGAAGCCATCGAGGTCATCATCCGCCAGATTGCACGCGGACTTCTTTATGCACATGGCAAGGGAATCGTCCACCGCGACGTGAAACCCTCAAACATCATGCTCACGCGAGACAACCGCGTGTACATCATGGATTTCGGCATTTCGTACATTCAGGAAATGGAAAAGGACCGTCTCACACGCACAGGCATGACCATGGGAACTCCCGAATACATGAGTCCCGAACAGTGCCACGGTGACAATGTAACGATTCAATCCGACATCTACAGCATGGGCGTGATTCTTTACGAAATGACCTGCGGACGCCTTCCCTTCGAAGGGAGCCGCCCCGTCGAAATAGCCCTGAAACATGTACAGGAACCGCCTCCGGCACCGGAACTTTTCCGCAAGGATATGCCTAAAGGACTCTCTGAGCTGATTCTCAAGTGCCTCAAGAAAAAACTGAACGAAAGATTCCACGACATGCAGGAATTTCTGGACTCCTGCGACCAGGTCTTTCCGCTCGACAAGAACCAGTCGTCTCGTCCGACCATGGGACACACGCTGCTTCGCCGCCACACGGCCTCGATTACCGAGATGGCAAGCAAAATTTCTCCGCGAGCCCGTATGCTTCAGAAAAAGCTCACGGCACTAGCGATTTTCATATTCCCGCTCATCATCATGCTCCTCATTCTGCTGATGCTCACGCACAAGCCCGAAAGTACCTTGCGCGAAATGGAGTGGAGCGATGCCCTTGGCAACTACGAAACGAAGGCTCTCGAGGTCGAAGAGACCAACGGATACCCTCTTTCTAACCTAAACGACAACGATCTTAAGACGGCCTGGCTCTATACGATGCCGCAGAAGCCGCAGAATCCCATACTCACGCTGTACTTCGACGGCAATGTCATCGTGACCCATTTCGGCATCGCCGTCGGTTACCAGAAATCCGTCGACGACGCCTTCGGCGACCGATTCCGCATTTTCAAGAAACCGAAGACCATCACGATCGAGACAAAGGATGGATTCAAGCAGAAGGTTACACTCGACAATATCCGCGGCATGCAGTACCCGAATATTCAGGCTATCGAGACTTCGGAACTGAAAATCTATCTCGACAATGTCTACGAGGGCGAAAACGACGACTTCGCCATTTCCGAAATACGCCTGCTAGGCATGGAATTGCCGTAATTCGGCAATTCCTTAATATATCATTTCCTATATCTAACAAACTAACGCACATTCATTCTTGCGTGTTCTTCGACGATTAAGGAAAACTGATATGCTAAAACGAAAAAAATGCAAAACAAGCAACCGTCCCAAAGGAAACTTCATTGAAAGCCTTGCCGCAGCATATCTCCGGCGCGAAGGTTATCAGATTATTGCCCGCAATTACGCCTATCAGGGTGGTGAACTCGACATTGTCGCTAAAATCAACGAAACGATCATCTTCGTAGAAGTCAAATCCGTCTGGAACAACCAGCAGGGCAATCCTGCTGCACGTGTCAACGCACTCAAGCAAAGAAAAATCTGGAAAACCGCCTGTCATTTCCTATTCACGCAAAAAGAACATGCCCCGAAAGGTTTCGAGCAACCCTGTCGTTTTGACGTACTGAGCACGAGAGTCTATCAAAAGCCAATCCAGTTCCAGCATTTCAAGAATGCTTTCGAAGGGACTCATGTCATTCCGGAGACCTGAACATAAAGGTGCGAGTATGCTATATTTTCGCCATGCGTTTTGAAGTTCACCCAGTAAATCCGCAAGCAAGAATCGTGAAGCTTGCCGCTGCCGCCCTCGAAGACGACGGTCTTGTTCTTTACCCCACTGAATCTGGTTACGCGATTGGCTGCAATGCCGAATCGCCCAAGGCAATCCACAAGCTTTATGCCCTCAAGAAGCCGATGAAGAAGTTCTTCATGGCGCTCATCATTCCGGACATTCGCAAGGCGACCGACTACGCCCGAGTCGATAACTTCGCATTCAACATCATGAAGCCGCGCGTGCCCGGGCCGTACACCTTTATTT
>NZ_CALEFV010000234.1 GCF_937877005.1 uncultured Fibrobacter sp. | reverse complement strand
CGTTTGAAAGCGCTTCGGATGCCTTGCCCTGGTCGCCCAACTTTTTTACCTGGAGTTGGATTCCTTCGCTAGAAAGCGAAGCCGACACTTTTGTCAGCGTTGATTCATCTTCTGCGTTTACGACGCCCACCGTCACGGTCACTGCCGTCACTTCTTTTTTGAGGGTTGCATGCTTACGGGCGCAACAGTCAAATCGAGCCGCAGCAAAAGAACTTAATAAAGCACATAATAAAAGTATTTTCTTCATAGTCCACCCTAGAAATCAAACATAACTTCGACGCCAAAAATCAGAGAAGGATCGTTTTTATTGCCTTCGAACGGCCAATCTTTATCGTCAGGGATATCGGCAAGAACCATCGAGATAATATTTATTTTGTAACCGGGAACATTAAAGTAGAACCGTCCACCGACGCGCCACGATTGCAAATCTTCATCTTTGTCTAAAGTATTCGTATGGTATTCAAGAGGGATACCGATACTTAAGGATTCCAGCAAGGCTACGCTCGGTTCTACCGCTACAAAAAAGTATTCCGGACGAGTTGTCATTTCCAAGAATGTACGTTCCGGGTCATCGATAACCGCATAGAACAGAGAACCTATGATGCAAAATCTCGAAAATTCAAACGACGGTTCAGCCAAGAATACATGATTCGATACCGCATCATCGCTAGCCAAGAAGACCGAATGATAACCGTATAATCCATGCAAGGCAAAATGTTCCGACGAAAGCGAAATATCTAGCCCAGCATAAAGTTCATTAAAATCCTTTCGCTGATAGCTTTTGTAATCGGCATAAGGGCGAAATACCTGGCCTGCAATTTCAAAATCGTAAGCGGCATGAATTTCGTACGTAAGGCCTTCTTTGCAATCCATTCCCATGTATTCGCCGAACATATAGTGGTAATAGCAACTTTGGTCGTTACTTCCGCTACCAAAGCCGGCATCGAGTTGCAAGCCATTCCACAAGAATTCAACGCCGCGAATAGACTTTTGCCTTATGCCCGCCGCATCGTCCCGAGGGTCGCCAAAATCATAATAATTTTTGAACAGACCTTCGAAATAATTTAAATCGCCAATACGAAAAGCCAAGTGTTCAGAAGGCGCATATTGAACATAAGCTCCGTTAAAAACGACAGTCGGGTGCACAGGATCCATGGTTGCGTCATCGCCCATATCCATGCCTTCCATCTCTTCCATTCCATCCATCGCCATTCCCATCGCTTCAATTTCGAGCCATGCAGACCAACGATCGTTAAAACGGACATCAAAATCCAAGTCTAGCATAGATTCATAACGATGCACGACGTTCGATTCATCAGTATTCCAGTCGGCATAAGCGTGAACCATAATCATTCCCGAAAGGTCCAGCTTAGGACGCTCAAAGGCAAGCGACAAACCGACTAATAGAAGGACATACAATAATATTCGTTTATTCATACAAATAAATTCTGGCACCCATCACTTACAAGATTACTTTTTCAAACTCTTAATAAATTCATCGATATAACCCGTTACAGTTTTCACGTCTTCGGCAGAGCCCCAATGGGTATTGTGGTCGGCACCTTCGACTTCGTGGAACACAACACTTTTTGCTCCAGAAAGTCCCTTTTGCAAGGTTTTCTGAGATTCGCTGTCGAACAAGGCATCTTTAGTACCCCATATGATTTGAACATCGGTCGCAATCGAAGAAAGACGCTTGGTATTATCAATTTTCAAAAGATTCTTGACCAGGTATTTCCACACATAGTAAGGCACTTGTTTCAAGTGTTCCAAATTGGCGGCCTGAAAATCCTTATCCGGATTCGTGCTGTAGCCCCACGCCTGAATAAAGCTCTCGGGGAGTTTCTGGGTCGAATCGTATGCATAAATGCCATCGAACGATTCATCGTCGGTACCGTTCACAAGCCAATCCAGCGTGGCATTCTTCTCGTCAACCGAAGCACCTGAACCAATCAAGGTGATTGAAGAAACAATTTCTGCGTTCGTGATGGATAATTCCTGAGCAATAAAGGCTCCAAGCGAATGTCCCACAATGTGAACTTTTTTCAGGCCAAGTTTTTCGACAAAGGCTGCTATATCGCTTGCAAGTTCAGCGACAGAATACGAAGATTCATCAATCGGCTTGTCCGTTTTTCCGTTGCCGCGGTATTCGGGTACATAAACGCGATAGCCTTTTTTGGCAAGCGACGGTGCCACCTGCGACCAGGAAACTCGACCATCGGTAAGTCCGTGAATCAATACGACCGGAGTTCCCTTTTCATCACCCGTCACTGTATAGGCCAAATGTATTCCCGTTGCAAGGTCAACCGATTTTTCTGTCCAGTCGACATTCTGGTATTCGGCAAAGCTCTTTGTCGTAAAGGTATTGTTCTTGCCCATAAAATGATGCCCGTTCACCTGAGCTTCATCTTCAAAAGCATAGACATCCGTATTGCTGCTCCCCACATGAACAACATCGGCACTTCCCGAAAAATCGACACGGCCAGAACGCTTGATGAGCAAATTTCCGGTCACCTTGACATTCTTTAGGACCGTTGCACCAGGCGTCGTCGTAGAAACCGTCAGCACCCCATTGATTGTTGTATCTTGCAAGAAAATGAATCCATCCTGGATATCTTCATCTCCAAGCGTCAGGTCGCCGGCGCTAAGTTCTTCCATATGATGGCCATGGTGCTCTTCGTGGGAAGTTTTTTCTTCGGGGGCGCTACTAGAATCATCAGAGCAGGCGGCAAAGAAAAGTGTAGAAGCAAGAATTGCTGCCGAGAATAAAGCAAAATTATTATGAATTGTCATTGAAGCCTCCGTTTGTATTGGTTTTAAATCGGGCTCAATATTAGATTTTACGGAGGTTTACGTCCAATACTATTTTTTCATGGCAATTGATAGCTCTTTTCTATAACAAGTTCATTTTATCGTGAGCAAACGGCTTACCTCAAATTCAAAGTCCAAGCAAGAAATTACTATATTTGACCCACTATGTTTTCACAGCTGACTGACTCTCTAGAATCTACTCTCAAGAACCTGCGCGGGCAGGGCAAACTCACCGAAGAAAATGTCGCCGAATCACTGC
>NZ_CALEFV010000233.1 GCF_937877005.1 uncultured Fibrobacter sp. | reverse complement strand
ATTAAAGTCAACGATATTGAGATTGAAAGATTTCAAAGAACGATATGTTCGTTCTACAAAAAATCCCGAAGAAGCAGTTTTGAACAGTGTTGCAAATATGACTTCTGCTCTTAATAAATTCATTAATGCATCTTTTCTTCGTGATGTTGATGAATACAAGGCAACACAAAGCATGTCATTGGTATTTGAAATGGCACCAGGTTATCGTGAACTCTATAAGTATTTTCTTATGATGCACGGGGACCCTACCTTTGAGATACCGGACGGAGATAATATGATGAGCTTTTCCGAAAGGATGTAAGCGCGTTCGGTTTCGCTGTAGTTGAACGAATCTACTCCGAAAACCCTGCTTGCCAAAAGCGCAAGCCTCCAGGGCTTTTTCTCGGCCATGTACTTGGTCCAAGCGACGGTGACAACGGCCATGCCTTCGCCGTGAGTGATGTTGTACTGCGCCGAAAGTTCATGCTCGATTCGGTGAGAGCCCCAGTCCGCGCGACGCCCCGCATCCAGGAATCCGCCGTGAGCAACGCTCGCGAGCCACTGGATTTCACCACGGGCATTGACGTCCTTCTGATCTTTCAAGAGCTTGTCCGCATTCACGAGCAATGCGCGAATCGCGCCTTCAATCAGGTAGTCCGTCGTGTCGGAATTTTTCTCGTCAGAGAAATAGCGTTCCAGCAAGTGAGAAAGTACGTCCGCGATTCCCACGAAAGTCTGGTATGCCGGCAGGCCCACCGTGTATTTCGGGTTCATGATGGCAAATTTCGGAATGATCCGGTCATCTTCAAAGCCGAGTTTCCATTCACCGCTCGAAAGGATTGCCGCGTTCGAAGTCTCGGAACCGCTCGAAGCCGTCGTTGCAATCACGCCAATCGGCAAAACCTGCTTGGGCGAGATGCCTTTTTCAAAGAAGTCCCACACATCGCCGTCATACGGAATGCCGAGTGCCACCGCTTTTGCCGTATCAATGGAGCTTCCGCCACCGACCGCGAGCACAAAGTCCACCTGGTTTTCCTTGCCCTGCTTCACGAGTTCGCGCACCAGATCAATGGTCGGGTTCGGTACCACATTCCCGTTTTCGGAAAAACGAATCCCGAGTTCCTTGACTGCGTCCTTGATCACGTCATAAATGCCGAGCGTCTTGATAAAATCGCCGCTGTAAACAAGCTGAAGCGACTTCACGCCGTACGCAGCCAAAAGCGATTTTAACTTCTGTTCACTATGTTCGCCAAAAACAATCTTTGCTGGATTATAATATTCGAAGTCTATCATGATGTACTCTCCTTGTAAACATCAATAAAAATAATCCCCGCCGCCAGCCGGAACCGTGGGCAAAGAATCCAGTACCAAACTCTCGAGCAGGACTAGAATCATCCTTACCTACGGCCCGCCTGCATGACGAACGAGGGATGTTGTTCACGCAATGGAACTTTTAGATAGCGGCGAAGCCGTTTTCCAAGTCAGCGATAATGTCTTCGTAATGTTCCGTACCGATAGACACGCGGATCGTTGCCGGGGTAATTTCGGCGGCAGCCAGTTCTTCCGGAGAAAGTTCGGCGTGCGTGGTGGTGTACGGGTGAATCACGAGGCTCTTCACGTCGGCGACGTTTGCAAGCAGGCTGAAAATTTTCAGGTTGTCAATGAACTTGAAGGCTTCTTCCTGACCACCCTTGATGTCGAAGGTGAAGATAGAACCGCCGCCATTCGGGAAGTACTTCTGGTAAAGCTTGTGGTCCGGATGGTTTTCGAGGCTCGGGTGGCTCACGCGGGTAACCTTCGGGTGCTTGGTGAGGAATTCCAGGACCTTCTTGGTGTTTGTCGATGATTTTCTTTTTGTCGTAAGCGCGGCCGAACGAGTTGGCAAGGGTTTTGCGCTTTTGGGTGAAGGCTGCGCGCACAAAGTCGAAGAATCCGTCGGGGGCCGCGAGCGCATCGGCCTTGGGCGTAAGGAGCATGGTGGCGCTATCCACATTGGGCCGGGGCGTAAAATGCTCGGGGCCAATCTTGCGGAGAATCTGCGTGTCGGCATAGGCGGACACCAGAACCGAGAGGCTCCCATAATTGCTGCTGCAGGGGCTTGCACAAATGCGCTCGGCAACTTCGAGCTGCACCATTCCCATGAAGCCCTTGGTCAAATGCAGTTTCGGCATGAGCCCTGCGATAATCGCAGTCGACACGTTGTAGGGCAAGTTTCCCGTGACCCAGGGCTTTTCGTGGGCATCCAGAAACGCCTGCAAGTCAAACTTCAGAAAATCAATGTTTTCGATGTGGAAATTCTCGCGGCCCTGGAATTTTTCTTGCAAAAATTCCACGCACTGCTCGTCGATTTCGACGGCAGTGAGTTGCACGGCGCGCTCAATCAAGTGCTCCGTCAAGGCGCCGTGCCCAGGGCCGATTTCAAGCACCCAGTCGCCCGCATTCGCAGGCAAATCGCCCGCAATCATCTGCGCGGTAGGTACATCCAAAAAATTCTGGCCAAATTTACGGCGGCGGGCTCTATCCATACCGCCAAAGATAGAAATAAAAAGCCCGCAATTCAATTGCAGGCCTTTCAAGTTATACTTTAACGATTTTTCTAGAGTCTAGCCTTTACAAGTCGGCGAATACGGCATCGGGGCTGCGGTCGGCATCGATAGCCGCAACGCAGTCGCTGTAGTCACGGGCCGCGGCAAGGTACCCCTTGCGCACCCTCTCGAAAAATTCGGCCTTCTCGCTCTCCAGTCGATCGGGTGCCTCGCCCCGCTTCGCGGTGCGCGCGCGTCCCCTGGCCACGTCAATGTCAAGCACCACCGTCAACTCCGGAAAGCAACCGTCGCAAGTGATTTCTGTCAGGCGCTGCACAAGGTCAGCGCCCAAGCCGCGGGCATAACCCTGGTAGGCAAAAGTGCTCCAAGCAAAGCGATCGGCAACCACGATCTTCCCGGCATCAAGCGCGGGCTGAATAATTTCGGCAATCACCTGCGCACGCGCCGCATTGTACAACAAAAGTTCCGTCTTGTCGCTCATGATTCCCTTGAAATTCGTGTCCAAAAGAATCTCGCGCACGCGTTCCGAAATCTTTGCGCCGCCCGGTTCGCGCAACTTCACCACGGAATAACCCTCCTTGGTGAGCGCATCAATCAGCATATCGATCTGGGTCGTTTTGCCCGAACCGTCGATACCTTCTAAACTAAAAAAATGCTTAGCCGTTTTCATAGTAGATTCACAATTACTTTAAAAGGTAGAAAAAAATTATGGTACGCCAAGAAAATACTATCTTTACAACGCTTTTTGCAACGAATGGAGTTTTGTATGGCCTCTGAAAATGCGATTATCGAACGTGCCGAAATGTACCTGCGCAAGCTCTCTTGCGGAATCAACCCCCTGACAGACGAAATCCTGCCCGAAGGGGATTCCTGCAAACAGGAACGCATCAGCAAGTGCCTCGCCTACGTTGCATCGCTTTTGCAGCAGCAAC
>NZ_CALEFV010000232.1 GCF_937877005.1 uncultured Fibrobacter sp. | reverse complement strand
TCGCCATCTGGGTAAAAGACATCGACAAGGTCTGCGAATTCTACCGAAAGTATTTTGGTGGGGTAGTTCACCCGATTTATCATAATCCGGCAAAGCAGTTCACCAGCCGATTCGTCACCTTCGAAAGTGGAGCCCGTTTGGAGGTGATGCACCGCCCCGACATCTGTCTAACAACAGGTAACGCAAATGAAGAACATCTCGGTTTTGCCCATCTTTCCTTTTCGGTCGGTTCAAAAGAAGAGGTAGACCGACTCACCCGGCAAATGTCTGACGACGGAATCCAGGTGATAGGGGAACCCCGAACTACCGGCGACGGGTATTACGAAAGTGTTGTCCTCGACCCCGAAGGCAACCGCATCGAGATAACGGTCTAGCGCCATATCATAAATAACGAGACCAAAAAAATTGCAGCAATAAGGGAACAGCAACCGCTGCACATAGAAAGCCTTCCTGAAAAGGTTCTATAGTTAAATATACATCCATCCCCTTGACACTTTGTGTCATGTTGGGACTTTGGCAAAGCCAAAGTCCGACCTTAATCGCCTCGGTCATAGAACAAACAAGTTTGTTCTGCGACACTCACCTCGCTATGTTGGGACTTTGGCAAAGCCAAAGTCCGACATGCTCATGCTCGGTTATGCCGAAATACAAGTATTTCGTCGCAACACTCGCTATCGCATGTTTCACGTGGAACAAATACCAAACATTTTTTTTATATTTTCTCATATGAAAAAGATTATCCTTATTCTCTCCATTCTCGCATTAAATGTTTTCGCCGTTGACTGCATTCGGGCAACATTCAACGCCTATGTAATGCAGTACACCATCTACGGCGAGGACTACGAAGGACTCCGCACAGACAGCATGTACGTCGATAAAGGTTCTTCCATCTATATTTCTAAAGACTACTGGACCGGAAACCACCTGGATAGTGTCATCGAATATGGTAAATCTAATGACTCCGAAGAATGGGAAAACAGAGTAAACCTCATGAATAGGACCGCCACTGTTACGCAAGAAGGCGACCTAAAGAAATATACCATCTTGGACGACGGCGAAATCGATTCAGAATATTTCATTTTTTTCGATAAAGATTCCCTATACTATAAAGAAGGTGTAGAAGATGACACCATCTATATTAAGAATGACACTCTCCACAGAGATCATGGTGAACAAATAATTGTTAAAGACACGGATAACGAAAATAAGTGCTACGATAAAGATAGAGACAATAATGTTTGGATGACATATGAGTATGAGACTAGGGGAGACACCCTTATCCAAAAGAGGACTCATCTGGATGGTGGTAAAGTCCTTATCACATTCATGGTTCCTATCAGTGGAAATTCCATCACCTCGTTCCAGCGAAAAATCCGTCCAACAATTATCCCCGAAAAGGCCAAGCACTTCGACCTCCTCGGCCGCCCCGCCAACAGCAAGTACTTCATAAAAGTTAATCGATAATATCTAAAAGGTCTCCTTAAAGGAGACTTTTTATGTTTCACATGAAACATCCGCAGGACGAATGCAGCGTCCATACTTGTATGGGCATTGCTGAGCCCCAGGATGTCGGTCTTTGGCGAAGCCAAAGGCCAAACATGCGATTACGAGTGTCGCAAAATATGCTTGCATATTTTATGACCAAGTATGAGCATGTCGGACACGAAGTGTCCAAACATTTTTTATTATATTTTCCCATATGAAAAAACTAATCCTCATTTTCTCCATTCTCGCATTGAACGCCTTCGCAATCAACTGCCGAGACATGCTCCAGATATCTTTAACATCCAGCGCCACAAATAAATATTTAGCAGACAGCGCCTACATCGAAAACTACGCTCACGATTTTACTTACTACGCCTCCATGAAATACCACTATACAGGGAGCAACCTGGATAGCATCGTCCGGTGCGTAGAGCTAGAGGGCACTTACAATTGTTCAACAATTCGTCAAAAGACGGTTCAGGAAAAATCCGAAAAAAACATCAAGACAACTACCTATTACAACGACCAAATCATCCAGGAAGAAACCTATTTCATAGGAATGGATTCTTCCCTGACCTATGTCTATAGTCCCGCGATCTCCGATGAACCGAAGGTTGACTATATAGGAATTGTATACTTGCGAAACGACACCCTTTATAGGGAAGTATGGGACCAATCCGAAAACACCCTCCAAAAGGAACAAAGTTCCTTCATAACCCCAGACCCCAATGACGGAAATACCTGCATCATAACCTCCTACGATTCCACTTCCAGCACTACCCAGCAGATTATAACAAATACCGAAACCGGATTCGTCGTGTCGAACAAAAACAGCGAGGAAAAGATGTTCTATATTATGGTCAACCCCAATTCTACCACCTCGATCCTCCGCAAAAACCATCCGACATTCATCCCCGAAAAGGCCAAACACTTCGACCTCCTCGGCCGCCCCGCACAGGGAAAATACACGGTGGAATTCCTAAAATAAAGTTTGCTCCTTCGGAGCCAACTTGCTTCGGTTCAGCAATGAAAATAAACAAGTTTATTTTCGTTGCATTCTCCTCGCTAATGTTCCATGTGAAACACAACTAATATTTATTTTCACATCATTTCAACATTTATCAAAAACTTATCCACGGATATTTTTAAAAAGTGAAAGGGCGCAAGCCCTTTTTTCTTGTATTCACATTTCATAATACTAAATTATCTCGTGGACGTTAGATTGCTTCGCAATCATTGTTTGCTCCTTCGGAGCCAACTTGCTTCGGTTCGGCAATGAAAAATACCTAATGTATTTTTCGCTGCGCTCACCTCGCTAACGTTCCACGTGGAACATTTTTTTAGGTTTTCATTGAATTACAGAGAAAACAAAAATCAGCAGAATCTCTTGAACCAGTTCTTGCAAGAACATGGTGTGCAGCTGTCCGAAAATGTTCTGGGCAAGCTTTACGATTTTGCGGACTTGGTGGTGAATACCAAGCAGTTCGGCAACCTGATTTCGGCAAAGGACTCCGAAAAATTCCTCAGCCGCCACATCGCCGACTCGCTGATGCCCTATATATATATAGTGAAGGATATTCAGCCCGGTGTCAAGTGGGCCGATATGGGTGCGGGGGCAGGTTGCCCGATTTTCCCGCTCGCCATCGTAATGCCCGAAGTAGAATTCTTTGCCGTCGAACCCCGCCACATGCGCGTGGAGTTCATGAACTACGCCAAAGAAAAACTTGGTCTCAAGAACCTGACCGTCGTGGGCAAGCGTTTCGAAACTTCGGGACTTGCCTACCTGGATTTTGTGAGTTGCCGCGCCCTTTCGACTTTCGAAAACGACTGGGAACGCGCCCAGCCGGGACTCAAGCGTGGCGGTAAATTCATCACGCTGAAAAGTTTCAACAATATTGTTCACTTGGAAAACGATCCGGCAGTATACATACACAAATATGCACTACCCCAGGAAGAACAAGTTTATGCCTTAGTCACTCGAGGTAACGAATGAGTAAAGTGATAGCAGTATGCAACCAGAAGGGCGGCGTGGGCAAGACCACGACGGCCGTGAACCTGGCTGCAAGTTTTGCCGCACTGGAGAAGAAGACTCTCCTGATCGACATGGATCCACAGGGTAACGCCTCCCAGGGTCTTGGCTATAACGAGATGCAGGATGTGGATATCCACGAAATCCTGAACATGGCCGAAAATCCGGATAATGTCACCTACGACAACATCAAGGAAGCAATCCTCGATACGAGCCTCGATTACCTCAAGGTCATCACCTCCGGCCCAGATCTCGCCGTCATGGAAATCGAACTGGTGAACGCCATGAGCCGCGAACGCCGCCTCGAACGAGTCATGAACGTGCTGAAACAGGCATTCGAATTTATCATCATCGATGCCCCGCCGAGCCTGAACCTCCTTACCCTAAACGTACTGACTGCCGCAACCAGCGTGCTGATCCCGGTACAGTGCGAATACTACGCCCTGCAGGGAATGACCGAACTTTTCAGGACCATCCGCGAAGTACAGAAGAACCTGAACGCTGGCCTAAAAATCGAAGGCGCCCTGCTCACCATGTACGACTCACGACTCAGTCTAAGCAAGCAGGTGGCCGAAGAAGTACGCGAAAACCTGAGCGACACCGTTTTCCAGGCGATGATTCCGAGAAACGTGAAACTTTCGGAAGCGCCCAGCCACGGAAAGCCCGCCATCCTGTACGACGTACAGAGTGCTGGCGCACAGGCATATATGAAACTGGCAGAAGAAATTTTAAATAAGGGTAGCAAGTAATGGGAAAAAAATCTTTCGCACTAGGTCGCAGCCTTTCCGATATCCTCAAGGATCACTCCGCACCAGCCGCAGCAGAAATTCAACAGTCCAATTCACAATCGGACGAGAATAACGCCGAAAATTCTTCCGCTGTTGACAATTCCCAGAAAATAGTGGAAATCAATGTCGATCTGGTCGACCCGAACCCGTATCAGCCGCGCAAGGTATTCAGCGACAATGAACTTGTCGAACTCGCTGACACCATCGAAAAGCACGGACTGCTTCAACCTATCATCGTCCGCAAGCTGGGCGATCGCTACCAGATCATCAGCGGCGAACGCCGTACCCGTGCAACGAAGCTAGCCGGACTCCCGACCATCAAGGCCCAGGTTTACGAGAACCTGGACGACAAGACGATGGCCGAATGGGCCCTCATCGAAAATATCCAGCGTGTCGACCTGAATCCGGTCGAAATTGCACGTTCCTATCAACAGCTGATCGATAACCACAACTACACGCACGAAGACTTGTCGAAAATTGTGGGCAAGTCCCGCTCCGCCATCACGAACGCCCTCCGTCTGCTCAAGCTTCCAGAGCAGGTCCTGGTGTGGATCGAAGAAGGCAAGATTGCCGGAGGCGCCGCCCGTGCCCTCTGTAGCGACAAGATCCAGGATGCCGAAACGCTTGCAAGACGCATCATCGAGGAAGGTCTGAACGTGCGGCAGATCGAGGCGATTGCCCGCGGCGAAGATATAAACCAGACGAAAGAAGGCGAAGGGGATATTCCGGAAGCCGACGAACAGCCGGAAGTCCACGCCGACAAGCCGGACACTACCGCAAAGCCGAAGCCCGAACTCAGCGCCGACATGAAGCAGTTCGAGTCCCGACTCGAAACTTTCTTCGGTACCAAGGTACAGCTTAACCCGAGCGCCTCGAACGAAAGCAAGGGCACCATCGTCATCAACTACTATTCCATGGACGACCTCACACGAATCCAGGAACTCATGGAAAATCGGTAGATTCGCATGAAAGGCAAGTACTATACCGTACAGATAATCCCCGAGGATTCCAAGGAAATCAAGAAGTTCCGCGTATCAACAAAGTGGTTCTTCTTTCTCAAGGTTTTCCTCGTGGTGTTGATAGTTGTGCTCGGCATTGCCATATTCAACATGGGTCGCATAGGGCGCACGCTCGTCAAGTACGAAAAAATGCGAATGACCAACGCGCAGCTCGTAAAGCAGAACGCGAACTACGAGGAACTGTTTCTCCGTATCGATTCGCTGTGGGTCCTTGAAGAACGCATCCAGAATATCCTGGGCACCTTCGTAGAGAACGATTCCAACAAGGTCAACAGCCTTATAGACAAGAACCGCTTCGCACACACGCCATCGCAGAAAATCGACGTGGATTACGAAGGAATTCACGGCTGGAAACCACCCGAAGAAAAGATTAGGCTGGAACATGTTCCGAACGTGATACCGGTAGTGGGTATCGTGAGCAAGAAATTCAGCGAGGAAAATGGCCACCTGGGAACGGACTTTTCAGCCCAGCCCGGTGATCCCGTCTTCGCATCGGGTAGCGGCATCGTGGAATTCGCCGGTCAAAAGGATGAACTCGGAAACACGGTGATCATCAACCACCAGAACGGTTACGTGACCAGCTATTCACATCTCAAGGATATACGGACTCGCAAGGGACGAAACGTGGGCAAGGGCGAAATTATCGGAACGGTCGGAAGTACCGGAAACAGCAGCGCCCCGCACTTGCACTATACCATTACCCGGGAAGGCAGGGAAATGGACCCCGAGCTGTTCATCAACTATTAACACTAACAAGAGGAAAATGAAAAATGGCTACTAAGGAACAGGAAATTACGCAGATCGGCCACAGCGTGACCATCAAGGGCGATATCAGCGGCAAGAGCGATGTCCGCGTCGCCGGCACCATCAACGGTAGCATCTCCATCGAAGGCGAGCTCATCGTTGAACGCCAGGGAATGGTAGAAGCTGAAATCAAGACCACTACGGCAGTCGTTGCCGGCATGGTCAAGGGAAACATCGACGTCGCCGAAAAGCTCATTCTTGAAAGTTCTTCCCAGTTCGTTGGCAATATCAAGACCAAGCAGCTCATTATCCAGGAAGGCGCCATATTCCAGGGAAACTGCCAGATGGGTCTCAAGACTCCTGTCGAGAAGTCTGCTGCATCGTCGAAAGAGGCGAATAACTAGTCATAGAGCAAAACCCACACCTATATCAATAATATCTATTTATTTATATATATAGTAATGGATATTGATACGGTGAATAGTGAATAAGTTTGAACAGGAAGAAACATAAGTCAATGACTGATAGAAAGTTGGAAAGTTAAGTCTATTGATGAAAAATGTTGAAAATTCCGAACTTATTCACTTTTTTCAATGTTCATAGATGTTGAAGTGATGTTTTCAATGCTAAATCACAGCGAGTGAACGGAAAACCATTGAAAATAGTGGAATAATCTCTTTTTTTCAATGATTTTGGTCACATTAACAAATAAAAACCAAAAAAATTAATTAATAAATTAATATAATAGTTATATTATACAGACAAAATGTCATCCACAATTCTAAAGATAGGCCAGATATCCGATATCCACATCGGAGAAGACGAAAACTTGGTGCAGGGCATCGATGTCCGCGCTAATTTTCTGAAAGCGCTGCAGTCCAAGTCGATGCAGGGTTTGGACCTTCTGGTTCTTTCTGGTGACCTTGCTAACGAGGATGCCGAACCTGGCGCCTACAAGTTCATCGCGGATGTCATGAAAGAATATAACAAGCCGTATTGCATCATTCCCGGAAACCATGACCGAATTGAGGTGATGGAAAAGTTCTTCGACTTTTCGGGAAAAGTTCACGATGGCAAGTGCTACTACCGTTATGATCTTGCAGGAAGGAGTATCTTTTTCCTGGATAGCGCCTGTGGCGAGGTTTCACGGGAACAGCTGGACTGGCTCAAGTCGGAAGCCGCCAAGGTCGATGACGAAATTTTGCTGTTCGTGCATCATCCGCCCTGCTTCTGCGGACACCGTTTCATGGACTTGCGCTACCACATGAAGAACATGGTGGAAGTTCAGGAAGCCCTTGCCGGTATCGAGAACCTCACGCACATCTATGTCGGACATTATCACGCAAAGTTCGAAGTGAACATGGGCAGGCAGATTGTGCACGTGGCGCCGGCGACTCAGCTGCAGATCGATCCGAACACTCCCTATTTCACGCTGCAAAGTTCCGCACCGGGTTGGCAGCTGATCAAATGGGGAAAAAATTTTGTAGAAACTGAAGTTTATTTTAAATGACCCCTTGAATTTCTGATTTGATTTGACTAAATTTGGTGAAAATTTGGCGGCTTAGCTCAGTTGGTAGAGCGTCGGAATCATAATCCGCAGGTCTGTGGTTCGAGCCCACAAGCCGCTAGTATTTTGAAAAGAGGCTGATATGTCAAGACGAATCCTAAAAGTGGCGTTATTGATGATCGCCTCTTTTTTCGTAGCCCCGAGCCTTGTCTCCTGTGACAAGGACGAGGAAAATGTTCCCGAAATCAACCAGCTGCAGGCACCGAAGCCCAAGGCTGTTCCTATCGTCACGGTAGAGCAGTTTACCGCCCCTGCCACGACAGCGATTTCCCTGGATAAGGCAAAGCTCTACGTGAAGGCGAGTGCCGCTCTAGTGGAACTCGGCGTGACCTGGTCCAAAAAAATCGACCAGGCTAACGACATCGAGAAGGTTCAGATCCTGAATGCCTATAACGTGGCGCGCGACCAGCTCTGCGCACGCATCGGTCTGGCCGGTATTGCCGAATACAATTGGATGACTGCCTCCGCAGTACCCGATCCTAAGAATAAGGCTATCTTCGAAGAAGCCGGTCTCAAGCCGAACAACTAGTTTCGGCTAGCAATAATGACATTAGCCGTATATGAATCCTAGTAGCAGCGCGATTGCTATTAGGAGTACGATTTGCTTTACTACTTGCAGTTCGTGTGAATTCATGGCTTCAAAATACATTTTTGACTTTTCACAGAACACAAAGTAAGCATCGAATAATTTTACGGATGTAAACGCGTGATGCAGGTTACGTCGTGATTGACACCGACTTACGCTTTTCTGTGCAATCTATAAACTTTCGGCCGTGTGAAATATCCAATAAGGCGTAAATTGTTAATAGATTGTTGATTTTGATTGTCGTATTACGAAAGCTGGGCCCTGGCAGACCAGGCGTTGGCCTTTATCGAAAAGATTCCGATGAAGGAATTGGTGGAAGATTACGCAAAGGCCAAGGAGGAGGTGTTCAGGCATTTCTTCAGGAGAGGCAACCAGGGCGTATATGATTATCTGATTTCGGAAAGCTGCAGATGGATTTCGAACTTTACGGGAAAAAGAAGAACAAGTTTGACGATATCGTGTCGGCGCGTGCGATTATCTTGACCGATAGCCTTATCATCTGGGTGGATCAGGACAAAGTCAAGAAGTCGTCAATTAGGGAACGCTTGAGAAACAAGAAGACATCTAGGCAGGTATTCGAAAATACGAAGGGAATCGTGTTTGCGAATGGTTCCATTTCGGGCAAGGAAATTTCGAAGGTGCAGTTCTAGAGGTTTTGCAGGAACGATTGATTTCCAAAGGCAATAACACTTGATACAGCGGTAAACGAAATGACCGCTTTTTTTGTATCTTCCTATTGAAAATCAAGGTATTTTCGTAATTGGACATTAAACCTAGCGAGAAATAATTATGCTTAAGAAATTTTTGACTGCTTGTGCCCTGGGTGCCACGGCCCTGTCGGCTGCTCCTCTGCTCACTAACGGCGACTTGTCCTACGGCGACGGTGGCTGGTACATTTGGAACAACCCCGATGGCCCTGCCAAGTACGAAAGTAAGCTCGGCGAGAAAGGGTTCGGCGTCGACGGCAGCGAAGGTGTGAAGATTACGGTGACCGAACTTCCGAATCCGTCATGGGGACTGCAGCTGCAGCCGCCCAAGTGGCTTGCCGATTCCGCTTACTACACGCTGACCTTCAAGGCGAAGGGCAACATGCCGATTAACGCTATCGTGCAGGGGGGCGCTCCCGACTGGCGACAGAAGGAAAGCGCCTCGTTCATGCTTACGAACGAATGGAAGACTTATTCCATGACCTTCCTTGCCGACCAGAAGGGTTACGGCCTCAACAACGTCACGTTTCATGTGGGCCTAGCCAAGGGCTGGATGCAGATGGACGATGTCGAGATCGAGAAGGTCGAGGGCATGGATGACATGTCCTGGTACAATAACTCCGCGACACGCATCGATAGCTTGCGCAAGAAGGATTTGACGGTGAAGGCCGCCCCGGGTGCACAGGTGAAGGTAGAGCTCATGCGCCATGCATTCCCCTTCGGTACGGCTCTTGCCCTTTACCCCAGCAAGGACAGCGTTGAAACTTGGTATAGGAAGACTGCCAATAAGTACTTCTGGTACGGTGTTCCCGAAAACCAGTTCAAGTGGCCGGAATACGAACCCAAGAAGGGCAAGATCCGCCGCGACGAGTTCAAGCAGTACCTGGATTACGTGAACGACTACAAGTGGGGCTTCCGTGCGCATACGCTGGTGTGGGGCCATCAGGGCTATGGCTTTGACAAGCATTTCAGCAACCAGGGCAGCTGCAAGGACATTTCGAACAAGATCAAGGCGCGTATCGAGCGCGATGTCAAGGAATACAAGGGCCGCATCAAGGAATACGACGTGTGGAACGAAGCCTTCCACGAACCGTTTATCTTTAACAAGTGCGGCTGGGACCTGCTGGATAGCGCCCATGTATGGGCTCACCGCGCCGACCCCGATGCACGACTTTTCATCAACGAATACAATGTGGTGTCTGCCGGCGAAACGGAACGCCTGTATGATATCGTGAAGGGTATGCTCGAACGCAAGGTTCCTGTGCATGGTATCGGCGTGCAGTGCCACTTTGGCGACCGCCAGCTGAATCCGGCATTCATCAAGGCGCGCCTCGACAGGCTCGGTTCGCTGGGTCTCCCGATCAAGGTCACGGAACTTGACTTTGGCGATTGGCAGAAGGGCATGTACTTCGGCGAAGAAGAACAGGCCAAGCGCTACGAAATGTTCCTGCGCATCGCATTCAGTCACCCGGCGGTCGAAGGCATTATCCTGTGGGGCTTCTGGGATGGCCGCCACTGGGTGAAAAACGGCGGTATCGTCGCCATGGACGGCCGCGAAAAGCCCGCTGCCAAGCTCATTTACGACTTGTGGCACAAGGTATGGACCACCAACGGAACGTTCAAGGCCGACGA
>NZ_CALEFV010000231.1 GCF_937877005.1 uncultured Fibrobacter sp. | reverse complement strand
CTTCTGCTCCGGTTCCGCCACTAATCAGCATAAGCTTCATGTGCAGGGCGTCTTCTATGTAGACGCCGACATCGATGAAGTTTTCGAATGCCCACCAGAGAGCGATGGATGCTCCCAGTATGTCTCGTTGCCAAATCCACAAGGATATACAAAAGACAATTGGCATGATGATTTGAAAGAGGGAACCGCCCAGAGAATGAATCACCGCGTTTCCAAAAATGGAAAAAACGATGTGTCCGGATTCGTGAACAGGAAGATTGAGGCAATGTAAATACTGCGCAATCCATGCGTCGTAGCCATTTGCCATGAGTTGGATGGTAAAGAAAATCATCGCGATCAGCAGCAAAACGCGAATATGCCAAAGCGGAAGTAATGAGACAAGCAATAAATCAGTGAATATGGCTGGAAGCCTTGATTTTATTGGGTTTGCTTGTCTCATTTAACCCGATTAAAGTGTGTTTTTTGATTTTGCCGTTTTTTCGCGAATTTCGCGGTTTGTTCTTTGAGCTCGAAAATTTCTCACAAGTCGTGAGAAATTTTTATTTATGTGAATTGGCGTTTTTGAGCCGTTAAAGGCGTTTTGAATTTTTCTTGAAAATTGGGGTGCGGACATTTGGTGCGGACATGTTTTTGTGGTTTGTCGCTTTTTGTGAGACAAAAAAAGAGGCAGGATTTTAGATCCTGCCTTAAATTTTTGCGGGTGGTGGAATTTGTTCTACAAGCCTGCCGTTTCATTGGTCCAGAGCGGTTTCAGTATCTTGTTCCAGATAAAGCCCCAAATGAAGCCGCCGCACCAGAGTAGCGGGGCAACCAACTGGCATAAGCAAGCGATTATAATCAGGAGCGTCATATTTCACCTCCGCGTTATACCTTTAATATAGGTTCTTTTTGGTCGTGTGGAACATTATTTTCCGCTTTTTTCTTCTGGAGTATGGCGGAGAACTCTTCGATGGTGGGCACCTGGAGCGTTCCTTTGCCGTAGGGGTTCGGGGAGCGCATCTGCGGGCATCCCGTGCCGAGTTTCTTGCTTGTGGCGTATTTCTTGACCATTTCGTGGACTTCGAAAACGTTGAAGTTATAATCGAAGCGGTCGAAGCCGTAGAACTGGAGAACGGTGCCGATGTATGGATCATGGAAGACGAGCTTTTCTTTCTGCTTGGCGAGTTCAGCCGTTTTCTTGAGCAGCATGGGGAGCAATAGTTCGAGCTGGCTGTCGGTTTCGGCCTGTTCGGGGGTCTTCTGCGTGCCCTGGAAGTCCTTCCAGTTCCTGAGTGCGGCATGCCAGTCGGAGAGCGGGAGCCCGGATTTCATCTTCCAGCCTGTCATGGAATAGTAGTTGTAGAAGCGGCGGGCGCAGTCGGCGGACTTGCCGAGCTTCGCGGCGTACTCGACGGCTTCATCTTCGCTTGCGGGGCGGTTGCCCACGTTCGTGCGGGTATTCTTCCCGGAGCGCTTGACGGACACGACGCAGTAGTCGTCCTTGATGCCCAGGGAGTCTTCGGAGTGCATGATGTAGGTGATGCGCACGGTAAGGCTGCGGCCTGTTTCGTTGCCGCCGTCGGTCTCGAAGAGCACCAGACGGTCGCCGACGCAGTAGAGTTTATCAACCTTGTGGATGACGAAGGTCAAGTCGCCGTTCATGAGCGCTTCAAAGTTCCTTTTTTTGACTTTCATGACGTATTCCATGGTGCTTACCTCACGAATTGCCAGGATTGCGGGGCCCTCTTGGCTCCCAAATCCTTTAAATGGAGCCAATCTTTGCCAAAATAGTCGGCTTCCACGATGTGCCAGGCATAGAGTTTGCCCTTGCCCTGGGCCTTGTATTTCTCGATTTCATCGCGGTTTACGCAGCTTTGAGAGACGATTTCGTCTGAAATTTCGGCAATTTCTGTAGACGAAGTTGTAATTGATGATATAATTGTTCTTTCAAACGGAAAACAAATTGTTGCTGATAGTGTAGTGTTTTCCTCGCACCAGATTTCTGCCGATGCACCAAGAGAAGTATAGGTCTTGTTATGATATGGCGGATAGTAAATCCAGTAGTCACCCTGATCGCCTGTTTCCTCAAAGTAGTTAAGGTTTTCAAACACTCTACCCGTTGTCTTTTCGGTTAGCGTAATTGTACCATTTGCATTAATTTCCGCTTTAATATATTCATTTTCCATTCATATTCCTTTCTTATTTATTCTACTATTGATTGTAACTATTTTCAATAGCATTGCAGGAAAA
>NZ_CALEFV010000230.1 GCF_937877005.1 uncultured Fibrobacter sp. | reverse complement strand
TCGACAAGTCGTCATCAATGTAAATGTTCTCTCCACTTGGGACGGAAAGGATTCTACTTATTACTTCTATGCCGATGCATCCGCAGGAACGGACCTTTCGGTCGATATATCTTCGGCACTCCGTGGCGCAATGAAAGGTTGGGAGCCGGATGCATCTACGCTGAACATCAGCTACGACAAGGCTTTCGACTGCGACTATCCGTATGCCACATTCAGCGCTACGCTGTCCGAGAAATATATGCAGGACGGCATTGTTTATGAAATTGCAGGCGCAACACGCGAGGGGGCATACGCCTACTACGGCGGTTTGTCGGGTTACGAACTGTTGACCTTCGACAGCCACGCAGCCAATTTCGCATCGGGCATGTTCTTTACACGCAAGCCGAAGTCGGGCGAGCTTCATGCCGTCGGCGATATTTCTACAAGTTCGGTCATCAATGCGGGGGTAGTCCGCACGCATGGCGAAGTAATTACCACCGCCGACTTCGAGAAAGGCGATCTCCAGCAGTTCCTCTTCGTCAATTCCCTGGGCGTGCTCGAAACCGTATCGGCATTCTCCCGCGAGTCGCTTGCTTACGGCATCGAGAGCGAGACCAAGAACTTGGCATCGTCTCCGTCGTACTTTGCCAAGCCGAACCGCACCACCCACAAGACGGGAGGCAGAGGGAAGCTCGTCATGTCGAGCGGATTCATTACCCGTGACTGGGCGGACTGGTGGACCACGGAGTTCCTTATGGCCAAGAAGTTCTGGATGCTGTACGACGGCCGTTGGCTACCCGTCACCGTCACTCCGGCGGACGACGAAAGCACCGTTTACAACAAGGCGGAGCAGCGCATTCCGCATGTGGATTTCGATGTGGAAATTGCCGTCGAAGGGTCTATCCGTAACCGTGTCAGAACTACCTGAATTATTTGTCCTTCATTTCGGGAAGTCCTTGCAGTAACTTTGTGGAAAACAAAAAAACAAGAACAAACGGACTTAAAATGACAGGTTATGGCAGAAGGAATTGACTGGGCGGGAATCATTACCGCCATAGGGGCTCTCATCGGGGCTATTGGGGGTATTTATGCTATTTGGACCAAGTTCCATCAGGACGAGCACAACAAGCTGACTGACTGGAAGTTGGAGCAGTACAGAAGACAGGAACAGGAACGGGGATTCCAGCGGGCGGAGAACACGGGCAAGGTGCTTGGTGAATTGTACCAGGTGCTGTTGACAACGAAAGCCGACCGTGTGTACATCGTCCAACCGCATCCGCTGGGGCACATCGCTTTCCTCAGTATTCAGTTCGAGGTAAAGGCTAAAGGAGTGGAAGGCATGCGCATGTATGTACAGAAGCTCGAAATGAGCGAGGTGCCTCTATTCAGCAAGATGATGGCCGAAAAGCTGTTCATGTATTTCGACGACATCGACAACCAGATGGAAGACCGGGTAGCGAAGTCCCTGCTGTCGAGCAACGGAACCAAGGTGGCTGCCGTCAAGCGCATGAACTCGTCACGCGACTGGGTGGGAAGCATCTTCTGTGAATTCATGGAATACCCGAAAATATCGCAGGAGGAAATCAAGAAGGCGATGCACGAGGCGGCTATCAACATTCAGTTCAATCTGCCCGAATTTCAAGGTGACATAGACCTGAACAAATTTAATAAGTAAGAATATGGCAAGAGAAAGAGACGCAAAGGGACGCTTTGTCAAGAAGCAGAAGTATTGCGAAGCGCACAACGATGAGAACGACTTTCATCATGACTTGTTACGCACGTACAACCGTCTGGCCGACGGCGGCAAGGAATACACCATAGAGGATGCACGGCGCAAGGCTGTCTGGCAGCAATGGTCGCTCCGGGCGCTCGCTCTCATTTTTGTGGTGTTTCTCGGTTGGCTCCTTTTGGGATGCAGCACCAAGAAGGTGGTTGAATATGCACACGACCACGGTGTTGTGGTTGAGGCTGAGCTGGGCAGCGCCAAGAAGGTAGTTGAGTACATTCCCGTAGAAAAGAAAACCGTGGAGACGGTGGTATTGACCGACACGCTTCTGCAGGTTCAGCTCGTTCCTTACAAGGACAGCGTATCGGTAAAGGACAGCACTTCGTACTTGGAGAACCCTTATGCGTACAGCCGTGCTTCGGTCAAGGGCGGCAAGCTTTCCCATTCGCTCGGTATCTTCCCGATGAAACCTTTCCCTTATACTTTTCAGATGCCCGTCAAGATTATCCGTGACAGCATTCCTTACGCGGTACCAGGACCGACACAATATGTGGAACGTGAGCTTACCAAGATAGAAAAAATCATTATGGGAGTAGGCTTGTTGACAATAGGCGGGGGAGTGGTTTACGGCTCTTTCAAGTTGAAAAACTTTGTGGTTTAATAAATATTTTTCATCATTTTCATATTTGATAG
>NZ_CALEFV010000229.1 GCF_937877005.1 uncultured Fibrobacter sp. | reverse complement strand
ACCGCTGTTGCGGGAATGAAAATCCCGAGTCCTGGGCCACTAGACGATAGGGGCGTTTAGTAGGGCCAAATATAGGTAACTATTTAATTTTAGTCAAGGGGGCAACTGGAAAAAAGTTAATTTTTCTGCGTGAATTTGCGAAAATGGCTGAAAAAATCCCTGAAAGGCGGTGTAATCCGCTTTTTGCCGATGGCGCTTTTGGCAAGTGCTGCCGATGCGGCGGTGCTTTGGGGTGTTCGCTCCTTTATTGACATCGTCGGGGGAAAGGCCGATATTCCGCTTGCAGCCTGGGTCGGGGGAATGGTGGTTCTCGCCATGCTTCGCCTGTTGTTCCTGTACGGCAAGTCAAAAGTTTCCGAAGGTTGGCTCTATAATGTTTCGGCACGGGTGCAGGCGTGGTTCTTGCACAGGCTCCGTGATCTCGCTCCTAAGAATTTCCATACCCCCAAGGGTGAACGCATGGTCGAATCCGCTTACGAGGCGACCGTCGTGCTCCAGAATAACGGTGGCGTTTTTTTTCAGGCGGTTCAGGCGATTCTTCAACTGATTGTCTTTTTACCGGTGCTCTTTTACATTTCCTGGCCGCTTACCGCATTCCTTTTCGTGGTGATTGTTCCCTTGGTGGCGGTCCTCCAGGGAAAACTCCACAAGCTAGGGCCCGCCGAAGAATCCTTGTTGCGGTCCCGTTCCGATTTCCGCGGAAACCTGTCGCTTGCCCGTAGGCTTTTTAGGCAGTGGAGCGGCCGCGACGAGCGCAAGGATATCTCGGATGGCTTGCTGAAAGAAGTCCGTGGCCTCCGTGATGCGGGGCTCTCCGCCGCTATCAAAAAATCCGGCCTTTCGCTTTTGACCGAGACGGTTTCGGTGCTTGCGATGGTCTTGGTGCTTGCGTTCTGTGCGCTTTTGATGGCCCGCGGCTACATGGACGCGTCTGGCCTGGTGCTGTTTACCTCGGCGGTGCTCCTCTGCTACAAGCCTGTCAAGGAATGCGCCCGCGTCATGCCGCAGTTCCGCTCGGCAGTTTCGGCAATCAATGTCCTCGAAGAATTTGAAAAGCTTGAATTGGCCGGAAAATCCGCTGGCAAAGATATTGCTGCGTCCGGTGCGGTGTCCATTCACAAGGGACAATTCACTTATGAAGGCTCCGAAACTCCTGTATTCACGGACCTTGCGCTCCAGTGGTCCCGCGAAAAACCGGTTCTTGTCCGCGGTAAAAATGGGGTGGGCAAGTCCACGCTATTGCGTCTGCTTTCGGGGCTTGAACGCTGGAATTCTGCCGACGCGAATACCCCCCGCGATGTGTTCTTTGTCGCACAAGACCTGGAACTTCCGCCTAGGTGGATGCTTTCCCGCCTTCTCGAGAAACGCTACGATTCCGAATCGTCTTCGATCCTCAAGTCCTTTATGCAGGCTTCGGGTGCCGCCCCCCTCCTTCAAAAATCAGGCCTTTCAGGCGGCGAACGTGCCCGCGTGGCGCTCCTTTGGGCGCTCGCCTCGGACTCCCGCACGATCCTTCTGGATGAACCTTTTGCATCCGTGGCGCTGGCCGACCGCGAAAACCTGCTGAAATCCTACCTTGATGCAGCTCACGCTTTAGGTAAATGGACAATTATTGTGAGTCATGATGTGCTTGCTCCCGAAGTTGAATGTATATTTAATGTTGCAAAGCTTTAGCGGAGGTGATATGGACGAACCTGTTGAAAGTCAGAATGAGCAGATAAATCCGGTTGAAAATACGGTCAAACAGAGCGCCGATTCGTCTGTTGAAACGGCACAGCTTCCCGAAGAAGAACCTAAGCGCGAGTTCCTTTTCCGTTACCGCGGGTGGGTCTTGGGTATCCTTTCGTTAATCATGCTGGTATTTGAACCGGCTGACCTCGAAATTGTCATGTTCCTTGTCTTTGTCAATGTGTTCATCTTGGCGTTTTACTTGCGCGTCAAGGCTCGCCGCGTCATTGGCGACCATACGCGTGGAGACATCCAGGATGCCGACGAGTTGGTGACTTGGGGCGCCTACGCTAGGTTGCGGCATCCGTTGTACGTGTCTAACGCGGCGTTTGGGATTTCGCTGATTATCTTGCACTTGGGTCTAAGCCTGCGCGTCATTCCGTTCATCGTGGTTCTTGTCGCGTTTGAAGTCTATTTGGGTAAGCTCGATGACCGCTTCCTGGAGAAAAAGTTCGGTGACGAGTGGAAAATCTGGGCGCAGCAGACCCCAGCTTTTTTTCCGCGAGAATTCCACCGCTCCGGACCGATGCGTTCTGCAAAAGAGGCGTTCCTTGCAGACCATTTTACATGGCTCTGGATGATCATGATCCTTTTGCTGATTGTTGTCCGTAAGATTGCGTTCATGCTATGGACTTAAACGTAAAGAACTTAGGACGCCTTGCTGTAGGGACTGCCATTAAGACGGTGGCGCGTGCCGCTAGCAAGTTGCCCCGCCTCGATCGCGAATATCATATTGAAGAACGTTTGTCTGGACCGTGGCCAAGCGATGGCCCGTACCTTTGGCTTCATGGGGCAAGTCTCGGCGAATGCCGCATGCTTCTTGGACTTGCGCATGCACTCC
>NZ_CALEFV010000228.1 GCF_937877005.1 uncultured Fibrobacter sp. | reverse complement strand
GCCGTTTCTCAAGACAAGAGCGCCCCGGCATTCGCCGGGGCGCCTTTGTTTGGTATCATCGATTTATCGGAAAATGCTTATCGATTTCGCCTCGCGGTAACTGCCGGTCGTCACCTTCACGATATAGGACGCCATAGGCAAGCCATTCATATCAAACGCAAACGTATGCGCACCGGCATTCTGCACGCCAACCATTTCTTGGGCAATTAAAGCACCAAATCCCGTAAACAGGCTGATTTTTACATTGTCACGCAGCGGAAGCGTGTAGCGAACCTCGATCTGTCCGCGACGAAGCGCAAGGTCGACATGATTCGAAAGCCCCTCGAGTCCATACATCAACGCCGTTGTCGCCTCGCCACTCCCCTTTTCGTTGGTGATAGTCACATTTACCTTGAACAGCACCGACTTTCCGTTGTACGAAAGCCCCTGCGTAAAGCTGTACTTTTCGCCGTCCTTCACGCGGTTCGGATAATGTCCGACGGCAAGCGTTCCCTTCGACAAGTCGGCTTCGCTGAACACGTAGGCGGACTCACCCCATTCCACCACCTTGCCGTCTTTACCGAACCAGTGTCCCGGAGCGGTGGCGGTGCTGTTGGTCACCATGTTGCCGTCGCTTTCCTGGGCAAAGAAGGTCGCCTGGGAAAGAGTCGACGCAGTAAGTCCAAGCTTTTGCGCGATTTCGTTTACATCAAATTTTGCCGCAACCGTCGCATAGTTATCGTCAATCGGCAACGTCACCGTGATTGTGTATGTCGTGGCATCGTCCGAGACAACCTTTTCGGAGCTGCTGGATGCCGGCACGCTGCTAGAACTTGCAGGCGCGACAGAGCTACTCGAAGCTACAGAGCTACTGGACGCAACCGGGGTTTCGCCGATTTCTGGCCACTTGTAATCCAATTTGAAGTCGTTGTAGTACTTGACGTTTGCAGCCCCTGCGCCACTCACGCCCGTTTCCAGTTTCAACTTATAATCGTAATGCAACTTGCGAATCCCCGTGTTGCCGGTGTACTGGTAATCGGTATTCACAATTACCGCGAAACCCATCGCCGTGCCATTCGTCGAAGAAGGCGTCTTATCCAGGCGAAGCGTCGCAGAGCCCTCGCCCGTAATGGGTTCGCTGTAAACAGGTGTACCGTCAGTTGCGCGGTAGCACAGCAAGAAATTCATGTTCTTGTTATTGGAATTTGCGCCGTTCGGGTAGAAGCTCACCGTCACCTCTTTAGCGCCGTTTTGCACTTTCAGCGGAACCACGTTCGAGCCCGACCATCCCGGAGTCGTTTCCTGATTCGGTACAAGGTAGCCGTTGCTTTCCGTTACTGTCTGGTAAGGCGTCATGGTCCAGGTGTAGCTTTTCCTGTTGTTGTCCCACATGTCCTGTTCCCAGTAGGTGTCGCTTCCGAAATGCTGATTCAGCAGGTTCCTGATTTCGCCGGACCATTTTTTCATGTCAAGCATCGCAAGCCTTGCGCGGAATTCGGTAATGAGCCTGCGCACGCCCGCATCGCCCAGCCCCTTGTCGAGGCCGTAGGTTTCAAGTAGGTATTTGGTCTTGCCGTAAGCGTTTCCGTAAATCCAGCGAACAGCCCCCGTACCAATCCACGTGCCGATAAACGTCGGGAAGATGTTGCTGTACTGCGAGCCCCCCAGCAGGTAACGCTGATTCTTGCCGGTCACGCCACCGTCATCGGCACCGCCGCCAGGGCCACCGAAGGTACCGTCAATGAGCCAGCCCGAATAGCATTCGATCGGCATGAACGGCGCAATGACCGTCGCCGCATTCAAAAATCCCATACCGCTGTATACACCATCGCGGTGACTGAACATATCCTGCTGAATCCATGTGTTACCCGCTTCCTGAAACCAGTGCGCATCCTTTGCGCCGGGGTAACCGTTCGTCATCGAGTGGATTCCCTCGTGAATCATCGCATCCATCTGCGCCACACGATCGTGGTAAGGGCAACTCGTATTGAAACTGTACAGCGGATAGAACGAGGCTGCCACGGCCGTGTAGCCAGCCACCCATGTCTGCCAACCGCCCGTCGTGTCTTCCTTTGCACCACCGGCACATGTACCCGAGCCATAGTAATAAACGGCACTGTATTGGCCTTCTTGCGCCTGGGCATCCGGCGCCCAGCCCATCTCATTGTACAAATACTCAAAGTCAGTATCGTACTTCTTGAGAATCGAATCAATCGTCACGTCGGTAATGCGGCTGTCGCGATCCTTGCCCCAGTAGAACGCCCACCATTTACCGGCCTTCTTTCCGGTAACGCCCGAACAATTGTTGTTGAACTTGGTCGGCGGCTGGATATCGCCCAGATTCGATTTCGTATCGTAATCCAGGTCGCTGCGGTAACCGGGCCATGTGTAAGCATCACCCGACGCCGCGTATGCGTGAACACCTAGGGCAGCCGACAAAACGGCGCCCGGAATCAATCCCAAACAACTTTTTTGCATAACACACTCCAACTTTTATGCATCAAGTAATATAATCCCATCTCTTGCAAAGAGCGCTATTTACGTTCATCCATTGTTGTCCACAGACAACAGTCCACTAGTCGGAACAATT
>NZ_CALEFV010000227.1 GCF_937877005.1 uncultured Fibrobacter sp. | reverse complement strand
AAGCAGGTGAAGTTCAGGGACTAGTGATAAGTGTGAAATGTGGAATGTGAGATGAGGAATGAATCATTTCACACTACACATCACACACTACACATTAAAAAGGCTTGCACGTCAAGTGCGGCCTTTTTTTACTGCTTTGTGTACACATAGAGAACATTTTATCTTTTTATAATCTGTTTTTACTTTGAATTTGTGCGTCCAGAATATATTTTTAACCCCGAATGAGCCAATGTTTGGGTTGGCAAAAAAAGAGGCTATATGAAACAGAGCATTTTTAAGACAATGATTGCGGCAAGCGCGGTCGCCATGATCTGCGCCTGCGGTGATGATTCCTCGAGCGGAGCATCCGACGACATCAATAACACTGAACTTTCTTCGGCAGGTGCCGATCTCGGTTCTTCGGGAAGTGTCGACCTGGGTTCCTCGGGAAGTGCCGTTCCGGAAGGTCCCTGCAGCAAGGTGCAGCTCCTCAATCCGGCATGGCTTATGGATGTCGGCACGGGCTACATGGTTATTTACGCCGATGGCAGCGTGACCGATGCTGCGGGCGTTCCCCTGGGTTCGTATGTCGAAGGCAACATTGTCGATTTTGCTGGTGCTGTTCTAGTTCAGGGCGTGGATCTGAACGCTCTGACCATCTGTGAAGCGAATGCCGTGATCGATCCCAATACGGGTGAAGTCGTGAGCCAGAGTTCTTCCTCTGTCGGCGGCAATACGGATCCGACCTCTTCGGCAAGCGAAGTTCCGACTTCTAGCGACGGAACCGAGCCGGAAAGCAGCTCTGCCAATACGGATCCCGAACTGGATGCGAGCGGATTCCCGACGATCGAATCTTACGGCGAACCTCCTGCCGAATATACGAAGGACATCAGTTCGACGGGTAGGCGTGGCTTTAACACCCGCTACTGGGACGCCTGCAAGCCGCACTGCTCCTGGATCAGCAACGGTCAAGAAGGCAAGACGGATACTACGACGCAGGAAACCTATGTGGCTGGTGGAACGACCGCCCGTAACTGTAACATCCACGACGTAGAAGTGCCGACCTTTACATTAGCTGCATACGTCGATGGCAAGACAGGACTGAGTCCGTACTGGTTCGGTTATACGGGCACGACAAGTGCCTGTGGTGCTGCAAAAGAAAAGGGAGTATTCACTTGCACCGATATGGCTCCGATTGCTGTAAACGAACAACTCTCCTACGGCTATGTCGCGGGAACGGCTGATGGAACTTGCGGCAAATGCTACCATCTGCAATACGACGGCAGCTTTAAGGACGAAAGTGAGAATAACAAACCCAAGGCGACGCACCAGGCGCTTAAGGGCAAGCACATGATCGTGATGGCTTCCAATATTGGTCACGATGTTGCCGGTGCTAATGAAAAATTCCCCGCAGGCCAGTTTGACCTGATGGTTCCGGGTGGCGGCGTGGGTGCCTTCGATGCGCTCTCTGTACAGGTAAACGGTCAAAACATCAACTGGGGTGCGGGGTTCGGTGGCTTCCTTTCCGAATGCCAGCAAACTCTCGGTTATGACAATACTCTCGAAAAGTACCAGCAGTGCGTAAAGGACATGTGCGATGCCGCATTTGGCAGTGCCGGGCTTCCCAACCTGCTGCGTGGCTGCCACTGGTTTGCCGACTGGTACATGGCAGCCGACAATCCGACCTATTATATTGAAGAAGTCGAATGTCCGCAGTATTTGATCGACCATTACATGACGCGACTCAATCCGACCAAGGACAACCGTTACGAATGGCACGACGACTGGTCCACCTTCAAAGAAGGTGATGTCCTTGATACGCTGGAATGCTTAACCGATGAATATCCGCAGGGTTGTAACACAAGCAAATACAATTAGTAGCAAGAGCGACTCGCCGACACAATCGAAGATTGTCTGACAAAGTCCTGCGATAACTTCGCGGGACATTTTTTATTTGTAGCGGTCGGGGCTTACGCTATAGAAGCGTCGGTGCGTCCAGCCGTACCATAGCTCAGGCTGTTCGCGAATGCGCATTTCTAGCCAACGGTTGAATGCTTCCATGATCTTGCCATCGCCTTCGGCAAGCAGCTCATCGGCGTGGAGCACCTTCATGTTGTGGAATTCCTCGATCCAGCATGCAAAAACGGGCGTGTCCGGGCGGTGTTTCAGCAAAAAGTCGGGTAGCGGGTTCATGCGTGCATTTTGTCCCAGAAAGTATCCTGTCGTGGCACTGGGAACGCGGCTGTCCTGGTCTGCGAGCAGGCAGAAGAGATTGCCGTCGTCTAGGATCCGTAGGAACTCGCGCGGGTTTTTCGGGTTCACTGCATAACTTTTTCCATCGACGCTGCGTAACTTGTCTTCGACAAAGCGGTTTAGGCAAGAGGGTTTTAGCGGAATGTGACTTGCCTTCAGTGGAATGCCGAGGCGGCAGAGCCACGGGCCCATCGCCTCGTAGTTGCCGTAGTGAGCCGTCAGGAATATTCCTCCCTGCCGCATTTTCTGTATCGTGGCGGCACTTCCTGAGGCGATTTCGTATAGGTTCCTTCCGCGTCGGCAGGGGTAGCTTTCCAATTTCTGCGGCAGGCTCTTGTATTCGTCAAAGCGAAAAAGAATCTCGCCCGCATGTCGAGTCAGGTTTTCTATAACTTGTCTGTAGAATGCTGCTCTTTTGTCTGCAGACATCTTGCCTGTGCCATAGACATGTATCAGGTTCGATTCTACCGTGCTGCGTTTCCACCCGCTCAGAGTTAGCAGGTGTGTGCCTGCCTGGGCGAACACCTTGGCGCAAATGCGCGAGACTGTTTTGTGGATGCATCGCATGCTTACAATCTACAAAAGTTTGTAGCGATTATTTTACTAAAAATCTGGTGCGCTATGAATTTATACAAGTTATTTTCAATGGCGCATCTTTTATTTGTAAAAATTAAAGGAGAATCTAATGAAACTTACTATTTCTATTTCGGGTGGTGGAGCCCTCGGTATTGGCCCGCTTCAGTTCATGCGCCGTCTCGAGGCCGATCTCAAGATGAATCTTGCGGAGGTGGGAGCCGCCTTTGCGGGTACGTCGACGGGTTCTATCGTGGCTGCAGGTCTTTGCAACGGAATGACCGCCTCTCAGCTCTACGATCTTTATAAAAATAATTTGTCTGCAATATTCACGAAGGTGAGTGCCGCGAAGATTTTGACGAACAACTATTACCGTTACGATAATTCCAAACTCAAGAAACTTCTGCAGCAGAATTTCTACAAGCAGATGTATGAGTTCAGCAAGCCTATCTTTATCCCGTCCACCTTTATGAATGGCGAAAGTGTCGAAAAGGTCTGGGACCGTGGCGATGGCTCGACTCCGCAGTGGTTCGCTGTTCTTTCTAGCTGCTCTGCACCGACGTACTTCGATACGGTCAGCCGCAACAAGAATGGCAAAAAGGAAATCTACTGCGATGGCGGCATGTGGGCGAACGACCCGATCATGGTTCTGGAATCCGGTTTGAACAAAGTAAAGGAATTTAAGGGCAACTACAAGATCCTTTCCTTCAACACGGGCATGATGCGCCCGAATACTGCACCCAAGGACAAGAGCGTTGTCGGTTGGGGTAAGTACATTCTGGACGAATGGGTTGCGCGCACCGGCAATTCGGGCTATTACGAAGCCTGCGCCAACATTGGCGAAGCGAATGTCTGCCGCGTAGCTCCGCAGGTCCTATCCAAGTTTGCGATGGATGATCTTTCCCTTGTCGACGAAGTCTCCGAAATTTGGGATGTTCTCTACGATCAGGTCGGAAAGAAGGTGTGCAATTTCGTAAAGTCTACGGTAGCGGGCAAGTAGGCTTATCCGTAGCGCTAAAACGGGTTCGTTAGCCCTAGAAAGAAGACGGTCGCGAATTGTTCGCGACTGTCTTCTTCTTTTTAGGGCGATTCGCATAACTCTTTGACTGTTTTGAATTTAAATCAGGGGGTCTTTTTGAATTAAATTGTTGATAGTTTGTTGATTGATTGTAGCGTAATTGGGAATGTTGCAGTTATTTCGCAAAAAATCGAAAAAAAGTGAAAAAAAACGGCCGGAGCCCTTGACGGAAGGGAGTAAAAGTTCTATAATTGGCCT
>NZ_CALEFV010000226.1 GCF_937877005.1 uncultured Fibrobacter sp. | reverse complement strand
TAAAGCGGCACGCGAGCTGGGTTCAGAACGTCGTGAGACAGTTCGGTCCCTATCCGGTGTGGGCGTTCGAGACTTGAGGGAAGCTGTCCTTAGTACGAGAGGACCGGGACGGACGTACCTCCGGTGTACCGGCTGTCGCGCCAGCGGCACTGCCGGGTAGCCGTGTACGGATCGGAGAAACGCTGAAGGCATCTAAGCGTGAAGCCGTTCCCAAGATCAGGTCTCGCGGGGGCAACCCCCTGTAGGGCCGTCGTAGACTACGACGTCGATAGGCCGCAGGTGTAAGCGTGGCGACACGTTGAGCCGAGCGGTACTAATAGCCCGTGCGAGCTTTTTCCCTCCTTTCAACGATTTGGTTCGTTCGTCTGCGTGAGCAGCCCGGACCCGCCAGGCTTCAGGACCTGTGCTACAAGACTTTTTCGACAACCGGTTGTCGCCGACAAGATTGTTTCAGCGGTTACCGAGAGGGGGTCATACCCGTTCCCTTTCCGAACACGGAAGTCAAGCCCCTCATCGCCGATGGTACCTGGCCCACGGGCCCGGGAGAGTAGGTCGCCGCTGGATTCGCGGAGCCCCTTGCCTTAAAGGCGAGGGGCTCCTTTTTTATATATACCGCTCCGCTCCGTTACGCTCTCGCGACCACAGCCGGTCGATACCGGCTGCTTGTCGCTCACGCCCCCTACGAGGTAAACCTCGCAGGGGGCTTTTTTTATATACCGTTCGGCCTCCGGCTCCACTTCCCATGTTTGCGTTCAGAGCAGGCTTGGGCAGGGGCTGGAATTAGGGGGAGGCTTCCCCCTTTTTTTATTTACGGCCTACTGATTACTTCCTACTTTTTTCTATCCTTTACCACATGAAACCGACGTTATCGTTTGTGTTGCAGTTGCCGCCATCGACGGCGTATGCAAAGCTTGAATCTGTTGTAGAGAATTTGCTGAAGGGCATCTGCATGATGCTCGATTCGGGAAAGGTCCGTTTTTCAATGTTCATGGATGGACCCACACTTGAAACTGCAAGCCGTGTCGCAAAACCTTTAATGTTTGGCAAGTTTCGAAGGGCGATTGAGGATGGCATTTTTGAGTTGCTTGGTGGTGGATACTATGATCCTATGCTCCCTCTTTTCCCGACAGCTTTACAGTCAATGCAACTCGATCGGCACGCTAAATTGCTGTGGAAGCATTTCGAGATAGAACCTGCGGGTTATTTCAATTCCTCGATGGTATGGGAGATGGAGATGACGGAGCTTTTGGAAAAGCACCGTTATGAGTATGCGTTCGTTCAAGAGACGGCCCTACAAGATGCCCTGGGACGTACGACTCCTGTTTCCGGATGGTATTCCGTAGAAGACAAGGGCTGCTTTATGCGGGTTGTCCCGATTTCACAAAAGCTTTCGCAAGCTATTGCTCAGGACGATTTCCAGTGGCGACAAATTGCCGAACTTTATTGTCGTGGAGGAAGGTCCGCTGTAGTCGCCTTGGATATTCCTCCGCAACCGGGTGACATTGTCCCGTTCTTTGAACGGCTGATTGATTTTGTCGAGGCGAATGATTTTACAACAAAGACCGTCGCAAGTATCATTAATGACCAGAATTGTGAAGGACGCCTAAGTTTCTTGCTTTCTGCGGGGAAAAAGATTGGTTTGCCGGCCGCAGCCAAAACATGTCGTGAATTGTTGGTGAAGCGCCCCGAGGTCAACTTGTTGCACAAAATGCTTCTTTCGTTGTACCGTCGTGCGGCCGCTTCCTTGAAGGACCGCGAACTCGAAGACTGCCTCCAGATGCTTCTTCCCGCGATGTCGCCCATCTATTATCGAGACATGCAGGATTCCGAAGGTATGCGTACTCCCATGGTTCGCTGGTGGGGTAGTCGCTTCCTTCTGCAGGCTGCAAACCGCTTGACGGACCTTCTTTCCTTTGATGGAATACGTCTTGATGTGGCCGACTTCATGCTAGACGGTCGTAAGTACATATGGGCGGAAAATCATTCCTATTCATTTCTGCTGGATTTTATCAGCGGCGGAATACTACGCATCTTGAATGCAAAGGATGCAGAAAATAACATATTGGGATCGTGGCGTGATGATGGTGATCCTACTGTGGGATTTCTTGATTTCTTCTTGCCTAACGTGGAACTGAAAGCTGAAAAGTTAGACCAGCAATTATCGGATCGCGAAGGGGTTCTGGTTTCTCCTTATGATTATCAGATTAAGCGTCATGAGACTGGGTCGGATATAGCGCTTTTCTCGGAACAGCATCTGTCCCTTGCAGGCAAGGTCGGTGGATTTCATGTCGAAAAAACTTTCAGTCTTTCATCGACGGGTTCCGACTTTACTTTGCATTACAAGTTGGCGAACAATGCTCTTGCCGAGATTAAGGGCTTTTTCGGAACGCTGCTGGAAACGGGCCTTTTGGCTTGTGGTTATACGGGGAAGGATATCGTCATTGACGGGAATCCCCTTAAGTTCAGTTTCCGAGATCCTTTGATTTTTCCCGATGCAGGAATAGTTGAAATAGTGGACCGGATTACGGGGTGTCGTATCCAGGTAATTTTTGCTTCGAAGGCTTCGGTGTTGATTGCCCCTATTTTCGGAGCCTCATCGCTTGCTGCACCCGAAGCTTTACAGGGTATACGCATATTCCCCTTCTGGAAACTGTCTCTGGAAAGCCTTGCGGAAAAGGAACTGCAGATGACGGTGCACATCTCGAAAAGGTGATGGTATGAAATCGGAACTGATTGATATCCAGGTAGAGTCCCGTGAGAACGATGTAGAAATTACGTTGTCTGGCTCGCTCGGCTTTGCGCAGGTGTCCGCTGTAAAGGAAAAGCTTGACATGCTGGTCGATGGTCCAGGCTGTTTCTATTTCTTGAATTTGCAGAATGCTCATTTTACGAGCGACCGCTATCTTGATGTATTTTTGGAATTGCTAAACAGGGTGAAGGCTCAAAAGTCCTCACTTATCTTGATATTTGATTCAACGGAACAGTACAATTTCTTTTCCAAATATCAGAATATTTTTGAAGTCTACGAAAACCGCAATGCCTATAAAAAATCAGGTACCAAAAAACAGCTTCAGCAGATTGGCCTGCATTATGGGATGCGGTCAGGCATAACCGTCAGTTCCGGTGTAGCAGTAGCATTCATCAGTTTGATTCTTGGATGGATGGTTACTTTATTTGTGATTATTTCGACGCAAGGACACGAGATTTCTGACAAACAGGCGCAAATCATTGCCTTGCAAAATCAAAAGGATCGTTATATCAGAGAAATTGACAAACTTGAATCGTCAATCGGCCCGTTACGCAGGTTGGGAGTCGTACAGGATACGACGATGCTTAGCTCGTTTGGCTTGATTCAGGATTGGGTAGGTTACTTAGAATATCTTGAGAATACGCGGCGTGAAAAGTAATATACGGATATCAAAACCCCTTTTTGCGTTTGCAGTCGTGCTCTGTTTCGGGGCGTTGGGACTTTTTGTATCATACTGGTTTGCACGGCAGGCTGAGCTTAGCAACCTTGCCCATGCCGAAACAGAACTCCGTGGAGACTTAGAAAAGCTAGAAACATGGGGAAAGTGGACTATTGACTATGTCAAAATCAATAAGGCAATCGCTTATCTTTCCAAGGGTCGCCTGAATGAGCAACAACTGGAGATGCTCACCGAACAGATTTGGCAGATTTCCAGATCGTATACGACTGATCCCTTGTTGATATTGGCTGTCGTTGCTCAGGAAAGTCATGGCAATCCGAATGCACGTGGTCGCATGCGTTCTGGTAGTTTCTCAGGGGCTCTGGGCTTGATGCAAATCAAATTGGAAACCGCAAAGAAAATGGGTGCTCACTTCGGACTTCGTATCGAGACCGAAGAAGACCTTTTGAAACCGGAAATCAATGTAACGGTCGGTACGGCCTATCTGATTCGGCTTATCTCTAAATATGGAAATTGGCGAGATGCCTTGATTGCGTACAACTTAGGACATTCGGCTGTGGATCGCATGCTGGAACGGGGACTCCCGCTACCAACTCGATATTACGAGCACGTGATCTCTAAATACAGAAATCTGACTAGTATCGATTTTTTAGATGAGCAGTCCATTATGAGTGACGACTAGTTCATTTCTGGACTTCATTTTTATTAAATTTGTACTATGCTCCGTTGCCTGTTCTTCTTTGTAATGGTATCCTTGGCTGTTGCCGGCGAAGTCCGGTACAGTTTGGAACATTTCGTGGAAGAAGGGCTGACTAATGATCCTCGGGTCGAAGAAATGCGACAGGGAACGGAGGTCAAGAAGAATCAGATTCGAAGGCTGAAAGCGGAAGCTGTTTTGCCAACTTTCAATGTTTCCATGATGGTTGGTCCCGCACCCGGTTTAAAAAATGAGTTGCAGGATGGAGATACGGTAGAAGTTTACGACTTTTCCCGTATGGGCCCCTTCTGGGGAGTTCAGGCAAAATTTATACAGCCGCTCAATCTTGGTCAGTATCGAGCCGGTAAAAAGGCTTTGGAGGCTGATCTACAGCAGAAATCATTCGATATCGAAAATCAGATCAATCAAAAGGATGTTGAACTCCAATCGTATTATTACAATTACTTACTTGCGAAGGAGATGATTCGCATCGCTACCGATGCTCAGACTAAGGTTGACGAGGCCTATGAAAAGATGGAAGAAGCCTTGGATGATGACGATCCAAATGTGTCTCAGATGGATTTGCTGAATTTGAAGGTGAAAATGCATACGGTTCGTGAAGGCGTTTCCGAAGCGAATCTCGGCATGAAGCGCGTAATGCTTGCCATTCGATTCTCTCTCAACCTTCGTGAAGAGGATACCTTCACTGCAGAAGATTCGGTTCTTGTCCCGAGACCGGAGCCCCTGCCTCTGCTTGAAGAAGTCCGCAGCCTGACCCTGAAACACCATCCGGAACTGAGGCAACTTTCGGCGGGCCTTCGTGCACGTCGAATTCAGATGGATTTGGCGGAGGCGAAAATGGCTCCCGAATTTTTCATCATGGGTGAAGTCGAATATGTCAAGAGCTGGGCTGGAAATCGCAGCATTATGCAGAAGAATGCTTTTGCCGAGGATGCAGTTAACAAGCTGGACGGACTGATAGGTGTGGGAGTCCGCTATAATTTGAATTTCTGGAAAAATTGGGAAAACTACCGGACTGCCCGTACTGATTTGCATGGACTCCAAATGAAGGAAGCTTATGCATCCGAAGGCCTTATGGCCAAGGCGGAGGAACAGTATTATCAGGTTGTTGCGGCTAAGGAAAAAATGGACGCTTTAAAGGAAAGTCTACGTGCTTCGGAGGCTATTCTCAAGGGGGCTGCGATGCAATATGATTTGGACAAGTCCAAGACGGGTGACCTTGTGTCGGCCTATACGCAAAATATAACGATGCAGAAAGATTACTATTTTGCAGTATGTAAATACAATGTGGAGTTCGCGCAGCTGATTGCAAGCATCGGGATGTCGCTTAAAGAATTTCATACTATTTATATGAATCAGTGAGGAAAACATGTTCAAGAAGTTAATGATTGCTATTGCCTGCGCTTCGTTGGTTAGCTTTGCTGCGGAAGATCCTGTAGCGGCAGTAAAAAAGAAGGATGCAGAATTGCAGGCGCTTCTTAAGAAGTCCAATCGCAGTGCCAAGGAAACCGAGAGGGTGAAGAGCCTGCTTAATGATTCCTTTGATTTTGGGCTTTTGGCCAAGAAATCTCTTTCTGCCAATGACTGGAAGTCTCAGGATGCGGCTTCGCAGGAAAAGTTTGTTGCTGAATTCCAACGCATGGTCCGTAATTCAAGTGCCAAGCGTCTTGAACTTTACCGAGCCGATTCAACAATCTATGAACCGGCCAAGATGAAGGGTAACGACGAAGCGCGTGTGGTGGCTCATCTTTGGGACAAGGGCAGGGAATCTGTGCTGGAATACAAGATGACCTTGGTTGACGGTCAGTGGAAAGCTTGGGACCTGGTTATTGACGATCTTTCGACGGCCCGTAACTACAAGGACCAGTTTAGTCAGATTCTGAAGAATAAGAGTTTCGCCGAACTGATTGATATTATCAGCAAAAAGGCGGACGAAACGGAGAAATAGCCGCCTTGATCTGGTTCTGGGGAGTCCTTTGCACCCTTGCGCTCTTGATTCTATTCTTTCCATTTATCTTTTGGATAGAATTCAAGGCGCAGTTTAAGGGTGTTTCGGTATCGCTCCGGATATTCAAGAAGCAACTCTTTTCCTACAGGAAAAAATTTGGCAAGGAAGAAGATAAATCTCCTGCTGAAAAAAACGAGATTGAAAAAATAGGAGAGAACTCTGCGCCTGCCGAGCAGTCGGCAGCGCTCAAGTCTGAAGAAGACAAGCTTCCGATAAAGGAGACCTGGTCGTCGCCACAAGTCCTTTCTGAACCGCAGCCTGCAGGGAATCCCGAAAGGACTGGGAATTCTACGAAAGAATCCAAAGAATCCGTTGCGAAAACTTCCTCGGAAGAGCTTCCGGAGTCTGAAAAGAAGCGTTCCCTTACCGATGAGGAATTTTGGACGCTCATTTTGACACCGGAATTTGATAGTCGTGCCTTATGGGCTGTGAAAAGTTTGTTGAACGCTTTGTTTAATTTGTTCAGAATTCGTTTCGTAGATTGCTTCGTGGAAGGGATACAGATGGATTACGAAAAGATGGGCTACGGAGCATCGATAAATGCTTTTTTGAAAAGCTATCCCTATATAGGGGCGTGGGACTTCCGCATGGATTGGACTCACGACCATGAACTTCGGTCCGAGGGACAGGTTCGCGCATCTGTCAATTTATGCCGGTTGTTGGGTTTGATTTCGGCAGTCCTGTTTTATGGAGGAATTGTGACGTTCGTTTTCTGGCGTCGCCGCGCTAAGATTCTTAAGACAGGAGAACTCCCGGAACTTGGCTTTGTTCGCAAAAAAATTGTGAAAATGATGTCGGAGGAAGACTGATGCCTGCTTTGACTTTGGAAAGACTGCTTGCTTCTATCGGCTTTGGTTCGCGCAAGGAGGCTCGCGCCTTGGTGCGTATGGGCGTTGTGGAACTAGGGGGCGAGGTCGTTGAAGATCCGTTTATGGAACTCAAGTGCCGGCCTGAGGTAATCACGGTTAATGGCGAGGAAGTCCCGACATTTGAAAAGCTTTATATCATGATGGATAAACCGATCGATGTGGAGTGTAGCCATAATGCGCGCGATCATCAGTCAGTGTTTGCGCTTTTGCCAGACCGCTTTACGGCGATGGGCATTCAGACGGTCGGAAGACTCGATGCGGATTCTTCGGGGTTACTGCTGTTTTCGAATCAGGGTGATTTTATACACAAGGTGGAAAGTCCGAAGAAAGGATATTTGAAAAGGTATCGTGTAGCATTAGCTCGTGACTTTACGGAAGAACAGAAGTCGGCGTTGTTAAAGGGCGTGATGCTCAAGGATGAGCGCCGCCCGGTGTTGGCCCGTGAACTCGTAGTGGAGGAAGGCTCTGTTGTGATATCAATTGGCGAAGGACTTTATCACCAGGTTCGTCGAATGTTTGCAGCTGTCGGTAACCATGTCCTTACTCTGAAACGAGAGGCGATAGGTCCTGTAGCGCTAGATGAGACTCTGGGAAAGGGTGGCTGGCGCTATCTAACCGAAGATGAAATTGCGTCGCTGACTTGAGACTGTAAAAAGAGGCCTCCGATTGTCGGAGGCCGTTAAATTCTGGGAATTCTCTATCTATCGTGATTCCGTGTCAGTAGGAGTCTCGCTTACGGGAACCATGATCTCATTCCCCTGGGCTTCTAACTGGGCGTTTGCACCTTCGACCATAGCCTCGATAGAGTTGATCTTATCCTTGATTTCGTTGCTAAACTTAAATGACGGAACAAGCCGCTCCTCGATCAGGACGGTTTCGCCTGTTCGCGGATTACGGGCAGGGCGGGCCTTGCGGGGTTTGCAGCTGAAGGTTCCGAAACCACGGATTTCGATAGTGTTGCCTTCGATTAGTTTTTCGCCCAGGAGGTCGAGGAACTGTTCGACGACGGTCTTAATGTCGTTGCGCACAAATCCGGTGGACTTGGCGATTTCTTGAATCAATGCTTGTTTAGTTATATTTGCCACGACTTAAATATAGGTTTATCAATAAGTTAGCGTATCCATTCAAACGAAATTACATATTTTTTTCGGGCGCTAATTGCGGACTTTTTGTGAATAGTTGTGGTTAAAATGTTGAAAAGTTTCAAACTTGGAAATCTGGATGTTTTCCCGAATACAATCCTCAGCCCTATGGATGGGGTGACGGACGCTCCATTTCGCAGATTATGTCGCGTTTTATCGGGAAATCGAATGGGACTTTTGGTGTCGGAATTCGTTCCTACGGATGGGGATGCCGTTTTTTGTCTTTCTGGACACAAACAGCTCAAATTTTTCCCCGAGGAAAGTCCCTTTGGTATCCAGATTTTTGGTCGGTTCCCTGACAAAATGGCGATTGCAGCAAAGAAAATCGCGGAAGAATTACATCCCTCCTTTATCGAAGTCAATGCTGGTTGTCCTGCACCCAAGGTTGCGGGGAAGGGTAGTGGATCGGGGCTACTTCGAGACTTGCCGCGCTTGCGGGAAATTTTGCATGATGTGCGTTCTGCTCTAGATTCTTGTGAGTGCAGGCTGCCGCTTACGCTTAAGTGCCGTATCGGTTGGGATGATGAAAGCATCAATGTCATGGAAACCCTGAAAATAGCCGAGGGTGAGGGTGTTGAAATGATCACGGTTCATGGCCGCACTCGTATGCAAGGATATAATGGACTGGCTAATTGGGATTGGATTGGCAAAGTGGCTTTAGCCGCTAAAATTCCGGTCATTGGAAACGGGGATGTGAATAGTGTCAAGGTAGCTCGTGAACGCATAGAAACATACGGTGTGTCTGGTGTGTCTATTGGTCGTGGCGCGATGCATAATCCTTGGATCTTTGGACAGATCGCGGATGCTTGGGAAGGAAAGCCGGCTCGACATATGTCGGCAAATGAAGCTTTGGATGTGTTTGAATTATATTATCGATTCAAGTTGGAAGATGGTGCCAGCGAAATGGCTGCTCTCGGTAGACTGAAACAGTTGGCTGCTCGCCTTTGCAAAGGTTTCTGCTTAATGGACTCTGAAAGTGAATCTTCGGATGCGGCGATGCAAGTACGCCAGTCCCTGCTTACTTCGGAAACTCCCGAGATGTTCTTTGATCGATTGCAGTCGCTTCGCAAAGGCCTTGCTAGCGAGATGCTATTCTCTCCAGATAGGCTGGTAAATCTAAACGGAGCCAAGGAGACCGAATTAAAGTTCGGAAATCAGTTTGCCGGCCGTTAACCGGGTAATTTAGTTTATACTAAAATTAAGTAGGGAGTCCTGTAAAGAACAGCCCCCGATAAAATCGGGGGCTGCTTTTGGTGTTTATGGATTGCTTGATAATCAAGCGCGCCAAAATTAACAAATTAATGATAAATTAAGGGAATTTTTTTCATTTATATATATTCCAATTTGGAGTATATATAATGCTCCGAATTAGAACAAAAAATGCCGCCGGATTTGTTCCGACGGCTTTTTGAATAATCGCTTTAACTCTACCTTTTGTCGCGGTCGACCCAGGGGCGGGCGGTATGGCCCGTGTAAATCTGGCGCGGACGGTTGATCTTCGAATTCGGATCGTCGTGCATTTCTTTCCAGTGGGCAATCCAGCCGGGGAGTCGGCCGATAGCGAACATCACCGTAAGCATGTTCGTCGGAATACCCATGGCGCGGTAGAGAATGCCCGAGTAGAAGTCCACGTTCGGGTAGAGCTTGCGTTCGATGAAGTAGTCGTCCTTGAGGGCGGCTTCTTCGAGCTTGAGCGCAATGTCCAGCAGCGGGTCGTGGAAGTGCTCGCGTTCGAACACCTGGTACATAAGCTTCTTCAAGACCTTCGCGCGCGGGTCGTAGCTCTTGTAGACGCGGTGACCGAAACCGGAAAGACGGAACGGATCGTTCTTGTCCTTGGCCTTGTCCATTACCTGGTCAATGGTCATGCCGCTCTGCTGAATGCGCAGGAGCGTTTCGAGTACGGCCTGGTTTGCACCGCCATGGAGCGGGCCCCACAGGGCGCAAATGCCGGCGCAGATACTTGCATACAAGTTAGCGTGAGAGCTACCCACCATACGCACGGTAGAGGTGGAACAGTTCTGTTCGTGGTCGGCGTGCACAATCAGAAGCGTGTTCAGCGCCTTTTCCATGATCGGATCGGGGTGGTAGGAACGCGCCTTGCTGCTGAACATCATGTTCAGGAAGTTGCTGCAGTAGCTGCGTTCCGCTTCGGGGTACACGAACGGTTCGCCGATGCTTGCCTTGTAAGAGAAGGCGGCGATCGTGCGGATCTTCGAAATCAAGCTTGCGGTCGTGAGGTCGAACACGTCGGCGATGTTTTCGTCGTCATAGAAACGCGGCGTAAACAGGCCCACGGCGTTCACGATGGAACTTAAGATTCCCATCGGGTGAGCGCTGGGCGGCATCTGCCTAAAGAAGTGCAGAAGGTTCTCGTGGAGGAGGGCGTTCTCGGTCAACAACGTGCGGAAACGCGCGAGCTGCTGCTGGGTCGGCAGTTCACCGTAAATCAGGAGCCAGGCGGTTTCGGGGAAGGTTGCCTTTTCGGCAAGGTCCTCGATGCTGTAACCGCGGTAACGCAGGATACCCTTCTCGCCGTCCACATAGGTGATGGCGCTTCGGGTGCTACCGGTGTTCAGGTAGCCGTAATCCAAGGTTACCAGGCCGGTTTCCTTGCGGAGTTTGCAGATGTCGAGACCGTGTTCGTTTTCAGCACCTTCAACAACAGGGAGCTCGATGCTCTTTCCGTTGTAACTTAAAATGGCGTTGTCGGACATTATTCCTCCAGGAGGTACGAGGTTACCCGCACCTTACTTCATCTTCAAAATGCAATTATAGATATTGTCGAACAGCTTGGGAAGCTTTTCGGTCGGCACGGCGGAGAATGCGAGGCGGATCAAGCCAGAAAGCATGATGGTGCCCGTGCTGTAGTCCTTGATGAGCTTTTCGCGGAGTTGTTCTGCATCGACGCCCTTCGGCTTGATGCACATAAAGTAACCGCTGTTGCACGGCATCGGGTCGAAGGCTTCCTTGTATTCCGGATGGGCGGCGAGGACTTCCTTGATGATGTCGTAGCGCTTCTTCAAAGTGGCGTACTTTTCGGCCTTCTGCTGGGCGTATTCCGGGCTCTGGTAAGCGGCAAGCAAAATCCTCTGGCTGATGGAAGGTCCATTCGAAATGTTGCCACGGACGGTGCCGGCGGCCTTGTCTTCCATGGCCTTGAGCTGGGCTTCGGTTGCACCCTTGAAGCCGAAGCTCATGAAGCCCACGCGGAAGCCCCATACGTAGTCTTCCTTGGTCGGGCCGTCGAGCTTGACGGCGAGGAGGTTTTCGTGAGCGTCCACGAGCTTCACGAACAGGGATTCCTTGGTCACGCCTTCTTCGTACACCAGTCCGAAGTAGGCATCGTCGAGGATAGCCACCACCTTGTTGCCCTTGGCGGCGCATTCGGTGAGGATCTTTGCGATTTCAACTGCTTCCGTTTCGGTAGCGGTGTAGCCGGTCGGGTTGTTCGGGAAGTTCAGGAGCACGACCTTCTTGTCGCCCTTGCTGTTTTCCAAAGCGGCCTTCAAGGCTTCGGTATCGAAGCCGCCGTTCTTGAAGGTGTTGAAGGTCTTGATCTTGGCGCCGCGGGCGTTTTCGAACACGAGTTCGTAGTTGTCCCAGTACAGGTCCGGGATAATCACTTCGTCACCGGCATCGAGGAACAGGTAGCCGGCGCAGCTGATGGCATGCGTCAAGGCGCAGGTCACGACCGGCGTGCTGAAGTTCTTGTTTGCAAGCGTCGGGTTCTTGATGATGACCTGCTTCTTCCATTCCTTGCGGAGGTCCGGGTTACCGAAGCTCGGGGCATACAGGAAGGCCTGCTTGGGCAGATTCAGGGACTTGAGAACGCAATCCAGCACGAGCGGAGAGCCATCGTCTTCGAGGGCGGTGCCAATCGTAGCGTTGATCTCGGAGCCCTTGGCTTCGGCGCCTTGGCCGAGGATACCCTTGCGGGGGAAGAAAATCGCCTTGCCCTGTTCAGAGAGCATGTCGAGAACTTTGCAGCCGTTTGCGGAAAGTTCGGCGTTGAGAGCCTGTGCTAAAGGATTGTAGTTCATGGTTTGTGTCCTTTGAAAATTTTACGAGGCCAAAGATAGAAAAAAGCGAGAGCAGTGCAAGGGCTAGCCTACTAGAACTTGCATTGCCGAGCTGCACTATCTTGCCCTTTAGGGCATTGATAAAAAAGTAGGCAGTAGACAGAAAATGGGGTGAAAAATGCATCTATGTTACAAAAAAGTAGGATTCAATGGGGGAAAGCCTTCCCCTCGCCCAAGCCGCGCTTGGCCTACCCTTTCCAACGGGGGTTCCACCCCCGTAACGCCCCATTTTTAGTGACTCGTATCATCGTTTTTTGCAAAAAATGCAACACCAAACGAAAAGAGTTGTTTCCCATGCGGAATTAATTTATATTAACTCGCATTGGAGCTCCGCATAAAAAAGTTCTTTTGAAAAGTAATCATCCTAAAGCTCCTTGGAATGATTAGCGCATCGGCGATTATACTTCACCGATGCGTTTCATTTTAAGGAGCGGCATGCCCGCGTCGCGGCATTCGGCAAGATTCACATCGAAATCGATGCTCCAGTCGTTAAAGTCTTCTTCGTCTTGCAACATTTGCTGAACGTGCATGATTTCGCCTTCGTAGGTGATAATCGTATGGTGCAGCGAGCGGCCTTCGACATCGAGGCGGAAATTGTGATGCTCTGCGGTGTAGGCGGCCATGATTTCCATGAGCCCGTTTTCGGTCCAGGGTTTGCCTTCGCCGTCCACGAGCATCTGGCCTTCGGCGAGGTCGTCGGCAAGCATGTCGAGCACATCGCCATAGGCCTGCTTCCGGAGAGCCGACATGAACTGGAAAATGCGCTGGCGTACCATGACAACAAAACGCTTCTTGTCGTAGGTGATGTCGGCGGCCACCTTGTCGGCCCCGAAGGCGGTCTCGAGTTCCGTGGCGCCTGCGGCTTCCATGCGCTTTTGGTAGTCTTCGGGGTGCGCCATTTTTTCCCATTCCTCGAGCAGGCTCGAGTCGGTGCGACGAATCATGTCGCCCAAATAGTCCTGCATGTCGAGGAGCTCTTCGTTCTTGTAGCCGTCGGGAACGGTTTGGGTGAGCACCTTGTAAACGCCGTTGATATGTCGGAGTAGAATTGCTTCCATGCGCTGCAGGCCGTACTGCTTGACGTACCCGCTAAAAGTGCTGAAATTTTCGAACATTTCGCGCACGATGCTCTTGGGCTCGATATTCACATCGACCCAGGGGTGTTCTTCGGCAAAGGCGTTATAGGTGTCGTAAATGAAATCGCGGAGCGGCTTGGGGTACTCGACTTTTTCGAGTTCTTCCATGCGCTGGTTGAATTCCATACCTTGCGCCTTGAGCTCGTCGAGGCGGGCGTTACGCGCCTTGTTCTGCTGAATGCGCAGAATTGCATCCGGATTTTCAACGATACTTTCGCACAAAGTAATTACATCAAGAGCGTATTCGGGGCTTTCACGGTCCAATTTCGGAAGTGTATCAACCAAGTACAGCGAAAGCGGCTGGTTCATCGAAAAGTCATCTTGCAGGTCCATGTTCACGCGTAGTTTACTGTAACCCGGTGCAATCGGTGTCACGAATTCGATGATATTTTTTTTGACGAGGCTCTTGAAAAGCTGAAAAGCACGGTGCTGCAATTTCTTTTTGCTAGTGGCGCTTTCGTGGCAATCCTTGAGCAGGTTGCGCATGGCGGTGCAGCCGTCGGTAGGGCGGCTCAGAATGTTCAGGAGCATTCCGTGACTCACCTGGAAACTGGATGTTAGCGGTTCCGGCGAAGCGGCAATCAATCGCTTGTAGGTGCTTTCGTCAAAAGGCACGTAGCCGTGTTCGGGCGGTTTCTTTTTCTGGAATTTTTTGCCGGTCTGCTTGGTTTTCGCTTCGAGTTTCAAGTTCTCGATCACATGTTCGGGAGCCTGCGCCACCACGTAACCGATGTCATCGAAGCCTTTACGGCCTGCGCGGCCTGCAATCTGGTGGAAATCGCGCGCGGTCAGAATCGCCGTTTTGTCGCCGCTGTACTTGCAGAGCTGCGTGAAAAGCACCGTTCGAATGGGAACGTTTACGCCTACGCCAAGCGTATCGGTGCCGCAAATGACTTTGAGCAATCCTTTTTGGGCGAGTTTTTCGCAGAGGATGCGGTACTTGGGCAAAAGTCCCGCATGGTGCAGGCCAATGCCTTGCTTGAGCCAGCGCTTGACTTCGGGGCCGTAAGGACTGCTGAATCGGACTTCCTTGATGGCGTCGTTAATCGCCTGTTTTTCTTCTTTAGTACACAAGTCCAGACTCATGAAATTCTGGGCGTTGGTCGCCGCGGCCGCTTGCGTAAAATGCACCACGTAAACGGGCGCCTTGCCGCTAGACACAAGCTTTTGCACCGTATTCGAAATCTCGGTTTCGGAATAGCTGAAATCGAGCGGAACTGGGCGCTGTGACGAACGTACCGTCACCGACTCGCGGCCCGTATGCTTCGTCATGTCGCGTTCGAAAAATTCGGTGGCGCCGACGGTTGCACTCATGAGCAGGAATCTTGCCTGCGGAAGCGTGAGCAGCGGTACCTGCCAAGCGACACCACGTTCCTTGTCGGAATAGTAGTGGAACTCGTCCATCACTACGTCGGTAATCGTAAGCTGCTCGCCTTCGTTCAACGCCATGTTACTCAGGATTTCAGCGGTACAACAAAGGATAGGAGCGTCATGGTTGACGGTCGCATCTCCTGTCGAGAGGCCCACATTTTCGGCACCGAATTCCTTGCAGAGCGCCATCCATTTTTCGTTGACCAAAGCCTTGATGGGGCAGGTGTAAACGCTGCGGCGTCCGTGTGCCAAGCTGTCGAAATGAAGTGCCAAGGCAACCATTGATTTTCCGGAGCCCGTGGGGGTGTTCAAAATGACGTTTTTCCCGTCCAAAAGCTCCAAAATGGCTTCTTCCTGTGCAGGATAAAGTGATGTCCCATGCGCTTCAGTCCAGGAAAGGAAAGATTCCAACAGGACTTCGGAGCCTTCTCCAGCGTTCAGCGGGTGGGATGGTAAAAAATCTTTTAGGGCTTTACAGGCGTTTTCACTCATAAATACAAAGATAGCTTTTGAGGTATAATCTTTTTTTTCTAAATTACGGGTGTATAGAGTTTTAAGGATGAGCTTCGTATGGCATCGAAAAAGAAAGAAGAAACAGATTTGGGTGAGTTCGTAAAGGAATTGGTCAAAAATTGGTACATCATGGGCCCCTGCCTTATTTTGGCTGGATTTGTTGGTGTCTTTGTTGCTTTATGGATTCGTCCTGTTTATGAAGTTGATGCCTTGCTGCAGATTGAATCGAAAAATGCGAAGGGCTCGTCTATGATGGGTGGGCTTAGCGCCATGTTCTCGACGACTAGCCCCGCAGAAACGGAAATGGAACTCATTAAGAGCCGTCAGGTGATGGGGTCTGCCGTAGAAAAAATGCGGTTGGACCTTAATGCTGAACCGCTAAACTTCATGGATCGTTTGCTTCATCATGAAGGACGACTGGAACTGAGTAACTTTGTGGTTCCTTGGGAACGCCTGCCTAAGGACGAGCAGGAACTGCCATGGACGGTGGTTACGAAGGATTCTCTTGGCAACTTTGACCTGTATGACCACAACGATGTTCTCGTCCTTTCGGGTGAGCCTGGGCGGACATACCATTTCGCTTATGCCGGAGATTCTGCCTCTTTCGGTATTTTTCGAGCAATTGTCGGTCCGTCGCAGAGGTTTGCGGTGACCCGAAGCAAGCGCCTTGATGCCATCAACAAGTTCCGTTCTGCGTTTGATGTTAAGGAAAAGGGCAAGAAAACGGGTATTCTGGAATTCTCTTATCAGGATATCTATCCAGATCGCGCTGTTGAAATCCTGAATGAAGTGGCGTCCTCCTATTTGCGTCAGAATGTAGAGGAACGTAATGCCGAAGCTCAAAAGACTTTGGAATTCCTCGAAAAGCAGCTGCCCGACGTTAAGGCTCAGATGGATTCTTCTTTGATGAATCTGAATAGCTACCGCAATCGTGTTGGTTCTGTGGATATTAATGCCGAAACTCAGTTGGTGCTGCAGCGTCGCATGAAATTGCAACAGGATATTCTTGCCCTGCAACAGAAAAAGCAGGAAGCCATCCGCCTGTTCCATTCGGAACACCCGACGGTTAAGACTCTGGAAGATCAGGAAAATGCCCTACGCCGTGAATTGGCGGGAACATCCAGTGAAGTCAAGAAACTTCCTGCTACACAGCAGGAGGTGCTCAAGTTGCAAAATGAGGTGGAACTCAGCAAGGTCATGTATACGAGCATGCTCAACAATATCCAGCAACTGCGGTTGGTGTCTGCAGGAGAAGTGGGTTCGGTGCGTGTCATTGATTTTGCGGAACAGGTGACAAAGCCGACCAAGCCTAAGAAGAAAATGGTCCTTTGCATTGCTCTATTCTTTGGGTTCCTGTTGGGAGCGACTATTGTATCAATCAAGTCCAAGTTCAGCAGTGGCGTGAAGAGTTCCAGCTTTATTGAAAAAGAAACTGGATTTACGGTTTATGCCAAGGTGCCGAAGGGCAATCCGAAGGGAACCAAGGGAACAAGACCGCTTGCGGTGGTGGAACCCGATGATGTGGCTGTGGAATCCCTGCGAGCTCTGCGTTCGTCCCTGGAATTTTCGATGATGGACGAAGGAGGCTCTGTCATTGGAGTTAGCGGCTTGATTCCGGGTGTTGGCAAGAGCTTTATTTCTGTGAATCTTGCTGCCCTGTTTGCGGGACTTGGCAAGAGAGTCCTGCTTATCGATGCCGACTTGCGTAAGGGCCGCCTTCATAAGGAGTTCGGTATTAAGCGTGGAAATGGCCTGTCTCAGGTGCTGCTCCGTGAAGTAGATGTAGAGAAAGTTATTGTGCCGACAGAAGTTGAAAACCTGTTCGTCATTCCTTGTGGCAATGTTCCTGCAAATCCTGCTGAACTTCTCGGATCGAAACACTATCAGGAATTGATTGGACGGTTTAAGGAAGAGTATGACTTGGTCATTGTTGATACTCCGCCTATTATGCTCGTCACCGATGCCGCGCTAGCGTGCCGTGTTGCGGCTCAGGTGGTGATGGTCATTGAATACAATAAGCATTCTATTGAAGCGATCAAGGATGGTATGGCGCAGATTCTCAAGGGGAACTCTCAGGCCCATGCTTCTATCGTTATCAATAAGTATGAACATAGCCGCACCGAAGGATATGGCTATAAATACGGTAAGTATTAATTGAAGGAGTCTTTATGAAGGGGATTATTCTTGCCGGCGGATCTGGAACTAGGCTTTACCCGCTGACCATGGTCACGTCGAAGCAGCTTTTGCCTGTCTACGATAAACCCATGATTTATTATCCCTTGTCGACATTGATGCTTGCAGGGATTCGCGACATCCTTATCATTTCTACTCCTACGGATTTGCCGAACTTCGAACGCCTTCTCGGAGACGGCTCGGCTATGGGACTGAACCTAAGTTATAAGGTGCAGCCCAGTCCTGATGGCCTGGCACAGGCCTTTATCTTGGGAGAAGAATTCATTGGCAACGATTGTTGCGCAATGGTGCTTGGTGATAATATCTTCTATGGAAACGGCTTCAGTCCTCTTCTGAAGGCTGCAGTCAAGAATGCCGAAGAGAATGGGCGCGCTAGCGTGTTTGGTTATTACGTAGAGGATCCTGAGCGTTTCGGTGTCGTCGAATTTGACGATTCGGGAAAGGTCATCTCCGTCGAAGAAAAACCGAGTGCGCCCAAGAGTAACTATGCCATTACGGGACTCTATTTTTATGACAACCGTGTTTCAGGATATGCCAAGGCTCAAAAGCCGAGTGCTCGTGGAGAACTTGAAATTACGGATCTCAACCGTGTCTACTTGGAAAAGGGTGAACTTGATGTAAAACTGCTCGGGCGTGGCTTCGCTTGGCTTGATACCGGTACTATGGATAGCCTGATTGAGGCGGGCGAGTTTGTGAAGATGGTTGAGAATCGTCAAGGAATTCAGATTAGCGCCGTTGAAGAAATTGCCTATATCAATGGTTGGATTAGCAAGGAAAAGCTCCTTGAATCCGCTGCCAAGTACGGCAAATCTCCTTACGGTCAACATCTGCGCAAAGTTGCGGAAGGCAAGATTAAATACTAGGGAAAAATTATGAAACGTTCCATTGTCATTACCGGCGGTGCGGGTTTTATCGGGAGTCATGTTGTTCGCCTGTTCGTCAACAAGTACCCGGAATACAAGATTATCAACCTCGATAAGCTTACTTACGCGGGCAACCTCGCGAACCTGAAAGACATCGAGGACAAGCCGAACTACAAGTTCGTGAAGATGGACATTTGCGACTTCGACGCGTTCTACAAGCTCATGCAGGACGAGCATGTCGACGGCATCATCCACCTTGCGGCAGAAAGCCACGTGGACCGTTCCATCAAGGACCCGTTTACCTTCGCGAAGACGAATGTGATGGGAACTTTGAGCCTGTTGCAGGCCGCGAAACTCTACTGGGAATCCTTGCCGGAAAAGTACGAAGGCAAGCGCTTTTATCATATTTCGACCGACGAAGTCTATGGCGCCCTCAAGATGAACCACCCGGAAGGCATTACGCCCCCGTTCACCACGACGGCCTCCAGCTCCGAACATCACCTGGCCTACGGTGACGACTTCTTCTACGAAACCACCAAGTATACGCCGCACAGCCCGTATTCTGCATCAAAGGCTGGCTCCGACCACTTCGTGCGTGCATTCCACGATACTTACGGCATGCCGACGATTGTCACGAACTGCAGTAACAACTACGGTCCGTACCAGTTTCCCGAAAAGCTGATCCCGCTGTTCATCAACAACATCCGCCACAAGAAACCGCTGCCGGTTTACGGCAAGGGCGAGAACGTGCGCGACTGGCTCTTCGTGGAAGACCATGCCCGCGCCATCGACGTGATTTTCCATAACGGCAAAATCGCCGAAACCTACAACATCGGCGGCTTCAACGAGTGGAAGAACATCGACATCATCAAGGTCGTGATCAAGACGGTGGATAAGCTGCTCGGCCGCGCCGAAGGCGAGGACATGAACCTCATCACCTACGTCACCGACCGTCTGGGCCACGACGCCCGCTATGCGATTGACTCCACCAAGCTCCAGAAGGAACTCGGCTGGGAACCGTCCCTGCAGGAAGGCATCGAGAAGACCGTGCGCTGGTACCTCGACAACCAGGAGTGGATGGACAACATCACCAGCGGTGACTACGAGAAGTATTACGAAACGATGTACAAGAATAGGTAGTGGACTTATGGGTAAATTCAATTTCATCAAGACGTCTATCGAGGGTGTGACAATCATCGAGCCGACGGTCTTTGGCGACCATCGTGGCTATTTTATGGAAACCTACAACAAGGCTGAATTCGACGCTGCCGGCTTGAACATGGCTTTCGTACAAGATAACGAATCCAGAAGCAAGAAGGGCGTACTTCGCGGGCTCCACTTCCAAAAGAAGAACCCGCAGGGCAAACTTGTGCGCGTGATCGAAGGCGAAGTCTTCGACGTCGCGGTGGACCTGCGCAAGGGTAGTCCCACATTCGGCAAGTGGGAGGGTGTTACCCTTTCTGCCGAAAACAAGAAGCAGTTCTACATTCCCGAAGGCTTTGCACACGGTTTCGTGGTGCTCAGCGAAACGGCGACTTTCGTTTACAAGTGCACCCGCCTCTACGACCCGAAGGACGAGGGCGGTCTCATGTGGAATGACCCTGAAATCGGCATTGAGTGGCCTGTCGGCAACGGCTTCGAACCGCTCCTCTCCGAAAAGGATACCAAGAACCCTGCTCTCAAGGATTTGGGCTTCGCATTTGACCTATAGTGATTGGCTACTGGATGATAATGGCGCCATAGGGGTGTAACTATTGGTTAACCCCTATGGGAAAATGACTATTGACATCGAAATTGTTAAATTAGACGTAATGAAGAATATTCTAGTTGTATGTACAGGAAATATTTGCCGTAGTCCTACAGGTGAGTACCTGTTGAAAAAGGAACTTGGCGAAGGCTTTAATGTGATGAGTGCGGGATTGGGCGCTCTGGTGGACCATCCTGCTCATGAATTGAGTCAGAAAATTGCGCTAGAGCATGGAGTGGATATGACGCCACACCGTGCCCGTCAGATCAACTTGGATATCCTTAAGTGGGCGGATCTTGTCCTAGTTATGGAAAATGGCCAAAAAATGGATTTGTTGCATCGGTATCCCTGGCTCGAAGGAAAGGTATTCCGTTATGGCGAACCGCAACGCGTTGATGTGCCTGATCCGTATCGTCGTCCCGAAAGTGCGTTTGTCCTAGCGTGGAATTTTATTTCAAAATTGACTCCTTATTGGGTTGAGAAAATTAAACAGAGCGAGGGCCAGGCTTAACTGGCCTATAAGGGTGAAAATATGAAAAAGATAGGTTTGATGCTTTGCTGCGGTGCTGCGGCCATCTTGAGCGGCTGCTTTGCCGGTCCGCAGATGCAGATGTCGGTTCCTGGCGATTCCGCCGACTACAATGGAATGACCGTTCGCATTCATTCGATTGATCAGGGGGACCTTGGCAATGCCGTTAGCGTAAATGCCGATGGCACACAGGATTTTGGTGATCTGAAGGAACTGATGGTTGATTCGCTGCCGGAATTGGAATACCGCATTGGACCGCTGGACATGGTCCAGGTTGTGGTTTGGGAGCATCCGGAGCTGACCTCCCCGATGGGTCAGTATCAGCCGGCTGGCCAGAAGGTGACGACCGACGGAAAGTTGTTCTATCCGTATGCGGGAGAGCTTCAGGCTGCGGGCCTTACTGCACAGGAACTCCGTGCGGAAATTACCAAGCGCCTATCTGACAAGATATTGAACGATCCGCAGGTTGATGTCCGTGTGACGGGCTACAATAGCCGTAAGGCTTTTGTAGCGGGTTCCGTTATGAGACCGGGCTTTGTCCCCTTCAACGAGAATCCGATGACTCTTCCCGATGCTATTGCCGGTGTTGGCGGCTTTGCAAAGGAGGCTGATCCGTCTGCGATGCAGTTGCGCCGTGGCGACAAGGTTTACAATATTAACTACTTGGATGCATTCCAGTCCAATCTGCCTCTTGAACGCATCATAATCAAGCCCGACGATCAAATTTTCGTTCCTGCTTTGGCGGAAACCCAAAAGGAACAGAAGGTCTATGTGATGGGTGAAGTGGCCCGTTCTGGAATTGTGAATATCTACAGTGGAAATCTTACCCTTGCAGAAGCCTTGGCTACGGCCGGTGGTCTGCAGGCGCTGAATGCCACCTCTCGTGGAATCTATGTTATTCGCAACACCTCTGAAAAGCAGATTGACGTGTTCCAGTTGAATGCGAAGAATGCGATGGCCCTGGCTATGGCGGATCGCTTTAAGCTGAGCCCGCGTGATGTCGTCTACGTGGATGCGTCCGGTCTCGCAACTTGGAACCGTCTTGTTAGCTTGATCTTCCCGTCTGTCCAGGCTGTTTACTACGGGGCTCTGGCTGCGCATAACATTCATGTCGTTAAGGACGACTACACCAAATAAGGATTGATGACGGATGATTAACTTGATTCTTTGTGGTGGTTCGGGCACGCGCCTTTGGCCCGTGAGCCGTTCCCTGATGCCCAAGCAGTTTGCTCCGCTCTTTGATGGACAGTCCCTTTTTAGGAAGACTGTAGTGACGAACTCTTCCGTATGCGAGTCTCAGTTTATAGTTTCAAATGCGGATCAGTTCTTTCTGGCGAAGGATCAGCTTGAAATGGAAGGCAAGAAGGACTGCAAGTTCCTTCTTGAACCGGTGGGCCGCAATACGGCGCCTGCTATTGCCCTTGCCTGCTTGACCCTTGATCCGGATACCGTCGTGCTAGTCTCCCCGTCGGATCATGTCATCCGCAAAAAGGATGAGTATAAGAAGGTCTTGCTGCGTGCCCAGGAACTGGCCAAGGCTGGCAACCTCGTGACATTCGGCATCACGCCGACGATTCCGGAAACGGGCTACGGCTATATCGAGGCCGAAGGTGAAAATGTTAAGCGTTTTGTGGAAAAGCCTGATCGTGCCACCGCTGAAAAGTATCTGCTCGCGGGTAATTTCTACTGGAATAGCGGTATTTTCTGCTTCAAGGCAAAGACATTCCTTGACGAACTTTCCAAGTACTCTCCGGATATCCTGAAAGCAGCCAAGAACGCGCTTGCGAACGCTCCTGAAGAAGAGGACGAACCGATCCGTATCGTTCGCGAGGACATGATGGCGATTCCGTCGAATTCCATTGACTACGCCGTGATGGAAAAGTCGAACAAGGTGAAGGTTGTTCCAAGCGATATCGGCTGGAGTGACCTTGGCAGCTTCGATAGCCTTTATGGTGAGTACCCACACGACGAAAACGGCAACAACTTGAATCCGCGCCATATTGCCGTAGGTTCCAAGAATTCCCTCGTGATGGGTTGCCAGCGCGCTATTGCTACGATTGACCTCGACAAGATGCTCATCGTGGATACTCCCGACGCCCTTCTCGTGGCTCCGCTTTCGAGCAGCCAGAAAGTGAAGCAGGTCGTGGAAGAACTTAAACAGCGCGGTTCCGACTTGATCAATGTTCCGCAGACCGTGAGCCGTCCGTGGGGTACTTACTCCGTGCTGGAATCCACCGAACGCTACAAGATGAAGCGTATCGTGGTGAAGCCGGGCAAGCGTCTTTCTCTGCAGAAGCACCTGCACCGCTCGGAACACTGGGTGGTGGTAAGCGGTACCGCGACCTGCACTGTTGGCGACAAGGTGTTTTATGTGCGTCCGAACGAATCCACCTACATTCCGGTAGGCGAAGTGCATCGCTTGCAGAACGAGGGCAAGCTCCCGCTCGTTATCGTGGAAGTCCAGGTGGGCGAGTACACCGGCGAAGACGATATCATCCGCATGGAAGACGACTTCCATCGCCATTAAGGAAAGGCTTGATAAAATGAAAAGGCTCCAAAATTCTGGAGCCTTTTTTTAAAATTCTATTTATTTTATAGACATGAGCGATTGCACATTGAATACGGTAGAAACGGATGGCTTAAGCATGGATTACGCCTGCTTTGGCGAAGGCGAAAAAAATCTGGTCATCATTCCGGGGCTTGCGATTAAAAGTCCTGTACGTTCTGCTTCGGCGCTGGAAGCTCCCTATAAGATCTTTAGGGAAAAATACAGGCTTTTCTTTTTTGACCGAAAGAAAAATGCAGAACAGGGATATTCCTTGTTGTCTATGGCCAAAGACCAGGCTGCGGTCATGAAAAAAATGGGACTTGAGAATGCATCCGTAATGGGTGTCTCGCAGGGAGGGATGATCGCTCAGCTATTGGCGATTCATTATCCGGATCTGGTGGGTAAGCTCGTGCTTGCCTCATCGACATCGAAGGCGGAACCGCTACAGTTGGAGACGATCGGCAAATGGGCGTGTCTTGCCCGGGTCCATGATGCCTCGGGCCTTGTCAACGCTTTTATTGACGATTGCTTTTCAGAGGGCTTTGCAAATCGGTATCGCAAAGTCATCCAGAAAATGTATAAGGATGTTTCTGTTGAAGAAATGGAACGCTTTGCCATTTTTGCGGATGCCTGTGACTATGTCGATACTTATGCAGATTTAGGAAAGATAAAGTGTCCTACGCTCGTATTGGGGGCTGGAGCCGATCGTGTCGTCACTCCCGAAGCTTCGGAGAAAATAGCGGAAAAGCTCAAATCGGAAAAAGTCCCTTGCGAGTTCTACATGTACGAGGGATGTGGACATGCCGTATTTGATGAACTCCACGAGTATAAAGAAAGGATTTTCCGCTTCCTGGAAAAGTAGACCGGATTATTATGTCCTCCCAACTTTCTGCGACAAAACCGCGCTATGCCTTTATCGATCTTGCCAAGGGCATATGCATTATGCTTGTCGTGTGGCATCATGTGGCGAGTACTTGGGGGCTTGAAACCTATTTTTTGAAAGAAACACTTTCGACATTTCGAATGCCGCTGTATTTTTTTCTTTCGGGCCTGTTCTTTAAGGAATATTCGGGCTTTCTCAATTTCGCTTTGCGAAAAGTGAACAAGCTCCTGATTCCGTTTTTGTTCTTTTACGTGATGCTTTCCTGCCTTTTGCCGTTTGTTCTTTCGTGGTTCCATTTGCGCCCAAACCCTGGAATCCATGTCTGGACGGCCTTCTTTTGGAGCGAAACCTTTCCGAATGTTCCTATATGGTTCCTGCTAAGCCTGTTTTGGACAAACCTGCTTTTTTATGGCCTTTTTTTAGGATCCAAGAAGGTTTCCCCTCGTTATCAGTTGGCTTTTCTTGCTGTCACTTCCTTAATTGTTGGTTTGTTGGGATGCTTTTTAGGACGAAACGGTGTTAAACTGCCGCTATTCCTGTCATCTTCCTTTTCTTCAGTTCCGTATTTTTGTGTTGGTCATCTGGTGTATCGCCGTTCACCTTTCCTTGCCCGGAATCGCCTAGACCGCTGGAACATTCCCCTCGCATTGGCATGTCTCGTTGCGGTTGTCCTGTTGACAATATCGTCTCCGCCAGAAGCGGTCAGTTACGTTGCGAACAGGTACTGGATTCCGATATGGAGTGTTTACCTTTGCGGTTTTCTTGGAACAATTTCTATACTTTTTCTTTCCAAGGCGATAGGGAAGATTCCGTTGATCTCGTATTTCGGTCGTTATTCCATCATGATTCTAGTGACGCATGGATGGGTTCAGTGGGGCATTATTAAGATGTTGCGCGATTTACATGTACATTGGCCGAAGCCATTCGCGCTGATAGTTGTGTTTTTTTCGACAATGCTTCTGTACTTGGCTTTGATTCCCCTGATGAGGCGCTTCCTTCCTCATGTGACTGCTCAGAAGAATGTCTTTCGTGTAGAAAAATGATTTTTTGGGGAGTGAAAAGTTCACAAACTTGATTTTTATTTGTGTATATAGTTGAACCTTAAAAGGGACTCTATATGCACGAAAGTCTTTTACCTCGCGAAAAAATTGAAAAAATGGGAGCTTCTGCCATGAGCAACGAGGAACTCCTGGCGTTGATTCTTGGTAGTGGTTGCCATGATTGTGACGTGTTTGAACTTTCTCACCACCTAGCGGACTTTCTTTCTGTAGAGACCCAGGTTCCATCCTTGGATAGATTGAAAAGGATAAGGGGACTTGGGCGTGTCAAGGCGACCCAGGTTCTAGCTTGCTTAGAACTTTCGGGAAGATATATGCTGAGTGGCAGGGCGACTCCTATCGAAAGTCCCGATGACATTATTTCCCAAATATCATTTCTGAAATTCGAGGAACAGGAAAATTTTGTCCTGATTACGCTGAATTCGGCAAATTGTGTCATTAGGGTACATCGGCTAACGACAGGTCTTGTAAACCAGACTCCCGTACATCCGCGGGAGGCTTTCGTGAAGGCGATCGAAGATCGCGCCGTTTCGGTGATTTTCGCGCATAATCATCCGTCGGGATCGACTGTTCCTAGTGATGAAGATATCGCCGTCACGCGCATACTCTGTACATCCGGCCGGATTTTACGGATTCCTGTGTTGGACCATATCATTGTTGGTCGGGGAGGGGCGACCAGTATTCATAGGAGCCTTCCGGACCTTTTTGATGGAAATTTTGGCGAACAATGTATTTGAAATTTTACAATTGGAGGTGCTGTTGAGGGTATTTCATTGATTTTCATCATACTTAGCGTTTTTTCGTGGCGTTCTTTTTTTATAAAAAGTTATATTTTGGAAAGTTAAATCGGGTTGCCTTGTTTGGTTGGCTTCCCACTTTTAAGGAGATGCTATGAAAAAAGTAGCGATGGGCCTTGCCCTTGCTCTGGCGGCTTCCGCCTTTGCTGGACATCCCCAGACTATAAACAAGGAAGGCTTTGTGGGCGTGAACAAGACTCAGTCCGCTCAGTCCCTTGGCCACTCTAAGCTAGTGTTTACCCTTTTGGGCGACGCAACCTTCGGCAACGACATGTTCCCTAATAGGGATGCCGTTGAAGGTAATCCGGGTGGATATGCCTTGATGGAAACGGATTTCAGAGATCCAAGTAATCCTGGCGCAAAGACTGCTCCGGTGTCAGACTTCCTCGGCGGAAGTGCCTATTTGGGATTTGCAATCGGTATTTGGCATTACTTTGATTTGGGCGTTACGATCCCGGTTTATTATGATCAATTTAATGCGGAAGATGTCAATGGTCAGGGCCCTATTCCTGATACGAAGAAGGGCTACATCGGTAACCTGAAGGTTGACTTGAAGGCTCGTTTCCCGCTTCCCGAAGATCAGATGTTTGATATTGCCGTGTTCGGTGGGGCTTCTGTCGGTACGGCCAATGCAACCAAGCAGGGCCTTTGGATTCGTGAACCGGAATACATCAACAAGAAAAACGGCGTCGCGATGCCGTTCGGTACCAAGAATACGACTATCAAGGGCGGCCTCGCCGTGACGATGGACGTGAGCAAGATGGATGGAGGTGAAGGTTTCCCGTTCCTGCTCCATTTGAACGGTGGTTATCGCTATACGACCAATAGCGATTACATGTCCTTGCCGTTCATGAGTGCTGCCGCCGAAGTCTACTTTATGGACTTCATGTCGGTCTTTGTGGAATACTAATGGGATATCCAGATGGATGACTACGAAGCTTGCTTTATCGATGCCGCTGGTGCAGAACAGTGCGTGCCCAACCGTGATGGCAAGCTGGACATGAAACAGCTTACCGGCGCCTTGGTGTTCCACTTGCCGATTGGAGCTGACATTCATCTTGGTGCATCTTACTACCTGGGTGGAGAAAAGTTCGTTGCTGCCAATGTTCTTGAAAATGCTGACCGCACCAATGAAGGCTATTCTGTTACAGCCGATCGCATCCGCGTGAACCCGGAATATACCGTGTATGGCGGTATCACCTGGAGCGGCTTCCTCCTGGCCCAGGACCGCGACGGCGATGGTGTTAATGATGACGAAGACAAGTGCCCCGACGATGTCGGCCACCGTCTGAACCAGGGCTGCCCGCTCGGCAATCCTGATGCTGACGAAGATGGCGTCTGCGACTCTTGGGTTGCCGAAAAGGGTTTCGAGTCTGAATTTACCGAAGTTTGCGAAGGCGTCGACCAGTGCCCGAACGAAGCGGGTGAAGGCGACGACGGCTGCCCGCTTGATGATCCTGACCCGGATAAGGATGGCGTCTGCGATCCGTGGGTTTCTCAGAAGAAGCTGACCAAGAAGTTCAAGGATGTCTGCGATGGCATTGATGAATGCCCGAGTCAGGCCGGTTCTCCGTCGTTCAACGGATGCCCGACCAAGCAGCCGGACCCGGATGGTGACGGTCTCTGCTCTCCGTGGGTAACCGATGAAGGTGTCCTGAACGACTTTGCTGATGTATGTAAGGGCTACGACATGTGCCCGGGTGAAGCTGGTGCTGCTGCCAATAAGGGCTGCGCATGGGATGATCCGGACGCTGATAACGACGGCCTCTGCGATCCGTGGGTGACTGAAAAGAAGATGGGCTTCTACTTTGAAAAGGCTGCCGAAGACGAAGCGATGGGCTATCACCAAGTCTTGTAAGGGTATCGATAAGTGCCCGACCGAGCTTGGCCCGGTCAATAACGAAGGCTGCCCGCTTGGTAACCCCGACACCGACCAGGATGGCCTCTGCGATCCGTGGGTGACTGAAAAGAATATGCTTGATCAGTACGATGGTATTTGCTCTGGCGTTGATAAGTGCCCGACCGAAGCCGGTGAAGCGTTTGCTCAGGGTTGCCCGATGGAAAGCCCTGACCCGGATGGCGACTCCCTCTGCTCT
>NZ_CALEFV010000225.1 GCF_937877005.1 uncultured Fibrobacter sp. | reverse complement strand
TCGGCACGCCGTGATTGTGGGCAATGTCGGCGAAGCGCTTGAGGTCCAGGATCTTGCCAGCCGGGTTTGCGACCGTTTCGCCGAAGAAGCACTTGGTGTTCGGGCGGAAGGCCTTCTCGATTTCCTCGTCGCTAGCGTCCTGGTCCACGAACGTGCATTCGATACCGAGCTTCTTCATGGTAACGCTGAAGAGGTTGCTCGTACCGCCGTAGATGGCGCTGGTGCTGATGAAGTGGTCGCCCGCCTCGCAGATGTTGAACACGGCGAAGAAGTTCGCCGCCTGACCGGAGCTGGTGAGCATGGCGGCGACACCGCCTTCCATGGCCGCAATCTTGGATGCCACGGCATCGTTGGTCGGGTTCTGCAGGCGCGTGTAGAAGTAGCCGCTGGCCTTCAGGTCGAACAGGTCGGCCATGGCGTTGCTGGACTCGTACTTGAAAGTGGTGCTCTGGTAGATGGGGAGGACGCGGGGTTCGCCGTTTTTCGGCTGCCAGCCGCCCTGTACGCACAAAGTTTCGATCTTGGACATTTTTGCCTCTTGTTTAATTTCAAAACCAAATATAGATAGACGAAAGACGTGGTTCGAGAAGCTCACCAACCTAGACGAAAGATAATTCGCCACAGGCCGCCGCCACAATCACGCAACATTCCTATCCGTTTGATAGGCAAATATAGAAAAAGGCTATATCTTGTCAATGCATTTATGCAAATATTTGCATAAACTCGGGGCACGCACCATATTCCAACTTGGAATATGGAAAAAAGAGAAAAGAAGCTGCATCCTCAAATAAAGAGACCTTTTGATATCATATTAATATATTTATCTTACAATGGCATCAATCCATGGAGAATAGAATGAGAAGGAACAACCTCCCCACATCGGCAGGGATTATCCCGCTGGCCGCTTCCCTCTGCTTTACCATCCTTACCGGCTGCGGTGACGAAGGAGACGACATCACCAACATGACGAATGAGGTCACGGGCATGGAGAGGGTGACCGCATTCGCCGACCTGCCGGAATGCTCGGCAGAGAACTTCGGACTGATATACTTTGTAGCCGATTCCGCCAAGGTGTTCTACTGCGACGAGAAAAAGTGGACGACACTGAACGGCGCAAACGGAGCCGACGGCAAGGACGGTAAGGATGGTGAAGGCGGTACTGACGGAAAGGACGGTATCGATGGCAAAGACGGCGTTTCGCCGGTGCTGTTCGATTCCGCAGGCAACTACGTCCCCGGCATGGGAGACACGATAAGCGTCGTGATAAAAAAGTACGGCAAGATGGTCGAAGGGCTCGGCGAATGCAAGGACACCCGCGAAGGCGAAGTCGCCCACCTGGATTCCATCGAGGGGAGCCCCTACTATATCTGCAAGTCCAGCTCCTGGCAGACGGCGACCGCTCTGGAATACGACACCTACCAGTGGACCGACACGACCGATGGCGCAGCCAAGATCGGGGCAGTATCGCAGAAGCTCTACATCTTCGACAAGAATCGCTGGCGTGCGGCACTCGGCGCAGAAGTCGAACTCGGCGGCTGCATCGAAGCGCGCGGTGGCGAGGTCGCGAAATACTCTGGAATCTACTTTACCTGCAAGGCCAGGACATGGGAACCCTCTACGCTTCTCGAATACGATACCTACGGAAAGCCCTGCCCAGAAGACGGCTCCATAGACAACGGCGTAATCCACCCGTACAATAAGTACGTATGCGACGGCGGGAAGTTTAGGTTCGCAATGCCGATGGAAGTGGCAATAAAGCGCGGCTGCACCAGCTACAACAAGGGCGAAAGCGCGCGTTACCAGTATTCGAACTACGTATGCGATCCGGATTCGAGCAAAAAATTTTATTTCAAAGAATGGCGCGCAGGTGGTGCATACTACGACTCTATCAGGGTTGCAGACAGGGACTCTTCCGGATGGAGCTACGATTTCGACCATCTGAATATAGGCAGCATACAGGATCCCCGCGACGGAAATGTTTACAGGACAATTGGAATCAAAGGGCAAATGTGGATGAACGAGAATATGCGCTACGAGAAATCGAACAGTCTCTGCTACCATGACAGTACCAAGTACTGCAAGGAGCACGGACAATTCTACAAGTGGAACAGCGTAGATGATGTCTGCCCCGATGGTTGGCATCTTCCATCTTGGTTAGAATACGACCAAATAAATCATTCTGTTTATGATTGTCAAACAATATATGATGATGGAATAGGTAGCTGCACCAGTTTAATCTACGGAATGAAATATAATGAACCATATTACTTAGACATAGATGAAAATACCCGCGAATGGCGCGGTTTTTGCGTTGCGGGGGGTGGTTGCTATTCTTTCTATTGGACTTCCGATGTCGAGATTGATCAGACCGATAACTCCAAATACAGATGGTTAGCTGCTTTTACCGAATCTGATTATGAAAATTTCGCGTGGGGTACGTCGAATTATTACAACATCCGCTGCGTAAAGGATTCCGAGGAATAACCCGTATAATCCAATAAATAAAACTATATTTGCGCGCGATGACACCCGCGCGCAACAACATAGCCCTCTGGCATATCCTCGCCATCGCGACGATTGCGTTCTGGGGCACGAGTTTCGTGAGCACGAAGGTGCTGCTGAACCACGGATTCAGCGCCGTGCAGATTTTTACGCTGCGGTTCGCGGTCACCTACCTTATCTTGCTCGCGGCATCCCACAAGAAGTTCCGCTGCCAGAGCTGGAAGCACGAAATCATCCTGTTCATCTGCGGTATCACGGGCTGTACGCTCTACTTCTGGGCAGAGAACACGGCACTCACGCTTTCGCCCAGCAGCAACGTCTCGCTTATCGTGTGCACGAACCCGCTGCTCACCATGATTTTCGGGGGCATCCTGTACAAGGCGGAGCGCCTCGGCAAGCGGCAGGTTGTCGGGTGCCTGATTACGTTTGTCGGGATGGTGCTCGTGGTGCTGAACGGCAAGTTCATCCTGAAGCTTTCGCCCGTGGGCGACATGCTCGCGTTCACCTCGTCCGTCATGTGGGCCATCTATTCGCTGGTCGTGCGCCAGTTCAACGGTGTGTATTCTACTTTGTTCATAACCCGCAAGATGTTCTTTTACGGGGCACTCATGTCGCTGCCCGCGCTGTTCGTCGAGGCAGGCGGCAACATCCATAAAACGTTCGACATCCCGTGGCAGAACTTCGCGGAACCGGTCGTATCGTTCAACTTCGTCTGCCTCACGGTTTTCTCGTCGCTGCTCGGCTACCTCGCATGGAACAAGGTGCTAAAACAGCTCGGCACGGTGCTCGCTAGCAACTACATCTACGCCATCCCGCTCGTCACCATCATCACGGCGGTCATCGCCCTCGGGGAACGCATCACGCCTATCGCCATCGCAGGTGCGGTAGCGATTGTCGCGGGCATGGTCATGGCCGAAATGAAACGAAAATAGAGCTTTCGCTACAGGCTGCAAGGGGGCATATCTATTTCGACAACGGTCGACCCGTCGCACTTATAGTATGTCCAGGTATCATGATTGTACATGGTCATACTGTTCGGGCACGAAAAATTAATCCGTTCCACGCTATAAAGGTCAATGGAGGCGGAACCATCGTAACATTCCTCCTCGGCAGAACTTTCAGGTGTCGCAGAACTTTCGGGAAGCGCTTCGCTAGAAAGAGCATCGTCTATGGCGGCCTCGGAACTGAGCGGCAGAACTTCCTGCGAAGAACTGCTCAGCACTTCATCTTGCGATGCGCTGCTGACAGGATCTTCCTGCGCGGCAGATGCGCTAGAGCTATCATCGCAAGCGAGCATCATGGTCGAAAGTAAAGCGCCCAAGGTGAGCGGGCACAAGATTGTCGTATGGATATTTTTCATGATTCCTCCCATTCTATCAAATTTCAGTGAACCGGTCAACGACCGTTCCATCGGCAAGCGTCACCTCGCTTTCGAAGTCATTGCGATTGCGCACCCAGAGCGTTCCCTTCGGGTGGTCGGGAGTCTCGTACTCGCTGCGGTACACTACGACAGGCTCGACCGTTTCGCAGTCAAGGGCATCGGCGGTAACGACCGTATAGATCATCGTATCTTTCTTGTAATGGCGGTACCTGCGACCGGCAATTGCTTTAGACATAGGTTCTTCTCGACTAGATTCTTCGACTCCGTTTCACTCCGCTCAGAATGACGCATTATAACGTTTCACTCCTACCCAAAGGGCATAACTCAACTTGAGAACTAAAGTTCTTAGTTTCGTATAGCTCAGAATGACACGTCATCTACTCTCTAAGAAATTCAACAGCCTCGGCATGAGGGCGGTCATGTCCTTTACGCCAAGGTCATAGAGCCGCGCAAGCTTGGACTTGTCCTTTTCGAGGCGCGAAATGTCGAAACTTTCACTCGGGCGGATGCGGAACGTGGTCCCGCGATTGCACCAGTCTTCTAGAGTCCTTAGGCACTCGTTATAGCGTATATGGCGCGTCCTTGCCGCCTCGATAAACTTTGGGTACTTGCGATAGACGATTTTGAACAAGGGAACAAGCGAGTTCGGCTTTTTCACGTAGCCCTCGGGCTGCGTCACGATGACGACCTGCTTTTCAAAGCCCTTCTTCGCCATGATTTCGAACGGGATGCTGTCGGCGACACCGCCGTCCAGGAGCTTCATGCCGTCAACTTCCACGATGTGGCTCATCAGCGGAAGCGAGGCCGACGCACGAATCCTGTCCATGCCTTCGGACGTGTCGAGGTCACGGGTCAGCAGGTAGGCTGCCTCGCCCGTCTCGAGGTTCGATGCCGCAGCGTAGAATTCGGACTCGGCCGCATTCTCGCGGAACTTCTCGAAATCGAACGGGTCTATAACATAGGGAATCTGCCTGTAGCAGTAATCCACCTCGAAAAACTCACCAGTGCGGATGAGGTTCCCCCAGCCCATGTAGCGCTTGCTCGCCGAATGGACGACATCGATGCGCCTATTCCTTTCGCGCTGTTCCGAGAGGTAGCTGCAAAGGTGCGTGGCACCCGCGGATGTCCCGGCATAGCCGCCGAACTTGAGGCCGTGATCGTGCATCACGTCGAGCACGCCCGAAAGGTAGGCGCCACGCATTCCGCCGCCTTCAAGCACGAGGGCTGTATCCTTATAAAATTTCGTCATCATACATTCTCCATCAGCCACAGGAAATCCTTCGGGTGGTTCACGAACTTTTCAGGGTGCAGCTTATGTCTTGCAAAAAACTGTTCGCGAGTCATCCACACAAATCCATCGACTTCGCCCGGCTGGGGTACAAGCGACTGGATTTCTTCGTCGCTGAGAACGATCTTATAAACATCGTAATATTCATTGTCCAGATACGAGCCGCCGTTCAATACACTCTTGTGTATTGCCTCGAATACATATTCGAGATCGCGCGAACTCTTAGTTACGCCCAGTTCTTCGCGAAGTTCGCGCACGGCGGCATTCAGGCTCGAATCTCCAGCCGTAATATGTCCCGCACAGCTCGTGTCGTAAAGTCCCGGATTATTTTCCTTTTGAGCACTCCGCAACTGAAAGAGAATTTTCCCCTCGCCGTCAAAAGCCCAAATATGCACCGTACGGTGCCACAAACCTTCGGCATGTATTTTCGTACGGCCACAGGAATATCCCGAAGGTGTTCCGTCCATATTCAAAACGTCAATCTGTTCTTCCATTTTAAATCAATTCCTTCAAGACCTTTACAAAGTTTCTGTATTCTCGAATCAATCTAGCATGCGAAGCCCTAAGGTATTCGTAATCGCCGGAATTACAAGCATTTTCCATCAATTTAGCTAAACTCGCGATTTCAATCGCCCCGAGAGCAAGCGATTTTCCCTTGAGCAAATGAACAAGCATACGATAGTTTTCGTAATCTTCGATCCTGTAATACTGTTCCAGCGAAAGGTCCATCGCGCTCACGGAATATTCACGAAGCTTTTGACGGTACAAACCTTCGTCACCATCGCAACAATCCAGGCCAAGTTTTACATCGGCCAAACCGGTTTCGGCAAGGTTTTCCAAATCTTCCGGCAAACTTCGCCCCATATGTTTCATCGTCTCTTCGGCAACCTTGGCATCCGACATTTCCTGAATCGAATCCTTTTCCACATTGTTCGCCACAAGCGGCACGGCAATATTCAGGGAACTGTAATATGTATTCTGGGCATCATTTACATCGTCGGTATCACTGAAGAATTTCACCTTTTCACTAGGCAGATACTTATGCAGCATCATGATTAGAGACTCTTCGCGGACAGGTTTGACTAGAAAATCCGAGAAACCTTCACTGACACATATTTCTCGCGCATCGGGAATCGAATTCGATGTCATCAGAACAATCGGAGTTTCAGTATTGGGATGATCCGCCAAGCTCCTTATAATAGACAATGTTTCCGCACCATCCATAATAGGCATATCCTTGTCCATGAAAATAACATCGTAATGGTTACGCTTGATTTTTTCCATAGCTTCCATGCCATTATTCGCTACTTCCAACTTGACATCAGTTTCTTTCAGAAGTCCCGCCATCACGCGCAAATTCATCGGTACATCGTCGACCGCAAGCACCATGGCACCTGGGGCAGAAAACCTACGGTTCTGAATTTCTGTCGCAATGACATAGTCGCGGTAACGCCTTTCGAAATCACCCATGGATTCATTCTTCACGACTACCTGCGGAATGGTCACTGTAAATGTGGAACCCTTGCCGTAAGCGGAATCCACCGTAATCTTGCCCCCCATCAAATTGACGAGACTATTGGTCAACGAAAGTCCCAAGCCCGTACCGGCATCCGACAAAGTACCCACCGTTTCACTGTGACGGAAAGCGATAAATAGATTATTCAATTCCTCGTCACGAATTCCGATACCCGTATCCTGTACGGAAATAATCAGATTTATCCTGTTCGAACCATGAGGTTCCGAGGCAATGCGTTCATAATCAACCTTGAGCATCACCGACCCCGAGGCAGTATACTTTACCGCATTCAAAAGCAGATTGTTGATAATCTGCCGCACGCGGATTTCGTCACCGAAGAGCTCCGTAGGAATGGTCTGGTCCACTTCAATTTCCGAATGGAGCGACTTGTCATTTGCCCTCAACTTGAGCATATCGTAGCTTTCGCTAAGAACCGAGAACAGATTGTACTGAACAGGAACAAGTTCCATGTCGCCGGCTTCCATCTTGGAAAGATCGACAACATTGTTCACCAGCGACAATAGCGACATACCCACACTCTGGATACTCCGTGCATATTCCTTGATAGTCGGGTCCTTGTTTTCCTTCAAAAGAATCGTGTTCACGCCCAGAATGTTCCCGATCGGGATGCGGAGTTCCTGACCGATGACTCTCAACACACTGTAGTCCACTTCGGAAGTCTTCTTGGGAGTTTCCTCCAGCAGTCGCCGACGGTTCCGCTCATAATTTTGCCGGAAAATCAAGAAAACTATGCCCATGCTCATTGCAAAGAACAATATTAGGCAACCCACAACCTTGAACACTAGTGAAGGCACCTTTTCCGCATTCAGCCCTAGGCTTTTTTCAGGCACGACTCCCGAGACAAAAAGGTTCTGCGCACTGAGTTCATGCATAAAATAGTAGTAGATGCCATTGCTTCTTTTTTTACGAATTATGGCAACATTTGATGTCTGCAATTTTTTCCGAAGCACCTTGAAAGCATCGTCAAATCCATCATCTGTGGCCTCGCCCATAAGCAAGTGTCCCTTGCCGTCGCGAATAGAAACAAATCTTTGTCTGTCTATCTTTGAAAAATCAATCAGCAATTCGTCACTAAAGACTGAATAGAGTTTATACAGGACCCCCTTCACGTTTCCGTTAGAAAAAATCGGAACCGTCAGAAGAACACCCTTCTCTTCGTTGTAGCTCACAAAGGGTATTCCGCGGAACGACTCCACCACGCCCTGGAAGTCCTTTGGCTTTATGACCATCGAAGAATCACCCCAAGTGCACTTACCATACAAATCGATAATTCCATACTGAGCGTTCTTCTCTATCCGATTCACGGGAGCAAGAATTGCATCGATGTTCATCCAATCATTTTCAATCTGTTTCGCAAGATTCTTTAGAGAAGCAAGATGCGCCTCTATCTTGGAATCGAGTGCAGAAGCCAACACAAGCGACTGCTGCTGAACCTGCATGTTCATGCTCCTGATAAGCAGGGCATCCATCCTGATTCGTAACAAGACACACACAAGACAGAGAACCGCCATAAAGGCCGCTATCAAAATCACCATCTTGACATGGATTCTCGATCCCCTTTCCTTAAAGTCCATCGACAACTCCCTTTACATACCAGTTAAAGCGGTGCTGCATTTCTTCGTCCGTCATGCTCTCACCCGGTCCGACATGTATCCGACCATGATTATCTTCAATCGGCCCATAAAAGACATCGAAGGTTCGCTCCTCGAGCCTGTGCCATTCCGATTCCACAATTTGACGGACGGAATCACTCACTGCAGCAGCCATTGGCGCAAGGTCCATGATTCCGCTTTCGATACCAAGCCATTCGCTACGGGCCACGAACTTATTTTGCTTCACTTCATTAATCTTTTTCCTGTAGAAATTTTCCCAATGCCAAATCGGAGCCGTCAGGAAAGATTCCAGATACCGCTGACTGTTATCCAAGTTACACCCGATAATCCATACCCCTTTCTCCTCTGCCATCTCATACGGACGGTTAACATCCGCTTTCACCGAGAACACGTCGACTTTACAGGTATCCACCAAATACTGAGTCGCCGTCGCGGCCATGTTCTCATCAAACCAGGATCCACTCCAGCTGACATACACATTAGCTTCGGGATTCACCTTGCGGACACCCAGTGTAAAGGCATTTATTCCCCTATTCACTTCAGAAATATTCATGCTCGCCAAGTAGCCGACTCTATTATTTTTCGTCATGAGTCCTGCCACTATGCCCGAAAGATACCACATCTGGTAAATTCTCCCCATAAAAGTGAGCACATTAGGATAAACACGCTCCCCCGTCGCATGAAAGAATTTCGTTTCCGGATGTCGATGAGCCACACGAGCCACGGCATCCCCGAATCCAAAGGAGTTCGCAATCACGATCTGAGCCCCATTGGCAATAGCGCGCTCCATAATCTCTTCAGCCATGGAATTCGTCGGGACATTGTCGTAATATGCAATTTCCAGATTCAATTCCCTAGACACTTTTTCCAAGGCTATGTAATGTGATTCATTCCAGCTATGATCCAGGCGGGGTCCCGTCATCACCACAGCGATTCTCATCGGCGAATCGTTCACCTTCGCACCTGTATTCGAATCCTTCAACATCAGAAAGATCGCGACAAGGCATGCAACGGCAATCGCTGCAAAGAATTTGACTAGCCTTATCACTTCTCGAGACCCTCACGAATCTTGGTCTTCAATTCCGCCAGCAGCCCCATGATACGCCTATGATTTTTCTGCACATAGTCGTATTCCTGCTTACGACAGGCATTTTCAAGAGCATCGATTTCCTTCACCATTTCCTCGGCGCCTACAGCCGAAGAAATGACGCTTAGATTGCGAAGTCCCGCAATATAACCTACCCAGTCAGAATCCTGGAAATTTCTGTCGACATCGGTTGCCGAATCCGAATCCGCATATTCCTGGAGCATTTCCAGGTACAGCGACTCATTGTTTGCGCAATATTCAAGGCCGGCCGCCGTATTGAGGATTCCCCTGAACAGAGAAAGCTTCTGATTTGCAGACAGGGCCATACTCGCGGCAAGATCTTCCTCTTCCTTGGTTATCGGTACAGGCTTGTAGGTGTAGTCCTCGTCCGTCTGAAGGTCCGCATTCGTCAAGATTAACCGGGCCGGCAAATTCCATTTCAATATACGGAACAGGTCCTGTTCCTTGAACGGTTTTGACAGGTAATCGACAAAGCCGAGACTCAAGTACGATTCCCTCGATTCCATAAGCGCTTCGGGAACAACCACGACTATGGGCGTATCCCTGTTTACGCAGTTTTCAAGATTCTTGATATGCTTGAGTATATCGGAGCCGTCCATTCCCGGCATCACATAATCCAGGAAAATCAGGTCATAGCGTTTTGACTGAACCAGCTTTAGGCACTGGGAGCCGTTAATAGCCGTATCCACCTGGATCTTGGTGCCCTTGAGCATGCCACGGAAGACTCTTAGATTCATGTCGACATCATCGACTATCAACACGCGGGCCTCGGGAGCGAACAGCATCTCGGTGGAATTCTTTTTCTGGTGAGCGGAACTCCGGTAACGGGCAGTAAAGTTGCCGATGGGCTCCATATTCAAAACGAGCTGCGGAATAGACACCATGAAAGTGGTTCCCTCGCCAAAGCGGCTCTTGACTGTAATTTCTCCACCGCTCCTCTCAACAAGTTCCTTCGTCAGGCTCAGTCCCAGTCCAGTCGTCGCCTGCGCCTTGGCACTACCGCGTCCAATATTCAGGAACGCATTAAAGACGCGGTCCAAATCCTCTTCCCGGATACCGATACCCGTATCGCGCACAGAAATCTTGAGCATGATGTAATCTTCGGGTTTCTGCACCGATGCCGACGGCACCGCATCGAAACCGACAGACAATACAACTTCACCCACTTCGGTATACTTGATTGCATTCGAGAGCAAATTCGATATAATCTGTCTGATATGCTTTTCATCCCCCCACAGGCAACAGGGAAGGTCGGAGTCGCATTCCAGCGAAAAGCGTAGATTCTTTGCAGAGGCACGCGGCGACAAAGCATCAAAACATTCCGACAGCACCGTGAACACGTCGTATCCCGACGGCACCGTTTCCAGTTTTCCCGATTCAATCTTGGAAACCTCAAGAATATCGTTCACCAGGGAACGTAAACCCTGCGTCGCCATCTGGATGTTCTTGACATATTCACGAAGTCCGTCATCGCGGACTTCCTTCATCAAAATGGAATTGAGGCCGAGAATACCATTAACCGACACGCCTATTTCACTGCTCATGTTCGAAAGGAACAACGACTTGGCATGATTCATGCGGATTTCCCGCATAAGCGCCCTATAAATCATGACGAACATCAAACCAATCAAAACAATCACGCCAAGCGCACAAAGCAGTTGTCTTGCGATGAGTCCGAGAACACCGCTAATAAAAGTAGGTTCCTCTACAACACGAACGACATACAGGTTTTCGCGCACGAGCGCTGAATGGACGCGGTAGCGCTTATTTCCCTTCTTTATCAAAAAGGGTTTCTCATTCGACAGTAGGACTTCGCGGGCAACATGACCTTCCGACGACTCCCAAAATTCCGAGGACATGTAGTCAAGTCCCAGCTGAGTCACATTGGAATGAGCCATAACCACGCCATTCTTGGCTAGAACCATCCACCAGTCATTTTTACTCACCGGGTGCATACTATTCTGCAGCACCCTCAAGTCCAGATCCAGCGCAAGCACGTTCTTTCTGTCAGAAAGTCGCTGACTTACCGTGATGACCACCTCGTTGTTTCGCAAATTGACATGCGGAGGAATCCATGCAACACGGCCCTGGGACATCAGGGCCTCCTTATACCACGGACGGTGAGATGCCAGATACCCTGCAGCCGGCACCCATCTCATGCCGTCGATAAAGGCGCCATCGATAAATCCGTAAAAATCCCCCATTCCCTGCTCGCGCATTTCAAAATTGCGAGCCGTTTCCTTTGCCAAAAAATCTTCGACCTGGGTCAGTGACATGCTATCCGCAAGCATCGCGTCAACCGACTTGCAGGTTAAATCCAGGATTTTTTCACCATGTTTCAAAAAATTGCTGACCGTGACCGAATTGTCCCTATTGATCGTTTCCTCAAGTTTTGCCGTATTATCCCGGACGAACGATATAGATGACAATACGATATAGACCACCGAAGCGGCAAAACAGATGGCGAGAAAAACCATGACGGCGACAAAGTGCACCCGTAAAAACTTTTCATTCTTATTAAAGAACATACAAGTAAAATATAAGATTAAATCGGAAAGAGCGTTCCTTTTTTGTATTTTAGGGGTATGAACTTTGACAAACAGAAGATTTCCGGTCTTTTAGAGACCGCCAAGGCCGAAGGTATTTTCAGCAGGGCTGTAGCCGGATTCCTGCTCCCCGACGGTTCGCATAAAATTCTGACGCTTGACACGGCTGAAAACACGGTTTTCGACATTGCGAGTCTCACCAAGGTATGCCCCACATCTACGCTCGCCCTCAGCTACATTCTCGAAGGTAAGCTCTCGGTAGACACCAAGGCCATAGACTACATTCCTGAACTTCAGACAAATTTTCGCGAAGACATCCGCATCTTTCATCTGCTTACGCACAGCCTCGATTACCGCGTACCCATGAAAACTTTGCGCACGCTCCCCGCCGAAGGCATTCTGAATGCCCTATACACGTATCAGTTCGAACATGAACCCGGAGCCGACTTCAACTACGGCAACCCCGCGAGCGTGCTGCTCGGAATCATTCTACAGCGTCTCACTGGCAAGGACCTGCAACAGCAGGGACGCGAACGTTTCTTTATTCCGCTGGGCATGAACCGCTCTGGCTGGGACCCGCTTACCCGCGACTGGAACCCTATTCCGAAAGAAGAAATTTCACCGACCGAAATTTGTAGTTTCAGGAACCGCGAGATCCAGGGCGAAATCCACGACGAAAGCGCCTGGGTACTGCGCAAGCTTTTCCCTGTTGGCAGCGCCGGCATGTTCAGCTGTGTGCCCGACTTACTTAATTTTGTACAAACTATTTTAAGTGATGGCGTCGCCGCAGACGGTAAGCGGGTCATGCCTGCGGGCATCTTGAAAATGGTCAGCGAGAACGCCTTTGCGCTCGATACGGCAAACAAGTACTCCACCGCCAAGGAAGCCTGCACCGCTCTCGGCTGGGAACTGAACAGCGAAAAGTTCATGGGCACCCACATTTCACCGCATACCTTCGGCAAGACGGGATTCACCGGAGCAAGCATCGTCGCCGATCCCGACAAGGGAGCCGCTGTCGTACTGCTCAGCAACTTTACCTATCCGCACCGAGAAGCAAGCGCCGACCGTATTCACGCCTTCCGCGCCAAGCTCTGCGATGCATTTTTCTAAATTTGGGCGCGATGGAATTCGACATCACATCTCTAGTCCTCTACGCCGCCTACTTCGTTTTAGGCGCTATCGTAAGCCTTATCAACAGCATTGCAGGCGGAGGCTCTACGCTAAGTCTTCCCATCATGATTTTTCTCGGGCTTCCCGCTACCGTGGCTAATGGCACGAACCGCATCGGGCTCATCATCGGAAACTTCAGCAGCGCATTCAACCTGGCGCGTCACGGCTACCTGAACAAGCGTATCTTCTTTCAGCTGCTCACACCTACAATTCTCGGCGCTCTCATCGGAGCATGCTTTTTAGTACGCATTGGCG
>NZ_CALEFV010000224.1 GCF_937877005.1 uncultured Fibrobacter sp. | reverse complement strand
CCTTCACGGTACACCACCTGATGATGACTCTCGACGATGTCGTCGGGGACGCCCTCAGGCCGCACCACTTCTGCAAGCCCTTGCCAAAGCGGCCTGAAGACCGTGCCGCCATCCGCGAAGCCGCCTTCAGCGGGAGTCCGAAGTTCTTTCTCGGCACGGACTCCGCCCCGCACCAGCTGGGGAAAAAGGAATGTCCGTGCGGGGCGGCGGGCGTCTACAGCGCACCGGTCGCCATTCCGCTGCTCGTGCAGGAATTCGAAAAAGCCGGACACCTGGACAAGCTCCCGAACTTCATCGCAGGCTTTGGCGCCGACTTCTACGGAATCCCGCGCACCCAGAAGCAGATTGAAGTCGTCAAGGAATCGTGGACCGTCCCCCCGCTCGTGAACGGCGTGGTGCCGCTTGCCGCAGGCCAGACTCTCAGGTGGAAGATAAAGCAATAGTAAGGGGCGCCCCTTATGAAAGAGTCTCGCGCTTCTAATTTCGAGTTGCTCCGAATCATTCTGATTCTTTTCGTAATCGCGCTCCACTACAACTCCCCCTTCCGACACGGCGCCTTCAGCTACGTCGAAAGCGCTCCTTTTTTCAACAGGTTCTTTCTGTACAGCATCGAGGCCCTCGCCCTCGGTGCCGTAAACACCTTCCTCTGCATCTCCGGATATTTCCTATGCAAAAGGGATTCCGTCAATGTACGAAAAGTCGTTTACCTGTTTACAGTCCTGATTGCATACAAAGTTATTTCCTATGTCATCGGGGCGGTTACAAGCGGCAGTTTTTCAATAGCCGATTTTCTTTACTGTTTCAGCCCCGTCAATTACTACGCATGGCTCTATTGCACCATTTACTTGCTTTCTCCTTTTTTGAACCTTGTTTTTAAGTACGCAAGCGACAAGAGCCTAAAAGTATTCATGGCAATTCTTCTGGTTTTATTTTCCATACTCCCGACAATCACCGATTACTGCATTCCCGCATTCGCTCACACCAAGATATCCATTTCTGCGATTTCGATTTATGGAAACGGGAACGGCTACACCCTGGTAAACTTCATCCTGCTCTACTATATCGGCGGATTCATCGCCCACAAGAAAATCAATCTGAAATGGATTTCGGCGGCATTGGGCTTGTTCCTCTGCACCGCGGCCATTTGCTCCATGATGTTCATCGAGCCCATTCAAGCAATATCCTACTGCAACATTTTCGTCGTTCTGCAGGCCGCTCTGCTATTTCTTCTTTTCAAAAATTTCAACTTCAATAGCCGCTTTATCAATTTCATCGCGAAAAGCGTATGGGGCATATTCATTATACATAGCACACTTGTCACCCTGTTCATCAAGGAATTTCCCCTTGCAGTAAGCATTTCGGGCCCTATTTCATCTTTACTGGCACATTTTTCAATCTGCATTGCAGGCACATTCTTGTGCGCCCTGGTGTGGGACAAGCTCTGTTCCCTTGTCATCTGTCCGATTCAGCACCTACTTGACAAAGTTCCCGTGTTGAACAAAGAGATTTCCTTAAAGAAATAGAGTTCTCTCTATAAAATTTTTCTTTTTTTTGTTCCATTAACCTTAAAAATTATACATTATGGGTGTAAACCCATATTTCTAGGACTATTATGGCCTTTATCCGTGCAATCTTTTACTATTTGTTTATCGCTGTCGGGCTTTTCGTTGTCGGTCTTCCGTTCATGTTTTACAAGGGCGTGCTTTGCAGGCGCTGGGCAGACAGCACCCGCATATGCATCCCGTTTTTCCAGGTTTTGTTCAAGTTGTCGGGAATCAAGGTCGAAATCGAAGGCAAGGAGAACATTCCGGACCACAAGAAGTTCGTACTCGTTGCAAACCACCAGAGCTTTTTGGACATCAACGTCATTTGGCCCTCGATTACCATGACCTCGTTCATTGCGAAGGCGGAACTCTGGAAGATTCCCGT
>NZ_CALEFV010000223.1 GCF_937877005.1 uncultured Fibrobacter sp. | reverse complement strand
CCGCCAATATGCGGCTCGTTGATGAACCGCTCGCCGCCGCGTTTGACGAGTGCGAGGCCGTCCCAGAGGAAGTCTTCAGATTTACCGCCACCGTAGTCCGCGCGGGCGAGCTGGCCATCTACGTGGTAGTCGTAGGTGTACTTGCCCTTTCCGTCGCTGACCGACATCACCTTGTCAAGATATCCGTATCGATAGGTCTTGTTGCCCTCTTTTACAAGCCGTCCTGCCGCATCGTATGTGTAGCGTGTCGTAACGCCATCAACAGTTGATGAAACGAGCTGATTTGCTCCGTCAAAGGTAAACGTTGTCGTTTTACCGTTTACTGTCTTCTTGAGCATATTGCCAGCCTTGTCATAAGAATACCGCTCTATATCATTGCCGTCAGAATCCTTGACCGCGAGCAACTGATTTCTGCCGTCGTATTCATAAGCGGTACGTTTGCCGTTTACGCTGCGGGCAACGATTCTTCCGGATTTGGAATACTCATAAACAACTGAAGATATAGGCTCTTTTCTGCCTCCGAGGTATTTTCCGGCAAGAAAGCCATGCTTCGTATATTCATAATCGATCGGCGTTCCATCGATTACCTGACGCGACACCCGCCCTTTCACATCATAGAAATATTTCACCGACTTGCCGAATGAAAAGATTTCTGAAAGTCTGCCGAACCTGTCATAAATGCGTTTTTCCGTCAGCACATTGCCCTTGTCGTTTTTCACGGTCAATGAAACACGCTGCCCATATTGGTTGTAAGAATATGCGTATACATTTTCACCGTCCGTCTTTTCTGCAATCCGTCCGAAATGGTCGTACTGATAGGTAGATTTACGCTCTCCACGGGTATGTTCCGATATTCTGCCCCACTTGTCATACGAGAAAGTCTCAATCTCGTTTTTTGCGTATTCGATTTTTATCACCCGGTCAAACTTGTCATACGTCCTTTTTACCACACGCTCCGTTTTACCGGTGACCGAAGACGAAACTGAGACGATAAGTCCATTTTGGTCCCGCTTTGAATCGGTCAACTGTTTAGCCGCCGTAAGCCGGGAAGCAAGGCCGAATTTGTCCCATCCAAAAGCGATTTCATGACCGTTCTCGTCTATCACTTTGGTCAATCTACCGATCTTGTCATAATCATAGGCAACTTCGGTGGCATTGGGATATTTTTCTTTGACAATGCGACCGAGCGCATCACGGTCGCAGGAGGTTACGCGCCCATCCTGATCTTTTATGGAGACGGGGCAGCCGTTCAAATCATACGCAATCTCTATCGACGAAAGAACTTCCGCCCCGTCTTTCCTTTCTATTTTTTTGATTCCGCCGTGGTCGGCATAAGTGCGGATGGTTTCAATTCCATTCGGATCAATCGCCGCTGTGAGCCGGTTGTAGCGATCGTATTTCAGCTTGACTTCAGCAAAGCCGTCACTGATCGACTGCGGAAAGCCGCTTTCGGAGTAACCGACCTTGACCGTACGCCGTCCGTCCGACAATTGCACCACCCTCCCGCTCTTATTGTACTTCAATGTCGCCGTGCGGACAGGATTTCCTTCGGCATCCAGTTCCGAAACCGATGTCATCAAACCTGAACGATTGTAGGCAAATGAGCGGACAGGCTCCTGACTCAGCGTCCATCCTGCACGGCGGGTCAATCGGACGCAGTTGCCTTTATTGTCATATTCAAGATACCGGTTATTACCAAGACGGTCGGTAACCCTAACGGGCCTGCCGGTATGTTTATCATAACGAAACTGCGTAATGTCACGCCCGCGGCCGTCTACAACCTTGCGGAGTTTTCCCAAATATGCCGCGTCATGCCGCATAAAATAGTAAGATGTTGTGACCCGTCCGGAGAAATCCACCTGTTTAAGTATTCCGTTCTGTTCGTTGATGTCGGAAAGTGCCGAATCGCCGACGGCGTTGATACGCCGGACGGAAGTTCTGGACGGATATTCATACCTGAAATCGGCATCGGCGATGAGACGACCTGCAATCTTCCCAGTATGTTTGACTTTATTCTTGGAATTTTTACTGAGAAGATTCCGTTTGCGTTCGGCGGGAGTTTCGCTTTGAACCGTGAATTTCTCCTTCCTGCCGCCTTGTGCCGCAGATGCCAAGAAACTGTTTTTATATGAGAACACTTCAGGATTTAAGCCGGCATTACACATCGACACAAGTACTTTTGCGGATATATTCGCAACTCTTCCTTCAATAGTCTTGGGGAGAATGGCAACGATAGTCTTTTCATAAGTTAATTTTGTCGTGACGCCATTTATAAAAACTTTGGCGATACATCCGTCTATCCAACCAATTTCGATGAGTTTTTGTTTTAACGAAGAAACTGACTGTAGCCTACCATCCTTATCATATTCGTATGTAACAACAGTTCCATTTGGTGTGGTAATCGCACTCAATTTCCCGTTCGAATATGAAAAATTCCAGCCCTTAAGTCTGTCTTTGCCGATGATGACGAACTCCTGTGATTTTACATAATCGGAATCCTTTGAATCGGCCTCCCAATCCGAATAAGGAGCGAACAAACCTCGGCCTTTTTTAGCCTCCTCAATCGGAGATAGTTTAATGCTGTTTTTGGGAGTTTTTTGTTTCTTTGGAAAGAACTTAACATTCTCGCCCCAAGGCGATCGCCAAAGTAAACCGTCCTTATCCCATTTAAGCGAACTCTCCAATTGAGGAGAGCTCCAGCCATAGCCAAAAACTCCAGAGTTTTCCGATGACGATGAATAAACAAGCTCAATCGGCATCATCAATTCCGGTGCAAAAGCCGCTGTCCCTAATGTGCGTTTCACTTCAAACCCATTACCTGTCAGAGATGCTTTTCCCGCCAAAAGCGGTTGATGCGAGAACGGTACGGTTTTTGAAAACAACGACTGTGCTGAAAACACAGTAAAAATCGCAAGAACTACAGAGTGCAACATGAATCGTTTAGTATTCATAACAATCTCCTTCGTTGGATTTATGTGCATAATTTTACACCTTACATCCCAAAGTGTCAAGCCCCTTGTGGCAGGGTGCGATTTTATTTCGTTGTGCGTCATCTCCAGAAGTAAATGCAAGTTCCACTTGCATTTACTCCCTAAGTTTATTGGGTAGTATTGATTCTGGCATATTTCCCCTCTATTCCTTCCTAGGAAGGAAACCTGCGTTTACTTCTGGACAACTCAGAGAGGCTTCCTTTTTTGCTGCTAAATCGCTATCGTATCCTTACCCGACGATTCTACTCAGCATGTGCCGATGGATGGTGACGGGATACACAAAAGGAGATACTCCATGAAACACATGGGCAACGACGAACGAAACCGCATTGAGTTCATGCTTGGATGCGGGCGGAACACAACCGACATAGCCAAAGCGCTCGGAAGGTCGCAATCGACCATTTCACGCGAACTGCTCAACAGACGCATCGAAAGCGAAAAGCATTATGCCTGCTCGAACAGGATTTGCGTACACTTCGACGAATGCAGCCTAAAGCACTTCAGCAGTTCAAGCGACAGAGGCCTCAGAAAGAACATCAAGGGATGTTTTGAGGGATGCCCCAACTTCCGAGAAGCCGTTTGTGAACGCCTCAACCGTGCTCCATACGTATGCAATGGGTGCGAGAAAGCTCATAACTGCCCGATGAAAAAACACTATTATGTCGCTTCGGGCGCACAGGCGAATTATCGAGGGACGCTCGTAAACAGCCGAATAGGGGTTCATCCTGACGCCGAGACTATCGAAAAAATGGATAAACTTCTGTCTCCCTCAGTGCGCAATGGCCAATCGGTCGATGCCATTATCGCAAACAATCCCGAGCTCTTCGCCAAGTATGCGCGAAGCACCATCTATGGATGGATTGAAGACGGGCTTTTCAGTTCCAAAAAGCACGACCTGCCTTTTGCCGGAATCCGTCGCAAACCACACAAAAGGCCAGAGATAAAGACCAATGCCAAATGCCGTGTCGGCAGAACCTACG
>NZ_CALEFV010000222.1 GCF_937877005.1 uncultured Fibrobacter sp. | reverse complement strand
CGAAGGAACTTTACCCCGCCGAAGACTCCTTGATCAAGGCTTGCGGCATGGTTCCGGGCTTTGCTTCCCCGATTAATTCTCACGATACGCGCGTCATCGTCGATGAAGCCATTGCCGATTCCTTCGACCTCGTGACGGGTGCCAACGAAGAAGGATTCCACTTCAAGCATTGCAACCCGAAGCGCGACTTCCCGAAGTTCGAAGTGGCCGACATCGCCGAAGCATCCGAAGTCTGCAAGTGCCCCTGCTGCGGTGAACTCCTCACCGAAACTCGCGGCATCGAAATGGGTAACATCTTCAAATTGGGCACCAAGTTCTCCGAATCCATGGGTGCCAAGTTCCTCACCGCCGAAAAGACCACCGCTCCCGCCATCATGGGCTGCTACGGCATCGGCGTAGGCCGCCTGATGGCATCCGTCGTGGAAAACAGCCACGATGACTTCGGACCGATTTGGCCCAAGTCCATCCCGCCCTTCCAGGTGGAAATCGTCCCCATCGGCAAGGAAGCCGAACTCGTTGAACTCGCCGAAAAGTTTGAGAGTGAACTTGAAGCAGCCGGCATCGACGTGCTTGTAGATGACCGCGACGAACGCCCGGGCGTGAAGTTCAAGGACGCCGACCTCTGGGGTTCTCCGGTGCGCATCGCTATCGGCAAGAAGGGCCTCGCCAACGGTGAAGTCGAATGGAAGTTCCGCAACGAAAAGGAATTCTCCATGGTCAAGGTGGAAGATGTTGTCGCCAAGGCCAAGGAATACTTCGAGAAGTAAGAAGGTACGGCTGTATTGAAAATACCCTCGGCTTAGCGGCCGAGGGTTCTTTTTATTTTGGAAAGAGTGTATCATGAAAATACAAATTTTGATAAAATCTTTAAAAATTGCTTGATTTGTTGAAAATATTTGATTTTTGTATCACAAACTATTGACTTTCGTGAAAAACGAACTTATATTTGCGAGTATGAAACCGATTACAGACTACCAGGATTACCGCCTCTATATGCAGGATTTTTATGACGAGAAAAAGCGTCTGTCTGCGTTTTCTTGGCGTGAATTTGCGCGTGCGGCAGGGTTTGCTTCTCCAACTTATCTGAAGTTGGTGTGCGAGGGAAAAACGCGACTTTCTCCTGCGGGCGCAACCAATGTGGGGGGCGCGATGAATCTTGTCGGTTTTGAGCTGGAATATTTTGAGCGTATGGTGGATTATGGCCATGCCAAAACGGATCAGGAGAAGAAACTGGCTTACGAATCGATGCTTGAACTTGCAAAGAACAACAAGGCGAAAATTGTCGATGGTGAGGCGTTTCGGTATTTTGAATCTTGGGTGCATCCGGTAGTGAGGGAACTTGCTCCGGCTATGCCCGGAGCGACTCCGGGCGACATCGCCAAGCGATGCTGTCAGGGGGTTACTGCAGGAGACGTCCGCGAGTCGCTAGATTTTATGGTAAAGACGGGACTTCTCAAGAAAAGGGGTGCTGCCTATGAACAGTCGGACAAGCATTTGAAGGGAACTTCTGCCGTGATGCCGGTGGCGCTCCGTTCGATGCATCGTGAAATGGCTGGTTTTGCTACGGAGGCAATTGACAGATTTCTCCCTTCGGAGCGAAACTTTAGCGGTCTTACCATGGGTGTTTCGGCCGAAGATTATGAACTGATTTTGAAGGAACTTGAGGCCTGTCGCAAAAGGATTGCGCAGATTGCCATGAATAGTAAAGCTGTTGAACGAGTCTATCGCTTGAATTTACAGTTGTTCCCACTGACGTGGGGGGAGGACAAAGATGAAAAAGGTTGCTAGAATTCTTGCAGGTACAATTGTGCTTAGTCTTATGGCTTGTTCCGAAGGGAGCAAGACATCCGGGGTTACCGAAGACGAAAATGCTGTAGCTCACAATGACAGTAGTTCGTCGACAACATCGGTAAGCAGTAGCTCTAAAGATCCGAAATCTTCGGGCAGTAGCATGCTTGAACTATGGAATGGTGGAAAGGGAATGGCCCGTGTCAATGTCGGGAACGATAATGCGGGTTACTGGTTTAGCTTTACGGATGAGGGAGGCTTGTCAAAGGTCCTTTACCCGGTCGAGGTAGACAGTGCCATGTCCGAAGAAGCATTTGAACCGGTCGTTTCCTATTGTGAAGGCCTGTGTGCGACTGTTGAACTGAAGGGAACATCGCTACCGATGGCTGGTGTCGGATTCACGGTGGCCGAAGAAGGTGCCGTTTCGGATATTTCGGAATGGGGTGGCATTTGCGTGGCCTATGTGTCAGACTTTGCGATGAACGTGCTGCTCAGCGGGAATGCCGCTGGCGATACGTTGAATTTGGAGTCTCCGTTTGTCACGCTCCCGAAAACGATCAAGAATGTTCCTACGCTAGACCAGTTGCTTGGTGTTGACAATGTCGTGACACGTTGCGCCAAGTGGAGCGATTTCGAGGCTCCGGCATGGGTGTCGGAAAGTTCGAAACTTTCTGGTGAAGAAGCTGCATCGCAAATCAAGACGATCGTGTTCATTTACAAGGGTAACTCTGATGAGGTGGGAAGATTCAATATCAAGGAAATCGGTAAATACGATGCGACCTTGCCGCAATGGAGCGAACCTGTGAACGTGACGGATTTTGTGTCAAGCAGTTCAAGCGGTGATACCGGAAACGATAGTCCGATGTGCATGTGGAATGGCGCTAGCGGTGAGTATCGTGTAAATACCGGGTTCGGCGATGGCTCCGAAACGAGTGTGGCCGGGCATTGGTATAGTTTTGATGATGCCGAACAGGGGGGAGCTTCTCATTTCGTATGGAAAGCGGATTGTTCCATGAATGAGGCGGGTTGTATGGAATATCTGATTGATGTTTGTGGTGGCTTTTGCGGAAAATTGTATGTCGACAAGGGTACTGCTAAAGGGGCGCATATAGGCGTGGCGTTCCGTTTAGATGATTATGAGCCTGGTGAGACTCTCTCAAAACCGGTCGATGTCACTGACTGGGGTGGACTTTGCGTAACGTACTCGTCTAAAATCGGTTTTAACTTGATTGTGGGCATCGATTCTGTGGAACACATTTATTTTGATTTGGACAAAACGGAGGATTTGGTGGAAAAATGCATGACTTGGGACGATTTCGATGAATACGAAAACGAAATTCCGGGTGCAGAAGCCGTTAAACAGGCTCGCTTCATCAGTCTTGAACAGTCAAGCGGCGAATCAATGATTGGAGAATTCAACATCGTGGCCATTGGCAAATATTCTGAAACAGGAGCCTGCGGCGTAGGAAAGTTGGTGCAAGAATAACCCTATTTTATACGCAAACACCCCCCGTAGCAGCCTTGCTACGGGGGATTTTTCTATATTATTCCCCGGAAAAAATTTCTCTAAGGAGATTCAATATGGATATGAAGAAAATTGCTCTTGGTTCTGCGGCATTGGCTGCATTTGGTCTTATGGGTTGCAATGGCGAAAAGGCTATTGAAAAGGCTCCGGCCGCAATTACTGCAAATTCTACCGACGACCAGAAGTTCGCCTATATGCTGGGTGCCCAGTTCGGTGGCCAGAACTTCACGATTATTCCGCGCCAGATGGGCGAGGAACTCTACAAGGATGCACTCATTCAGGCTATTCGCGACAATGTCCGGGCGAACAGGGATTCTAGCTTCAAGATACAGATGACGCCCGACTCGTTGCAGGCGGTGAGCCATCGCTATACCTCGATGGCCCGTAAACGTTACGAGGCTACTCGTCCGGATAGCGCCTTGATGGCGGAAGGTGACAATGAAAAGATCAAGGCGTATGTTGATTCCGTGTCGAAGGCACTGCCGATTGCCAAGGCTCCGGTTTCTACGGGTGCCGCTGTGACCATTACAAACGATTCTCCGGATAACACAAAGTTCTCCTACCTGCTTGGTCTTCAGTTTTCGAACCAGTTTGTTGCCGTTGGGGACCAGTTCAAGACGGAATTTGATGAGGACTACTTTATTCTTGGTATCAATGAGTCCGTTGCCAAGGTGAATGATTCCACCTTCACACTGCAGCTGCCGCAGGATTCTCTTACGGCCGTGGGACAGCGATATCAGCAGAAAATGCAGGCTATGCGTGAAGAGGCTATCAAGAAGCAGCAGGAAGAAGAACTCAAGCTGAAGGAATCAATTGCTCCCCTCCGTGGTGATACCCTTGCGAACGGTATGCCGCAGAAACTGAACTTCAAGGTCAAGGCAACCGGTATTGCCGTAGACAAGTCCGTTGCTTCTGGTAAGATTGAAGACTTGAGCGCATTTGCAAATAAGCCTCTCCTCGTTCTGTATTTCTCTGCCACTTGCGGTCACTGCGCCCATGCTGCTCCCGAAATCCTTGACATTGCGAAGGAATTTGCTCCGAAGGGTCTTACGACGCTTGCCGTGGCTAGCGGTGGCAACCAGAAGGTCGGTATCCGTAAGTTCATGGACAACGCTAAGTGGGATGAAACCATTAATGTGGTCTGGGATGAATCTCGCCAATTCGGCGAACTCTATAGCGATGGCTATGTCCCGAAGGTCTACGCGGTGAATCCCGATGGTACCTACAAGCTCTATGCAGCTTTTGAACGCGAAAAGGATGAATTGAAGCAGGATCTCGCCGGTATCCTTTCTGGCAAGAATGTCGAATGGAAGGTTGAAGCCCCGAAGACCGAGGCTCCTGCAGCTGAAGCTCCGAAGACTGAAAAAAAGAAGTAATTACTTCTAATGTCTCTCGTTGCAGAATTTGACGTAGTCGTTGTCGGTGGCGGGCACGCTGGAATTGAAGCGACTCATGCCGCCTGGAAACTTGGCGTAAAGACGGCCATGCTCACGATGGATATTAACGCCATCGGGCGTATGAGCTGTAACCCGGCCGTAGGCGGGGTGGCTAAAGGTCAGATTGTCCGTGACATCGATGCGCTCGGTGGCTTGATGGGGCTCTTGACCGACAAGGCGGGCATCCAGTTCCGCATGCTCAATATGAGCAAGGGGCCGGCCGTATGGGGCCCGCGTGCCCAGTGCGACATGAAGTACTACAGCGAAGTGGCCCGCGAGGTTATCACGAGCTTGCCGGGCCTTTCGGTAATTCAGGGAGAACTCGCCGCATTTACGCGTATGGCCGACGGTCGCCTAGAACTTACGCTCCTGAACGGCGAACGCTATATTACCCGTTCGCTCGTGATTACGAGCGGAACCTTCCTTGCCTCCAAGATGTTTACCGGTCTTGAAACGAGCGTCGGTGGGCGAGTAGGCGAACCGAGTGCGGATAAACTCTCGGAATGCCTTGCACGCGAAGGAATTGCGCTCCGTCGCCTGAAGACGGGGACTCCCAGCCGCTTGGATCCTGATTCCATCGACTTTAATGAGTGCGATATTCAGCGCGGTGACGATGCTCCGTGGCCCATGAGCGATCGTCACTTGGCGAACACCGTTCCTGGCTGCGATGCGAATTATTTCTGGGGCGCACCATCGCAGGGTTTTGTCCGTAATGACTGCGTTTGCTGGATTACGCGCACGAACCTCAAGACGCATGACATATTGCGTAGCGGCTTCAAGGACAGTCCCATGTTCAGCGGTCGCATTCACGGCAAGGGCCCGCGCTACTGCCCGAGTATCGAAGATAAGATTAACCGCTTTGGCGACCGAGACGGGCACCAGCTGTTCCTGGAGCCGGAACAGGCCGATATAGGTCGAGTCTATATCAACGGTTTTAGTTCCAGCCTGCCTGCAGATATTCAGCTTGCGGCCATTCACACGATTCCGGGACTTACTCGTGCAAAGGTGTTGCAGATTGGCTATGCGGTGGAATACGATTCCGTCGATGCTACGCAGCTTTTCCCGACTTTTGAATGCAAGAAGGTTCCGGGACTTTACTTTGCGGGGCAGGTCTGCGGTACGAGCGGTTACGAAGAAGCTGCCGGTCAAGGACTCTTGGCTGGCATTAACGCCGCTCTCAAGATCAAGGGCGAAGAACCTTTGATTCTTGGCCGCTCGGATAGCTATCTAGGTGTGATGGCCGATGACTTGGTGAATATTTTGCTCGACGAGCCTTATCGCATGTTCACGAGCCGTGCTGAGTACAGACTTTTCCTCCGTAGTGACAATGCCGAGGCTCGTCTCAAGGAAGTCGCGCATAAGATAGGCATGATTTCGGATGAGGATTATGCCGACTGGAAGGTTCGCGTGGCTAGAGTGGAGGTTGCGCGGACTCGCCTCGCCGAAGAATCGGCGACTCCCGCCCAGGCAAATCCGATTCTTGAAGCCGGTGGACAGGCTCCTGCGACGGAACGTACGCGCTGGATTAACGTGCTTCGCCGTCCGGGTATAGATCCGGAACTGTTCTTCAGGACGGCGCTTCCGGATCTTGCTCTTTCTCGTCGCGACCAGTGGTATATGTATGCCGAAGAAATTTATGCCGGGTTCTTTGACCGGCAGGCTCGCGAAATTGAAGATCAGAAGAAGATGGAGTCGGTTCGGCTGCCCGTCGACTTTGACTATATGCAGGTGACGGCTGTGAGTATTGAGAGCCGTCAGCGCCTGAATGCCCATAAACCGCTGACGCTCGGCCAGGCTAGCCGTATTCCGGGGGTGCGTCCGGCCGATATTACCGTCCTTTCGCATTGGCTAGAAAACAAAAAAATGGCCGATATTTCATAATTTTTCGTTGCATTATCTGGAAAGGGGCAAAATTTTACTATTTTTGCGCCGTCAAATTCACAATATTTCCAAGAGGTCCATTATGTCAGAAGAAACAGAAGTCAAATCCACAGAAGAA
>NZ_CALEFV010000221.1 GCF_937877005.1 uncultured Fibrobacter sp. | reverse complement strand
GATCATAAGGACGTGATTCGCAAGAATGCGGCGGGCGAGCCCTTCCTTGGAAACTTCATCACGAAACTCCGCAACGATTACGGCATTCTCACGATGGGCGGCGGCTCCACGATTATTGTGGCTCCTCCGCTGATTATCAACGAGGCCCAAATCGAAGAGATCTTTGCTCGTCTCGACAAGGCGATAACCGAATATGCCGACGGTTTAGTAAAATAATCATCTCCAATTCTATCATGGCGGACTCAATTGAGTCCGCCATTTAAATTTCTTTGTGCCATAAACTAAAGGTGACTGCTAAATGCAGCCACCTTTTAGGTTTTACTATGGTTATAATCGTGCTATTGGATTGCGACGAAGGCTTGTTCCAGGTCAGCAATCAAGTCATTCACGTCTTCAAGACCAATCGAAAGCCGAATAGTTTCGGAGTGGATATCGGCCAATTCCTGAGCGCGTTCCGGGAGCTCGATGTGGGTGGTTGTAGACGGGTTGATAATGAGCGAACGGGCGTCACCGATGTTTGCCTGGAAACTGAATACTTTTACGGCTTCTAAGAACTTGATAATGCTTGCGCGGGCGTTCTTTTTAAGGCCAAAACTCAGGATTGCGCCGGCACCCTTCGGGAAGTACTTGGCGGCGAGAGCCTTGTACTTGCTGTTCTTGGCATGCGGATGATTGACCCAAGAAACTTCGGGGCGCGTTTCCAGGAATTCTACAATCTTTTCAGCAGACTTTACTGATTTCGAAAGACGTTCCGAAAGCGTTTCGATTCCAAGAAGCACCAGGTAAGAATTGAACGGGGCGATGGCACCGCCCAGGTAATTCAGGTGAATGGCGCGAATACGGCCGGTGAAAGGCGTATCCGGGAACACGTCGTAAAAACTGCGGGGTACGCCCTGCTGCGACACCAAGAAATGCGGCTGGCCGTCGAACTGTGGGAACTTTCCGTTTTTCCAGTTGAACTTGCCGTTTTCTACAATGGCACCGGCAATCACGTTGCCGTGACCCGTAAGGCCCTTGGTGGCCGAATAAACAACCACGTCGGCGCCGAAATCAAACGGATTCAACAAGTAGGGGGTTGCCACCGTGTTGTCGACAATCAGCGGAATTCCATGCTTGTGGGCGATATTTGCGATCGCTTCGATATCCAGAATGGTGGCATTCGGGTTGGTGATCGATTCGATGTAGATTACCTTGGTGTCTTCTTTAACGAGTGCCTCGAAATTTGCCGGATCGTCAGGGTTTTCTACAATGTCATACTTGACGCCCGTCTCTCCGAAGATTTGTTCGAAACTATCGAAAGATCCGCCGTAAGAACGAGCTGTTGCAAGGATTCTGCCTTTGCCTGCTGTGACGTTCAAAAGCGAATACGTAACCGCTGCCATGCCCGAAGAAAGCGTGACAGCTCCGGTTGCTCCCGGGTGGAGTGCCGTAAGGCGCGCGTCAAGTACATCCGTTGTCGGATTAGAAAGTCGTGTATAAAGTGCTTCGGCGCTGTCGAAATAAAACAGATCGTCGCTACGCTTTACCGTGTCGAGCGTAAACGCTGTTGTCTGGTAAATGGGTACCGAAACGGCGTGATTGTGTTCAGCAGGGTTATAGCCTGCATGCAACTTAAGCGTATCAAAAGAAAATTGGTTTGACATTATACTCTCCTTAATTTTTCGAGAGCAAATATAGAAGTGGTTTTTGATAGCGTCCAATACTTAATTCTTATG
>NZ_CALEFV010000220.1 GCF_937877005.1 uncultured Fibrobacter sp. | reverse complement strand
GTCGTAAGCGTACTTACCGCGAGTGAAGCTCGGGCAGCTAGCCGGTTCCACAGCGAGAATATCGTAGTCGGCTTCGCCACGGAGCTTTTCGCCGACGAACGGGCTGATAAGGCCACCGAGGTTGGAACCACCGCCGGCGCAACCGATGATGAGGTCGGCCTTCACGCCGAGCTTGTCGAGGGCGGCCTTGGTTTCGAGACCGATGACGGACTGGTGCAGCAACACCTGGTTCAGCACGGAACCGAGAACGTAGCGGTAACCCGGCTGCTTCACGGCGGCTTCCACGGCTTCGGAGATGGCGCAGCCGAGGCTACCCGTGGTGCCCGGGAATTCGGCGTTGATCTTCTTGCCGATGTCGGTGGTCATGGAAGGCGACGGGGTCACGCTTGCACCGTAGGTGCGCATGACTTCGCGGCGGAACGGCTTCTGTTCGTAGGAGACCTTCACCATGTAGACCTGGCAGTCCAGTCCGAAGAAGGCGGTGGACATCGAAAGGGCGGTGCCCCACTGGCCTGCACCCGTTTCGGTGGTCACGCCCTTGAGGCCCTGCTTCTTGGCGTAGTAGGCCTGCGCAATGGCGGAGTTCAGCTTGTGGGAGCCCGAGGTGTTGTTGCCTTCGAACTTGTAGTAGATGTGCGCCGGAGTGCCGAGCGCCTGTTCCAGGAAGTAGGCGCGGACGAGCGGGGAGGGGCGGTACATCTTGTAGAAAGTCAGGATATCTTCGGGAATTTCGAAGTAAGCGGTATCGTTGTCGAGTTCCTGCTTGATGAGCTCGTCGCAGAACACGGGCTGCAGGTCTTCGAAAGTCACGGGCTTACCGGTACCCGGGTTCAGGAGCGGTGCGGGCTTCTTCTTCATGTCGGCACGGACGTTGTACCATGCCTTGGGGAGTTCGTTTTCGTCGAGGTAAGTCTTGACCGGGCCGTCGAGCTTGAGCGAGTTTCTCATCTTGTATTCCTTTATTTGCGGCCTGCTTTGAGCAGAGCCATAATTATGCCGCTAAAATATACTAAAACCGCATGTAAGTAAGGGCGCGCATTCTTTTTTTGACCGAGGGACTGCATGTTACGTTTTTTGTATCGATACGACTTTGTGTGTCTTGTTGACAATTGAAAAATTTTTATTAAATTGGAAATATGGCTATCAATCATAACCTATTTACTGGGCAGACGGAACCGGCAGGGGAGGTTCGCTTGTCACATGCTGGCGAGGGGGTAAAACAGCTTCCAGTCCATAGTGGAAAAAAATTCATTCGCCTCCGTTCGCTTCGTAATAAAGCCAAAACCAAACAGACAAAAGACTCGACGACGGACAAATAAGCCCAGGTTTTAAAGCGCTTCGGAAAACCTTGGCGTTTTTCTATTGTGAAATACTGCAAATTTCTAGATTTGTATTCGTGAATCCGAATCCCTTTGAACTTCTTAAGACAAGCGACCGCAGCAAGGCCCGCCGTGGCAGGCTCCGTACCGCCCACGGTACAGTCGAAACGCCGATTTTTATGCCGGTGGGGACTCTTGCGAGCGTGAAGGGACTCTCGTCGCGCGACCTCCGCGAAATGCATGCGCAAATCATCTTGGCGAACACGTACCATCTGTATCTGCGCCCAGGCACGGAACTTGTGGCCAGGATGGGCGGCGTGCAGAAGTTCATGGGCTGGAACGGCCCCATGCTCACCGACAGCGGCGGATTCCAAGTATGGAGCCTGAAGGATTTTCGCCACATTACAGAAGATGGTGTAGAATTCAAGAGTCTGCTGGATGGCAGTTGCCACAAGTTTACGCCTGAATCGGTTATGAAGGCACAACGCGAAATTGGCGCGGATATCATCATGGCCTTCGATGAATGCACGCCTTACCCGAGCACCCTCGAAGAGGCTGCGCACTCGCTCGACCTGACGCTTAAATGGACTCGCCGGGCGATGGACTGGCTCCATGAAAATCCGCCGCTCCATGGTTACCCGCAATACTTTTTTGGGATTGTTCAGGGTGGCATGCACAAGGAACTCCGCCAAAAATCCATTGACGCCCTCAAGGAAATCGCTCCCGACGGTTACGCCATGGGGGGCCTTTCTGTAGGCGAACCTGTAGAAACCATGTACGAAATTGCGGATTTCTGTACAAATTCACTGCCTGTAGATCGCGCTCGCTATGTGATGGGGGTTGGTACGCCCTGGAATCTGCTGGAACTCATCAAGTGCGGGGTTGACATGTTTGACTGCATTTTGCCCGCCAAGAACGCTCAGGACGGCCTCGTGTACACTAGCAGGGGAGTGCTCCGCTACAAGAATGCTAAGTTTGCCGATGATGGTCGCCCACTGGATCCGGAATGCGACTGCCATTGCTGTCGCAATTACACCCGCGCCTACCTGCGTCATCTTTTCAAGGCCAAGGAACCCCTAGGCTGGACGCTTTCGACGCTCCACAATTTGCATTTCTATCTGCGCTTGATGCAGCAGGCTCGCGATCACATCGAAGATGGCGATTTCGAAGAATGGTCATCGGCTCTAATTCCGCAACTTCAACATGATGCGGATTAGGCTGGAAAAGGCTTCCCTAAGGTAAAAGTTTATGCTCTTGTAAAGATTTTTTAAAAGACAAGGGCTCCATATAAATATAAATTAGAAGCGTATGAAGAGTTTTTTTGTTACGTGTGTCGCAGTGACAGCCCTAGCTGTTACAACCTCTTTTGCTGACGATTTTGAAGATGCCGTTGCAGCAGTCGATTCTGCCGAAGCTGCAAACACGCCGGGAATGGCTGATGAAAACCATTTCGAGTATTTTGATTGCTGGATAGAACGAGCCTCGTTTGTTATTCCCAAGGAGCGTGACCGTATCGGAGCCATTCGCGATGAGGCCCAAATTTGCGGTTGTTACACTGTCCGCGAGAAGGGTGGCTATGGTTGGCGTGGCGAAGACGAACCTAAAAAGATCCTGCGTGTTTGGGATGTCCCCAAACCCCGGTTGCTTACTTGTCCCAAGGGGAGTAGTTGTTCGCAGGAAATGTTCGTGGCGCAGTGCATGGACCATATCAGGGAATCAGGGCCCGTGTTGACTGATTTTGCGAAGGGTGGGGCCATGGAAGGGGCTATTGCCCTTATGTTTGAAGATGGCTCCGCGACGCCTTTTGGTGAATATATCAATGCCCATGCCGGCAAGACGGATTCGATTGGATGTTTCTTCAATATTCATGATAGGCCCGATGTCGCTGAGCAGAATGACCGTCGTAACCCTTCTCTGTTTCGTCTTAAGGGTCTTCCGAAAAAGCTTGTGCCGTCCGCTATCGCACGCTTTACGGATTTTAGCGACCTTCGCTGCCTTGACAAGGGTGTCCTGACGGGTTTTGCGGGGAACGGCTATGTAGAAAACATCCGTCATGTCGATGCCAATGGACTTATTCACGGCGAGGAAACCGGCTACATGAACGACCCCCTGTATCCCAAGAAGCAGGGACCGGAGTGGGGCAAGGTGTTTTGGACTGCCAAATACAAGCGCGGCAAGCGCGATGGAGTGGCGAAGTTCTACCGCTCCAGCGTCTACGACAGGAGCGACAAGGAATATTACTTTAGACACCTGGAAGTCCCTTATACGCAGGGCTTTGTCAACGGCACCGTCCGCATGTATTCCGACAGCAACTTCCTCATGGCAGAAATACCCATGAAGCGTAATGCCATGCATGGCCGCATGACGGTTTTCAACCCGTTCAAGAAGAAAAACTTGACTCTCACGTTCAATGCCAATGATCTCGAGGGCTTTGTCGATTTCGGTGATTTTGGCGGCGTGTACCATAAGGGACTTCCGAATGGACTGATTACCTTCTGGACTGTGAAGGATTCCTGCTACCAGTGGATGCCGGGCGATACGGTCTGCTATACGCAGCGCTTGACCAAAAAACAGTGGGGCTCCTACAAGATGGGAGTCTTCCAGGGCAAGATGGAATGTGCCAATGGCGAGAAGGGCGACAAGAACTTGATTTGTCCTGATCTTGATTCGGCAATGGTAGCGAAGATGGCCAGTGATGCTGCGGCGGCTCTTCAGACGAAGGAACAGGCTTCGATGGATTCATCGGCAGTTGCAAAACCGGTCGAAGAGAAGGTTGCCATTCCTGAAGCTGCAGAACCGACCAAGGTAGATGCAAAGAAAGCCCGTCTCGAGGCGGAAAAAGCCCGTCGCGAAGCCAAGGCTGCCGAAAAAGCTGCTCTGAAGGCCGAGCGTGAAGCCAAGAAGGCCGAAAAAGCTCGTCTCGCAAAGGAAAAAAAGGCGGAAAAGGCCCGTATCGCCAGGGAGAAAAAGGCAGAAAGGGCGCGCCTTGCCAAGGAGAAGAGGGAAAAGGCCAAGGCTAAGAAAGCCGCTAAGAAAAATGCGGCATCTCAGTCAAATTCAGCATCTCAATCCAGTGCTGCTCCTCAATCTAGTGAAGAGGCTCCTTAAGAATAACCCTTTGATACTTTTATGCGAGATTGCGGTTCACTAGTCGTGAATCGCGTTTTTTAGGCTTTCGATAAGTCTTGCAAAGCTCGGATCGGTTTCCATTTCTTTCTTGATGCTCTTGATGGCATGGACTACGGTGGAGTGATCCTTGCCGCCGAAACGGGAACCGATGCTCTGCAGGCTGATGGGCGAGCATTCGCGCATCAGGTACATGGCGACCTGTCGCGCCTTCGAAATTTCCTTGGTGCCTCGGCCCGATTCGATGAGCTTCGCTTCGGGAACTTCGTAGTGCTTTGAAACTGTATGCAATACGGCGTCAAGGCTTACGCGACGACGGAGAGTCGGGGCGATTTCGGCGACAACTTTCTGGGCAATGCTCATGTCGATGTCGTGGTGCATCAGGCTTGACTGGAGTGTGAGCTTGATGATGGCGCTTTCGAGACAGCGGACATTGCTTGCGATGCTTTCGGCTAGGTAATGCAGAATGTCGTCGCTGATTTCGAGGTGGCGTTCCTCGGCCTTCTTGTGAAGAATTGCTTCGCGCGTTTCAACATCAGGCGGTTGGATGTCGACGGTGAGACCCCAGGCAAAGCGGCTTACGAGGCGGTCGGAAAGATTCTTGACTTCGGCAGCGGGAGCGTCGGATGTCAGCACGATCTGCTTTCCGGCCTGATGCAGTGCGTTAAAGATCAGGAAAAATTCGTTCTGTGTTTCGTATTTGCCGGTCCAGTTCTGAATGTCGTCAATGAGTAGGATGTCGACTTCGTTCCTGTAGAAGTCGGACATTTCAGTGATGCGCTGTTCACGCAGACATTTCATGTACTGCTGGGAAAAATCTTCGGATGTCAGGTAGCAGACTCGCTTGGTCGGATCGTCTTCTAGGATGTAGTTTCCGATAGCCTGGAGCAAGTGCGTTTTTCCCAGTCCGGAAGAACCATAGATGAACAGGGGATTGTACTGCGTGCCGTCAGGGTTACGGGCAACGGCAAGAGCTGCGTTGAATGCAAGTTGGGCCTTGTCGCCCGGCACGAAATTTTCAAATCGGAACGATCCCGAAAGCGGAATACTCGGTTTCAGAAAATCCTTGAAGCTGTTTGATGCGGAAGACGGCTGGGCAATAGCTTCTTGCGGCTGAAATTCGAATTCGATTGCGGATTCGTCATGAGTGGCTTCGCGCCAGCCGAGGCGAATGAGTTCCTTGTAGGCGGAATAGACTGCGGTATCCAGTCCGGAAGGAATGGACACAACTGCATGACCGGTTGTGAGGCTAATGAGTTTGGTCTGTGCAAAATAAGTCTTGAATACCGTATCCGAAAGCATCCCACGGAGGTAGTTCAAACATCTTTCCCATTCAGCTTGCATTTTCGCATCCTCTTCCACTACAGGAGTATCAAATCTATCAACAATTAGGGCTTCTAATTTAGAAATTGTAGCCTTGATTGTTGATAAGTCGTTGCGATCCATTGGCAAAAAAGGGCTTTCTTGACATCGGACCGCCATCGTAAGTCCTTGATTGTCAATAAAATAAAAAAAAAGTTTGTCTTGATTGCTTCTGGTAGCCCTCTATAATGCATTTAAGGCAAATCCGGTCTTTTTAGCAAATTTCTACATTTGCGCCGTATGCAATTTTTTGAGACAATGGATTATTGGTTCTGGGTTCCGGTTTTATTTTGGGTTGGGTTGTATTTTTGGTTCTATCGCGTGTCTTACCCACGTTATTTGAAGAAACTGGTCAAGAAGGGAATTAAGTGGGCCTATGTTCCTGCCTGGCATGGATACTGGGGGACTTTGGATATGCTGTTTTCGTTCCTGACAATTTTGCTGTCGGCAATTCCTGCGATATGGATTCTTTTCAAATGGCTGGATTATCCTTGGTATTACGGTTTTGCCTCGTGTCCAGTATTTGTCGTCTTTGCGGTCATGGTGTGTAGCGGAGCAAAGAAGAAGACTGCGGAACTTTTTCAGTCGGCTTATTTCCTGGAATATCGCAGGGTCCGTTACGAAACGGAAATCAAGGGTACTTTCAGAAACGAGTCTGATGTACATAACCGGACTATCTGGAGCTATACGAAGAAACTGAAGAATGCGGAAGCACATGGTCGACTCTGGAAGTACGTGAACGCCATGGCGAAGACGAAAAAGATTCCGCCCGATATTTATGCGGAAACAATGTACTAGGGGAGTGGTGAGAATGTCGAATATTCTTGAATGTGTAGGCGTTGGCGAGAATGTCCTGGAAGGTCGTGAAGCCTGGAAGTATGCCGAAGATATTCTGTTGCAGGTGTCGAGGACATTTGCTCTCAATATCAATGTCTTAAAGGGTAAACTTCACAAGAGTATTTTGCTTGCCTATCTGTACCTGCGCATTGCGGATACCGTCGAAGACGATCCTGACATGAAGGCGTCTGAAAAAGATGTCCTGCTCGGCCTTTTTGCTGACATTTTCAAGACTGCCGAACTTCGTGAAGATGCTGTCTCGACATTTGAAAAGGCCCTGCCTGAAAGCTGGCGTAAGTCGGATCATCCCTACATGAATCTTTGTCTCCATACTCATGTGGTGGTGCCTCTGCTCAAGGAACTGTCCGAAGAATATGCGGCTCCCGTGCGTGCGGTGACTGTTGAGATGTGTCAAGGCATGGCGAAGTTTGCCTTGAGACAGGAGGTGGCTCTCAGTTCTGGCTGGTTCACGCTAGAACGCGTCGCGGACCTTGACGAGTACTGTTACTATGTGGCTGGTATTGTTGGTAAGCTCTTGACGAATCTGTTTGCGGCTGATACGTGCCTGATCAACGAAGCCCGCAAGGCCGAGATGCAGAAACTCGATGTGAGTTTTGGCCTTGCCTTACAGGTGGCGAATATAGTGAAGGATTGTATCGAGGATTCGGAACGTCGCGTCTGCTTTGTCCCCGAGGAAATTTGCCGTAGGCATGGCTTTGCACATTCTTACGAAATGTTTGAAAATCCTTCCGATAACCGCGAATATTTTGACAGGCGTCGTGCCGCCGTGATGGGTGAACTCGTGAAAAAGGCGTGGGGGCATTTGGACGATGCTATAGCCTATACGAAATGGATCCCTTCGATAAAGATGCGCACTAGGCTTTTCTGCTTGTGGCCGCTCTTTATGGCTGCCGAAAACATGAAGCTAATCGGTGATGGTTCTAGTCTTTTTGCAAGCGATAAGAAGGTGAAAATTTCTCGCGATACGGTAAAGCGGATTATCAAGTCTACGACATTGCATTTCTATTCTGATCGCTGGATCGTGAAAACCTACGACAATTTGAAGATGGAGGCGGGCCTCAAGTAGCCTGACATTGAATGAAATTTTACAATAAGTGGCCGTTTCATTTAGGTGTTATCCTTTTTAGCATTGTTGCTGACCAGCTTACAAAGCTGTGGGCGCTTGTGCGCTTCACGAACGATACGGGGGCTCCGAACCATGACTACATCAACGTGATAGGCGATTGGATCCGCTTTCAGTTGGTGTTCAATAAGGGAGCCGCTTTCAGTAGCCGTCCGCAGGACCTGATGCCGTTCTTGCCGCCGTGGCTTTTCTTCTTGCTTATTTCGATTGTCGCAACTATAGTCCTTTTGTGGTTCTACAAGTCCATCGATAAACGGGACTGGATGAGTCGCCTAGGAGTCGTGATGATTCTTGGAGGAGCTGTCGGAAACTTTATTGACCGCATGCGTCTTCAGATGGTGGTAGATTTTATTGATTGCGATTTTCCTGACTTTATCATGACGCGTTTCCCGACATTCAATGTCGCGGATTCCTTTGTGACGGTCGGTGTTGCCGTTGTAATTCTTTCGCCAGTCGTCTTGAAGAAATTGCACAAGCAAATCAAGGAAGAAAAAGAACAGAAGTAGTCATGAATTATATCGTCAAAGAAAATCATTCCGGCGAACGTATCGACAAGTTCCTTGTGAGCGTGATGGATAATGTGTCCCGCACCGATGTTCAGAAACTGATTGCTGCCGGTGAAGTCAAGGTAGGCGGAGTTCCCTCGTCCAAGAATTTTCGCGTAGAAACGGGCATGGTCGTTGTGGTTGACAAGATTCCCGAAAAGGAAGCTAGTACTCTGGAGCCCGAAGACATTCCGCTTGATATCGTGTATGAAGACGATGACATTGTGGTCCTCAACAAGCCGCGTAACTTAGTGGTGCATCCGGGTAACGGCGTGCAGAATGGTACGCTTGCGGCAGGACTTCTGCACCATTTCAAGGAAAATTTGTCTGCCGTGAACGGTCCTCTGCGTCCGGGTATAGTCCATCGTCTGGATAAGGATACACCGGGGCTTATGGTAGTTGCGAAGAATGATGCTGCTCATAGGCACTTGGCGCACCAGCTGGAAACCCGCACATTGCATCGTACATACAATGCGCTCGTGTGGGGCTGTCCTCGTGATTTGGAAGGATGCATTGATGCTCCCATTGGCCGTAACCCCAAAAATCGTCTCAAGATGGCGGTCGTGAGTGACGGAAAACCGAGCCGAACCCACTTTGTGGCGAAGAAATTTTTTGCTTTTGCCACACTTCTGGAATTGCAACTGGAATCGGGCCGCACGCATCAGATCCGCGTGCATAGTCGCTACATGGGACACCCGGTTGTGGGAGATCCGCTGTATGATGGACGTGATGGTTGCTTGAATCGAGTGTCTCCCTTGATGAAGGATGTCGCGGCGAAAGTTCTGGAGATGGCGCCCGCGCAGTTATTGCAGGCAGTGAAGATTGAACTCATCCATCCGACGACAGGGAAGAAGATGAAGTTCAAGGTGCCGCTCGAAAAGTCATTCGACCAAATTCTGAAGTTGCTCAAGAAGGAGTGTCCGGCTGACGCTCCGGTGTTCGACGAAGAGGAAGGATTTCGCGACTTTGATGCAGACATGCGCTTTGACGATAGTCTCGATGAGGAATCAGACTTGAATGCGCTTGACAAGTTTGACGAATGCGTTTTCCCGGAATTGAAGGAACGGAAGACTCGCGCCCAGCGTCATGCCGAGAAGGCCGCGACAGCTGCGCAACGTAAGGCAAAAGCTGCGGAACGTAAGCTCATCAAGCAGATGAAGGCGGCTCGCAAGAAGGGGATTGCGCCCGAGGATTTCGTGGAACCCGGTTACGAGCCTACGATAGATCCGGATTTACTTTGATTTTCGAGGTTTTAAATGAATCCTGAATCTTACTTTTTTATCGGTGTTGCGGGTGTAGGCATGAGTGCCATTGCCCAGTATTTGGTTGGCAAGGGTGTTTCTATTAGCGGGTCTGACCGCCAGTTTGGTGCAGCAGAAAAGCCGCTCGTCATGACTCAGCTCGAAGAATGTGGCGTCAAGTGCTTTCCGCAAGACGGTTCGGGCGTTGTCGCGGGGCTCTCTGCGGTGGTCGTGAGTACCGCCATCGAAGATTCGAATCCGGACCTCAAGCGCGCCAAGGAACTGGGAATCCCGGTGATGCACCGCAGCGAAATGCTGGCGAAAATTTCGAAGGAAGCCCGCACGATTGCTGTGAGCGGAACCAGCGGAAAGTCCACCGTGACCGCCATGATTTATCACATTCTGCAATATGCGGGCCTCCAGCCGTCGGTGATGACGGGGGCGGGCCTCGTGAATTTGCAGAAGGAAGGCAAAATCGGTAACGCCGTGTCCGGTAAGGGCGAATGGCTTGTGGTGGAAGCGGACGAAAGCGACGGAACGCTGGTGCGCTACGAACCCGAAATCGGCCTGATTCTCAATGTGGACAAGGACCACAAGGAATTGAGCGAACTCCAGGAAATCTTCCTCAAGTTCAGCCATAACATTCTCGATAACGGCAAGATTCTGATTGTAAACGATGCGCACCCGCTGGCCAAGAAGTTCAGCGCCGGTCGCGAATTCGATTTTGGTTTTGAAAATTACGTAGGCGTGCAGGGCACGGACTTCAAGTCTGTTGGAACCTCGATTCAGTTCCGCGTGCGCCACCAGGCAGAACTCGTGAAGTTCGTGGTGCCGCTGCCGGGCAAGCACAATATGGAAAATGCCCTGGCCGCAACGGCTGCCGCCCTCCGCGCAGGGGTAACGCTCCACACTTGCGCCGACGCCCTGGCGACATTCCCCGGCGTGTTCCGCCGTCACCAGATTTTAGGGACCTTCAACGGCGTGACTCTGGTGGATGACTTCGCGCATAATCCGGCAAAGATTGCCGCGAGCATCAGGAGCGCCCAGGACTTTACCGATGGCCGCGTCATCGCCTGGTTCCAGCCGCATGGATTCGGCCCCACACGATTCTTGCGCAAAGACCTTGTGGAATTTATCGCGAAGACGCTCCGCCCCAAGGACTTTGACGACGACCGTGAAAACGACGTGATGTTCTTCAGCGAAATCTACTACGCCGGCGGCACCGTCACCCGCGACATCAGCGCCGGTGACCTTGCCGATGACCTCCTGCTCAAAGGCTGCGAAGCCATCTACATCGCCGACCGCAACGAATGCGCCAAGAAAATGGTGGAATACGCCCAGCCCGGCGACACCATCTTACTGATGGGTGCGAGAGACCCGAGTCTACAGAATTACGCTCAATATGTGCAGCAGTTACTCGAAGAAGAGTTAATGTAAGCACACCCATCGCTGTGAGCTGAAAACGACTCGTATTGACGAGTCGTGTCAGCGAGAGAATCGGCGTTGGGGAAGTCCCTTGTTGATTCTAGCCGATTCGGTCTTTATAGGGTGCGCGAGATCCGAGTTTGCAGGCCTATGCGCAACACGTGCAACAATTATTAGAACAAGAAATCATGTAATTCTTGTAAATTATAACACTTCAAAAACTGTGATTTTCAAGTCACAGTTTTTTTTGTTGTGAGGATAAATAGTTAAAAAGAACAAATGTTCTTCATCGACAAGGTCCTGGCTGCGTCGGCCAGGGAAGGGGAGGGTGCAGGGAGGGGACCGGGCGGCCTTCGCAACTCCGAGCTGGGGCCCCTCCCGCATTATAAAAAAGATTTTTAAGGGCTTCCCTTACAGACTCTCGTGCTTGCTCATGCAATGCAGGCTGCCGCCTTCTTCAATCACGGTGCGGCAGTCCAGCCCGATGATTTTTCTCTTGGGATAAACCTTGCGGAAGTATTCCTCGGCGACTTTGTCTTTTGCGCACTTGTATTTGGGGTAGATCAGTCCACCATTTACATAGATGTAGTTCATGTAGCTGGCCGGCAGAATCTGGCCGTCATCGAGCTTGCGCTGCGGCGGAAGTGGTAGCGTGTCAACCTTGGCTTTTTTGCCGTAGTGGATCTGTAAAAATTCCAGAATGGCTGCACGCGCTTCTTCGAGGGACTTACCATTTGCGCTGCGTGGGCTGGCCGATGCGATAACCACGCGGTCCTTTGCCACGAATCGCGCCACGTTGTCGATATGACCATCGGTATGGTCTCCGACGAGCCCCTTGGGCAGCACCAGTAACGCCTTGAGCCCAAGCATTTCGCAGATTGCCTTGATGACTGCACTCAGGTCTTCCGGTTTGTTGCGGTTCTTGCCCACTAGACAATCCAACGATGTCATGCCGAGGCCATCTCCATTGACTTCGATGGCACCGCCTTCAAAAATGTACGGAACGCTTTCGCCTTTCCTGTATTCGAAAATATCGGCGATTCGTGCGGGAATTTCGTTATCATTTTTCCAAGGCGGAAATTTTGCGCCCCAGGCGTTAAAGACCGTTTCAGAAACAATCGTTTCTTTTCCCTTCTTCAAGAAGAACGGACCATAATCGCGAATCCAGATGTCGTCTGTCTTGATGGTAAAGAAACTGGCCGGATAAGGGCGATCGGCAACGGCGATTTTTTCTTCCGTCGTCAAAAAATCCTTTTTAGGCACCAGCATGTTCACGGGCTGAAATTCGCTAATCGTGCGGATTAAATCGACATAGAACTTGCGGATCATTTCTCCGCGTTCGCCGTACCAGTTCTTCTTATTATGCGGAAAAGCGAGCCACGTGGCGGCCTGTTCTTCCCATTCGGCGGGGTATCTTACAGAAGTCTTTGCCATAAATGAATCTCTCGTCTCTCGTTTGCAGGGCGAAGCCCGTTCTACTTATCGCACCAAATCTTGAGGATGTCCCCGTAAAGGTCTACGCGGCGATCGCGGAAATGCGGCCACCAGCGGCGATTTTCCTCGGTTTCCTTCAGGTCAATTTCTACAATGCTTGCACCCAAGAAATCGGTATCGCATTTGTGAATCAAGTAGCCATCGGGTGCGGCCACGAACGAGGTTCCCCAGAAGGTAAGTTCGCCTTCGGTGCCGATGCGGTTTGCCGAAAGCACGAAGGTGCGGTTCGCAATGGCGTGTCCGCGCATCACCGTGACCCAGCTGTCCTGCTGGCGCGGGTAGATTTCCTTGGGTTCCGATTTCATCCAGCCGATGGCGGTGGGGTAGATCAGAATGTCTGCGCCCTTGAGGCTCATGATACGGGCGGCTTCGGGGAACCACTGGTCCCAGCAAATCAGCACTCCCAGCGTACCGGCGCTGGTCTTGATCGGTTCAAAGCCCGTGTCACCCGGAATGAAGTAATACTTCTCGTAGAAAGCCGGATCGTCGGGAATGTGGCTCTTGCGATAAAGACCGGCAATGCTTCCGTCGCGTTCAAAGACGAAGGCGCTGTTGTGGTAAATGCCACGGGCGCGCTTTTCGAAGAACGGGAAGACGACAACGGCGTTGATTTCTTTGGCAATGCCCTGCCACTGCTTGACAATCTCGCTATCCTTTTCGATAGCCATGTCAAAAAAGTCGGCGTTTTCTTCGAACGGGAAATACGGCGTATGGAACATTTCGGGGAGAACGACCAAGTCGATTCCCTTGCCCTTGAGCGCAAGAGCCTGCTCCACGTACCACTGGTTATTGGTTTGGCTGTTGCCCGTCCACTTGCCCTGCAGTGTTGCTGTCTTGATTTTGTTCATTTTGCAAATCTTTGTTGTTCAGTTTTAGAAACCAATAATCTTCGCTATTAATGGAACTAGCGTTAAGGATAGGATCGTTTTCTAAATCGTTCATACTCTAAATATAGAAATCAAGTGTCTGTTTTTACAAACCGTTATCTCAAAGTGTCTCGTACAAAACCATCTTGAGGAGCGGAATCAAATACTTCGAAAGTTCCTGAACCGATCACGGCCCCATTCTTCTTGGCGACTTCGACTCGGTATTTTCCTGGAGGAATATTCTTTTTGCGGGTGTAGCTGCGGAAGCCGGATTCGCGTCCTCCGTTTAACGTCATTCGTCCAGAAGATATTTTGTCTGTGAGCTTGTATTTTCCGGTTGCCGTGTCCTGGTAATACCATAAATATTCCAGTTCCGCTTTTAGGTCTGCCGGTGCATAAACGGAGGCGAGGAAGTAGATATCGTTACTATCGACGCGATGGACGCTTGGAATTTTGAGCCCGAGTATCTGCAGAAAACTCGGGTCGTCAATATCGCAGGTGTAAGTTACCTTGTCGAAATTCTGGCAGGCAATCTTCTGCTTGAGAACAAGCGGCACAGGCGGAACCCAGTTCATGATGTAGGCGACAATCAGCAGAATGCTGATGATTGCTGGGGCGACCAGGATTCCCTTTTGCCGGCGAGAAAGTTTCCATATGAGCATGCAGAGTCCAAGCGACAGGAGCGTGCTTAGCAAAAACCAGATGAATCCGATGCTGTGAACTAGGTGTGGAATCGCAAAGTTCAAGAACATCGTGCCGAGAAGACAGAAGAATGCAAGCGTGATTCCGAAGCTTTCGTATTTTTTTTGCAAAAATTCGTTACCGACGAGGAGTATGGCGAGCATGATGACGAGGAGGAACGATGCGATGGATCCGCTACTTTTGAAGTAACAGACGACTAGGGCGCTGAACAGGCCGCCGAAGCAGAACTGTAGTGCCCAGGTAAAGCGTTTTTTCCAGGTGTCACTCCATTCGCGGTCCAGGAAACGATGGTGGATGATTATGGCGTTTTCGGGAATCGCAGTCGATTCGTAACCGACATTCTTTGCGAACTTGCTTGCGGCATCCTTTGCCTTGGTTGCAGCATCCTTGGCTTCCTGAGCGGCTTTTGCAAATCTGGATTCGGCTTGCTTTGGTGCCGGAGAATCCTTTGAAGAGACGGGGCTTGGCGTTGCCTGGGGCTTGGCTTGAGCCTTTTGCAGGGCTTGCAGTCTTTCTGCGGTCCAGCCTTCGGGGTGTTCCAGTCGCGCAGAAAGCAGGGTGACTAGAATGAGGGCACCTGTGTAGTAGGCGAGCAGGATTACGATGTCGATCCCGTAGACCATTCGTCCGAGTGTTATTGAATCCCATAGGAATCCCCCCAAAAAGGCGATGGCAGGGGCAAATTTTTCAATCTTCTTTACGGCGGGCTTTTCCCGCATCTTGTTCACGAACTCCATGGCTATAAGATACAAATTTTGATAGTCCGGTTTACTCTGCTGTTGTAATTATCTAAATTTCCCCCCGTAAAATTTCAAAAGGCAAAAACAATGAAACTCTCCAAGTACTTTTACGTGACGCTCCGCGAAACGCCGAGCGATGCCACCATGCCGAGCCACATCTTTCTGATGCGTGGCGGTTACATCAAGCCCGTCTCTACCGGTATCTATTCCATGATGCCGATGGGCTTCCGCGTTATCCAGAAGATCGTGAACATCATCCGCGAAGAAATGAACAAGATTGGCGGAATCGAAGTGGACTTGCCGGTGGTGCAGACCGCCGAACTTTGGAGCGAATCCGGCCGTTATCAGGCCATCGGCGAAGAACTCCTGCGCTTCAAGGACCGCAACAACCACAACATGGTGCTCGCCATGACCCACGAAGAGGCCATGACTGACCTCGTGCGCTACGTGCTCAACAGCTACAAGCAGCTGCCGGTGATGCTCTACCAGTTCAAGACCAAGTACCGTGACGAAGCCCGTGCCCGCGGCGGCCTTATCCGCGTCCGCGAATTCTTGATGAAGGATGCCTACAGCTTCCACACCAGCCAGGAAGACCTGGACCGTCACTACCAGGAAGAATACGACGCCTACCTGCGCATCTACCGTCGCGTGGGCATTGAACCGGTGGTGGTGCAGAGCGATACGGGTATCATGGGCGGTAAGGTCGCTCACGAATTCATGCTCGATACTCCGAACGGCGAAGACTACTTGATTCTTTGTAAGAAGTGCGGCTACCAGGCCAACCGCGAAATCGCGAAGTTCCAGCGCGTGCCGTTCAAGGGCGACGAAAATAGCGAAAGCGCAGCACTCGAAAAGGTTGAAACTCCGCACTGCGCAAGCATCGAAGATCTCACCAAGTTCCTGAACGTGCCCGCCGAATCCACCGCCAAGTGCGTGTTCTTCGACTTCGAAGGCAAGCTCATCACGGTCGTGGTTCCGGGCAACCTCGATGTTTCCGAAATCAAGCTTCACAACTTGCTGAAGGCGAAGGAACTTTACCCCGCCGAAGATAGCCTCATCAAGGCCTGCGGCATGGTTCCGGGCTTTGCTTCCCCGATTAATTCTCACGATACGCGCATCATCGTCGACGAAGCCATCGCCGATTCCTTCGACCTCGTGACGGGCGCTAACGAAGAAGGCTTC
>NZ_CALEFV010000219.1 GCF_937877005.1 uncultured Fibrobacter sp. | reverse complement strand
GCGGGAACGACAACAAAATAAAGAGTTGCGTGAAGGACACGGTAAAGGCGTTGCCGGAATGCGATGAAAGTAGAGAAGGTCTTATCGAAAAGAAAGATTCGGTCTCATATGTTATCTGTAAAAAAGGTTCGTGGGGAGATGCTACGGAAACCGATGTGGATACTTATGGAAAAAAATGCACCGGCACGGAAGTGGGAACGAGAACTGATGGCGTAGTGACCAAAACCAACAAGTATTACTGCACTTCAGATGGTTGGATTTCATTGATGACATGGAACTGGGACTTGCCGAAAGAAGCCTACCTGAATCCCGAATTTGAATATGGCTCCATGACGGACAGTCGCGACGGTCAAGTCTATAGGACGACGACGATTGGTAATCAGGTGTGGATGGCAGAGAATCTGAACTACGCCGATAGCATAGCGACTCCGAGCCTTCTTGGTAAAAGCTGGTGCTTTGATAACGAAGAAAAAAAATGCAACATAGCGGGCCGCTTTTATACCTGGGCGGCGGCTATAGACTCCGTGAAATTTGCAACCGACGAAAATAATCCGCGAAACTGTGGCAAAGGCAGAAAATGCGATCTTTCTGGAACAGTTCAGGGTATTTGTCCCAATGGTTGGCACCTGCCTAGTGACGGGGAATTTGCAACGTTGCTTAAGTCAGTGAGTAAATATGGCACCTTGGATGCAGGTTATATACTCAAAGCATCTCCAGGTGGTTGGACAAAAAACACTAAGTATCTTACGGATAAATTTGGTTTTTCGGCATTGCCTGTCGGTATTCGCAGTGTGGTTGGAGACTTCCTTGATGGCAGTTCCGCGGAATTTTTGACTACTCAGGAGTATAATAAAGACGATGTGAAAATCTTTGAACTTTACTTCGGTAGTAATGCGGCGGAGTGGTCGGACGGCTATAAGTATTACGCCTACTCCGTCCGCTGCGTGAAGGATTAAGAATCAGGAGAAATCGCCGTGAAAGCCGTCAAACTGCTTCTCCTCTCGTTCTTCTTTGTCGCCCTGCTCGTCGCCTGCGGGGACGACGTTTCCGCGAATGACGATGAAAACGGCGGCACTTCTCCGACCACCATGACGGACGAACGCGACGGCCAGGCCTACAGGATCGTCACCATCGGCTCGCAGACCTGGATGGCGGAGAACCTGAACTTCGACTACAAGGTTGCAGGAGAATCCTATGGCTCGTACTGCTATGACAATAGTGCCGACTCCTGTGCCAAGTACGGACGTCTCTACACCTGGGCCGCGGCGATGGATTCGGCGACGACGGGCTGCGGCTATGGCAAGACCTGCGCGGCGGATTCCGGAAGGGCGCAAGGCGTCTGCCCCACGGGCTGGCATTTGCCGAGTCGCGCGGAATGGGTAGCCCTCTTTATGGCCATCGGCGGCCAGTCTACTGCGGGCACGGCTTTGAAGGCAAGTTCAGGGTGGCATGACAACGGGAGCGGAACAGATGCCTACGGCTTCTCGGTGTTCCCGTCTGGCTACAGGAACGGCGGCGGAGACTACAGCCACGTGGGCAACGGCGCATACTTCTGGTCCGCTTCCGAAGACGACGCAAGCATTGCGTACCATATGTTCCTGGGCTATTCCTATGCGCACGCGTTCTTGGACAGCGGCTACAATAAGTACAACGCCTTCGCAGTGCGCTGCGTGAAGGACTCGGACTAAATCTCAAAAGGTTTCCCTATGAAAAACACATTCGCGAAAATGTTTACGGTCTGTGCCCTTGCGGGGGTGCTCGGTGTTGCGTTTACCGCCTGCGACGATTCGTCGTCTGCGGGGGGTGATGGCGGCGAAACATCGACCAAGTCCAGCAACTCTAGTTCTTCAAGTGTCACCCCGAGCGATGTCGAGGGGTCTAGCAAAACTGCCTGTGATTACTTGAATCCGGACATTAATTATGGCGAGTTTACCGATGAACGTGATGGACAAGTCTATAAGACGGTTAAAATCGGAGATCAGGTTTGGATGGCACAGAACCTGAATTATGCCTACATCGATGTTCCCTATAACTTTTCCTATAACAATGATGTTTACACCTCCGATTCCACCAGCTGGTGCTTCGATAACGACCCAGCCAACTGCGCCAAGTACGGCCGCCTTTATACCTGGGCTGCAGCCATGGACAGCGTGGGTGAGTGGAGCACGAGCGGCAAGGGCTGCGGCTATGGCGAGAATTGTAGCGTCGCTTCGGCGGGCTCAGCGACCTTGGTGCGGGGCATCTGCCCCAAGGGCTGGCACCTGCCAAGCAATGATGAATGGAACGCCCTGTTCACGGCGGTGGGCGGTTCTTCTACGGCGGGTTCCAAACTGAAGTCCCAGACTGGCTGGAAGATCAATGGCAACGGAACGGATGCCTTCGGGTTCTCGGCGCTTCCTGCCGGCGGCAGGAACAACATTGGGGATTACAACAGCGAGGGCTACAACGCGGACTTCTGGAGTTCTATTGAGGACGACAGCTTCAACGCGTACATCATGGATTTGGGCTGCAGCTACGACCTTGCGCGCCTGACTTACGAAAACAAGGGCTACGGTCTTTCTGTCCGTTGCCTCAAGGACTCCGAGTAATAACCCAAAGGTTTCGCTATGAAAAACACGTTCGCGAAAATGTTTACGGTCTGTGCCCTTGCTGGGGTGCTTGGTGCTGCGTTTATCGGTTGCGGTGACGACGACTCGTCTTCGCCGAAAGGGACGGGGCTCCCCGCCGAAGTGGCCGACATGGAAGAACTCGAAACATACGAGTGCAGCATGGATGTCATCGGCGAGAAGGTCTATGTGACCGAACTCGAAGAGAACTACGAATGCGACGGCGAGAAGTGGTTCAAGTCCTACGACCAGACAAAGCCGAGTTCTACAAAGTCGTCGGCCAGCAAGGACACCGACGGCTCCAGCGACTCCAAGACTGCCGACAAGGACGGTTCATCGAGCAGTGATGCTACGACATCTAGCAGTTCCGCCAAGTCCAGCAGCTCGCGCCCGACGGAAATCCTTGAACCCGAAATCACCGTGAACGAGACCTGCACCGA
>NZ_CALEFV010000218.1 GCF_937877005.1 uncultured Fibrobacter sp. | reverse complement strand
CAACTTCAGATGCAATGGAGCAGATGATAATATTAGGTCAGGGAGCACATAGGGTTTCTGCAAGAGAACTTCGCACAGAAATAGAACTTGTAAAACAAGTGAATATAATTTTGGTGGATTATTATTTTCAAATGAATAATAATTTTTACAATTTTTCTTTAATTCACTTTCACTAATCATACCTTTTTCATTTATAGAATCTTTAAATTTCCTGAGCAAATTCTGCCATGGACTTGCGCACCGGATGACGCGGCGAAGGTCCACCCTCTTCGGGGTCGGCGTAACCCACATCGAGGAGGCAGGCAAGTTTGAGATTGGCAGGGAAATTGAACGCCTTTTCGATTTCGGCAGCATTAAAACCGCGGGCCCAGAGGGTCGCAAGGCCAAGGTCTGTCGCCTGCATCATCATCGATGTAGTGACAATGCTTGCATCCATCACGCCGCTGTTAAAGCTATCGCCATACTTCTCGGCAGTATAGCAGCCAGGTTCATCATAGCAGACCATGAGCACTACGGGGGCATTGTAGGCCATGCGAGTAATATTGCGGATTCTTGCGATTGCATCGTCGGACTTGAGAACCTTGACCTGTACAGGCTGAGCATTGACTGCCGTCGGGGCAATACGCCCCGCGTCAAGGACCAAGTTCAATTTCTCATTTTCAACGGCTCTACCGCTGAATTTGCGGCAGCTATAGCGATTTTTGGCGAGTTCTTCGAATTGCATACCTTAATTTTAGCATTTTATCCGATTTTTTTTTCTATTTCCTCATTTTCAGTGTAGATTAATAACGATATCCGCCCCAAAAGCGGCTCCAAAGGAGTCTTTTATGGAAACGTACAGCATTCCCGGATTCTGGTACGCTGTTCCGGCAGCGTCAATTCTCGCCCTTATAGCAGCACTCCTGTTTTTTAAGTCCATGATGAAAATGGACGAAGGGACTCCGCGCATGAAAGAAATTGCAGGCTACGTCCGCGAAGGAGCTCTCGCCTACCTCAAGCGTCAATACAGGACCGTCTCGGTCGTATTCGCCATTCTGTTCCTCATTTTCGTGATTCTCGCATTCCTCGGAATCCAGAACCCATTCGTTCCGGTCGCATTCCTCACCGGCGGTTTCTTTAGCGGGCTTTGCGGATTTTTAGGCATGAAAACGGCAACGCAGGCAAGTTCCAGAACGGCCGCAGGCGCAAGCAAGAGCCTGAACCAGGGGCTCGTCACGGCATTCCGTTCCGGCGCGGTCATGGGCCTCATTGTCGTCGGTTTCGGCCTGCTAGACATTTCCATTTGGTTCTACCTTCTGAACTTCATCTACGACCACAATATTTTCGGCATGGGCGCCACCCTTGCAAGCAAGATTTCGATGGAATTTTCGGACAGCCTGATTACGAATTCCGCCTTCGGGCACGCCAAGATGGCCGAGGTGACAACCACCATGCTGACCTTTGGCATGGGCGCCTCGCTGCAGGCGCTCTTTGCCCGCGTTGGCGGAGGTATCTACACGAAGGCGGCCGACGTTGGTGCCGACTTGGTCGGTAAAGTCGAAGCGGGAATTCCCGAAGACGATCCGCGTAACCCCGCCACCATCGCCGACAACGTCGGCGATAACGTCGGAGACGTTGCGGGCATGGGCGCAGACCTCTACGAATCCTACTGCGGTTCCATCTTGGCGACAGCGGCCCTCGGCGCAGCCCTTCCCGGCATGAGCATGCACCACGTCATCGCCCCGATGCTTGTCGCAGCCATAGGTATCGTTCTTTCGATTGTCGGCATTTTCATGGTGCGCACCAAAGATGACGCCAACACCAAATCCCTCTTGCACTCCCTTCTCGTCGGAACGCTCGGATCTTCGATTCTCATTCTCCTCGCGCTCCTCGTCTTTGTCAAGTTGGGCCTTATTTCATGGGGCATTTTCGGTTCAGTCGTCGCGGGCCTTGCCGCTGGCGTCATCATAGGACAGTTTACCGAGTTCTATACCTCCGACGCCTACAAGCCCACCCGCGCTATCGCTTCGCGCACGCAGATGGGCCCCGCCACGACCATCATCGAAGGCATTTCGGTCGGCATGTACTCCACCGCCCTCCCGGTAATCACTATCGTTCTCGGCATTCTCGCCTCCTTCGGTTTTGCGGGCGGTTTCGAAAACATTTCGCAGGGGCTTTACGGAGTCGGTTTCGCGGCCGTCGGTATGCTTTCGACCCTCGGCATCACGCTTTCGACAGACGCCTTCGGGCCCATTGCCGACAATGCGGGCGGTAACGCCGAAATGGCAGAACTCCCCAAGAAAGTCCGCGAACGCACCGACGAACTCGACATGCTCGGCAACACGACCGCGGCGACTGGCAAGGGTTTCGCCATCGGGTCTGCAGCCCTTACCGCCATGGCACTACTTGCCTCCTATGTCGAAGAAATCAAGCTCTGGCTCGGCAAATTCGCCCACGACGGCGCATTCGAATTCGGCAACGTCACCTTCTTCAGCAGTTCTACCGCGCTCACCTCTGGAGCAGCGGCCAGCAACACGCATTGGCAAATTCTAGAAGGCGGCATCAAGGCCATCGCAAACGACGGTTCGCTCGCAGCGCTCTCTATTGCAGACGCTTCGTTCGGCGATTTCATGAACGCTTTCAACCTGAACCTGATGAACCCCATGCTTCTTGGCGGCCTCTTTATCGGCTGCATGATGGCCTTTGTCTTCTGCGCCATGACCATCAAGGCGGTCGGCCGCGCAGCCTCTTCCATGGTCAAGGAAGTCCGCCGCCAGTTCAAGGAAATTCCCGGCATCATGGAAGGAACGGGCAAGCCGGACTACGCCAAATGCGTTGAAATTTCGACTCACGGAGCCCAGCGCGAAATGCTCCTGCCCTCGCTCCTCGCTGTCATTGTTCCGGTTATCGTAGGCTTGTTCATGGGAATCGCGGGCGTCTTCGGCCTGCTCGCCGGTGGGCTCGCTTGCGGATTCTCGCTCGCCTGCATGCTCAACAACGCAGGCGGCGCCTGGGATAACGCCAAGAAATATATCGAGAAAGGCAACTTCGGCGGGAAAGGCTCCGAATGTCACAAGGCAGGCGTTGTCGGCGATACCGTAGGCGACCCGTTTAAGGATACCGCAGGCCCCTCGCTGAACATCTTGATTAAACTGATGACAATGGTGAGTCTCGTTTTCGCAGGTGTCATTGTCGCGGTCGGCGGACTCTAGCCAAACGAACTCAAGCTTTATAGCACATAAAGCGCAAGTACGACAATTATTCCGGCAAAGAGCAGGAATACGGGCAACAGCAGCAAAAGGCAAAGCAGACCGATTTTCAGGTCATAAAAGAACATGCGCCAGCGACCGCGCTTGGTCTTGCATGTTTCTGCGCGGCAATCCGGGCAAATATTTCCGACCTTGTTCCGAACACGGATAGCAAGATTACTCTGCATCGGGGACATCCCCACCTTGTCGTTAAATTCCTTGTTGCAAACAGAACATGTGCACTGCATGTTGGTAATATAGTAAATAGTAGGACAAATGCGTAAGGTGAGAGCCGCGGTCAAGTTTACTTGAACATGGCCGAGCCGAGCATTTGGTACTTGAGCGAAGCGAAAGTACAAGTAGACGGTCATTAACGGTTTATTTCTTTACGGCAATCAAAATAGTGGAGCAAAGAATCAGAGCGATACCCGCCATAATGCGCGTCGTCAGCGTTTCGGCAAACACAGTCACGCCAATCGTCACGGCGGTCACAGGCTCCAGAGCGCCCAATATCGCCGTCGGCGTAGAACCCACGATGCGTACCGCCTTCACCATGAAAATGAGCGAAAGCACCGTCGGCACAAGGCCGAGCATAAAGCCCCAGCCCCAGGAACTCGCCTGCGTAAACACCGGCGGGAGGCCCGAACCGAGCGTCACCGAATAAAGCAACAAAAAGAACATGCAGAAGCAAATGGCGTAAAAAGTCATCTTGACCGACCCCATCTGCAAGTTGATGCGATTTGCCATCACCATGTAAATGGCGTAACTGATGGACGACAGGAACACGAGCAGGCACCCCACCGTGCTGAGCGTTGCGCCATCTCCCCCGCGGTACAAGAGGGCTATGCCCGCCATAGAAACCGCAATAGATACAACCGTCCAAATCTTGATTTTTTCCTTGAAGAAAACCGCCATAAGCAACGAGACTTCGAGCGGATAAAGGAACAGGAGCGTCGAGGCAAGGCCTGCGTCCATGTACTTGAACGAGGCATAATACGTGAGCGAACTTGCGGCAAACAAGAAGCCGAACGCCACAAGCGCACGGAACTCGCGAAACGAAATTTTAAAGTGCGAGCCCTTGGATAGCATGACGACCATCAGTAACAATGCCGCCGTAAAGAATCGGTAAAAAAGCACCGTCTCGGGCGAATAGTTCTGTGCATACAAGTGGAGCGCACCCAGCGGATTCGTGCCATAGCAAATAGCCGAAAGGGCTGCAAAAATAAAACCTTTGAGAGAGGTCATCATACGACCAACCATATTCAATACCGACAAAATAAAAAATAGCATTTTTTAAGATAACAGACTGTCTCTTTTTTCTCAAAAATCAAAAAGCAACAACAAATGTAAAACAAAATATTCTATCTTAGCGCCCAAAAAAAACAGAACAAAGGAGAATAAGGTGAATTTCAAACGCCTTTCAACGGCTGCACTGTGCGCCGCATTTGCAATCAGCGCTATATCTTGTAGCAGCGATGAAACTATCACTAACGACAATCTCAGTATCGTCAGTTCCCTAGATCCAGAAGACTGTAACGACAAAACCGAAGGAACCATGAACTTCGTGAAGCCCAAAGCCACGATGTACGTCTGTTCCGAAGGCGAATGGATTGCCATGAGTGACCAGGAAGCGATCCAGTACCGCTGTGAATCCAGGGAATTGAAGGACAAGTCCGGCTTTGCAATTGTTTGCGACGGTATGGGTGGCGCAAATGCAGGAAATGTAGCAAGTGAGCAGGCGGCAAATGCCATTTCGGCAAAGATTGATGATAAGGAGATTGCCGAGCGTCGTGATTTCCGTGATGTGACTACCTTTACTATCGATCCTGCCGACGCCAAGGACTTCGATGAGGCACTCTCTATCCG